>JAUWCZ010000018.1 GCA_030609055.1 Chloroflexota bacterium | reverse complement strand
AAATTGGCTGGGAAGCAGGTTAAAGGTATGGGACACTGAGTTCAGAGAACAGGTGCGGTTGGTCGCCAGGTAATCCAGCCAGAAAATATTGGTAGGAATATTGATGGAAAGGTAATCTGCCAGCACAGTCGCAAACCGGATCGCTGGAGTGTTAACTGGCAGCAGGTAGCGTTTTTTGCCCATAGCTTCCAGGATTGTGCTGACCACCTCCCGGAAAGTGAGCTGTTCTGGTCCACCAATTTCATACAGCTGCCGTCTTGTACCCTCGCTATCCAGGGACCAGAGTAGGATATTGGCCAGGTCCTCTATCCAGAGGGGCTGCAGCAGGGTATCTCCTTCGTCAGGTAGAGGAAATATCAGAGGAACCGAACGGATCAGTCGCGCCAGGTTGGTGGTGAAGCGGTCATTGGGTCCGTACACCAGGGCAGTGCGCAGAATAGTGTAATCCAGGTTGCTCTTACGGATATGGTCCTCTGCAATGGCTTTGGCGGTCATGACCGGGTAAGCTGAAGCCCGGTCCGCACCAAGATGGCTGAGGAAAAAGAACCGATCCACCCCGGACTCCTGGGCGGCTTCTACCAGGTTTTTGGTACCCTGGATATCCGTTTCCAGCAAGTTACCTCTCGCCCCCAGGGCTTCCTGGCTGGCTAGGTGGTAGAGGATATCCACCTCGGCCAAAGCGGCTCGTAAACCGCGTTGATCATTTAACCCCGATACGGCAGCTTCCACTGCAATGCCTTTCGGCAGATCGGGGGATTTCTGGGAAGGATGAATTAACACCTTAATCTGGAAATCGGTTTCTGACAGATGACGGGTGAGAGCTCTGCCTATAAATCCTGTTGCCCCGGTGATCAGGATCTTCTTCATGTCCCGCATTATAGCACTAGATTTTTTTCAATCGCTGTCACACTTTCCAGCGCTTCTCAATATTACCTTTGCTGGCATAAACCTTGCATCTAAAAGGAAGTATCCTGAAATTAACCTGGAAAGTAGAGAATAATTATGGAAAAAGTCGGCTTTCATTATCGCCCGGACTGTGACCACTACTCTGAGAAAGATCTGGCTCTCTGGTTGCCCAAATTAAAAGCATTTAAGGCAACCTGGGTTGTCCTTCAGGCACCGGTCAGTAGGGCTATTCCGGAATTCTTTATCACCCGATTAAAGGAAGAGGGGATTGAACCTGTGCTTCATTTTCAACTCAGTCCTGAGGTTCTCCCTATTCTAGATGAGATGATTTTATTGTTTGAGACTTATCAGAAATGGGGTGTGAAATATGCCATATTATTTGACCGACCCAACTTGCAGGAAAGCTGGGGAGTTGAATCCTGGGCGCACCCCGATCTTACCGAACGTTTCCTGGATGGTTTTCTTCCCCTGGCTGAAGCAGCGGTAGCGGTAGGATTGATGCCCGTCTTTCCGCCCCTGGAACCGGGGGGGGATTACTGGGATACGACCTTTCTCCGCGGCTGCCTGGATGGGATCCAACGTCGGGCATCCAAACCGCTGCTGGAACGTCTCCTGCTTAGTGCCTATGCAGGGTTAAATGGAAAACCTCTCTCATGGGGTGTTGGCGGACCAGAAAACTGGCCGGATACACAGCCTTATGACACACCGGAGAGCTCAGAAGATCAACGTTGTTTCCGGATTGCAGAGTGGTATCTAACCATATCGGAAACAATCTTGGAAAAGAAACTTCCCCTGCTTATGCTGGGGATTCGAGGTCCGGCGCATGATAATCAGGATCTACCTCAAACCCTGCTGGAGGGTGTTAATTTGATCTCCCGCCAGGAGATGGAGGGAATGAAACCATTACCGGAACAAGTCCTGGGCGGCGCTTTCTGGGTCCTGACAGCAGAGGAAAGTTGTTGTGCGGGGGAGCACAGCTGGTTTTATCCGAATGGCAGAGCCAAACCCATCGTGGATCATTTTCTGCATGGTGAGCGGAAAACAGTAGAAAAGTCCCCAGGTGATTTTCGATTTTCACATTATTTACTGCTTCCGACCTTTGAGTGGGGGATTGCCGATTGGCACCTGGAAGTGACGAGGAGTTTTATTAAACGGCATCAACCCACGATTGGATTTTCCCTCGAGGAAGCCACTCGGGCGGACCAGGTCACTGTTCTGGGTGGGGAAGAGTTATTTACTGAAGAGGAAATTAACCAGCTCCGCAGCCAGGGTTGTATGGTGAGGAGAATTGATGGAGATGGTACAAAAGTTGCATCTTTATTGGCTGCAATCTAAATGAGATTATTTTCCAGAGGCTTCCCGGGTTTTCCGGGTTCAAGTCAGAGGAGTGACCACAATGCTTAACGAAGAGGTGTTTGATCAGCGATTAAGAGATTGGGAAGATCCTCCCTATTCTCCGGTTATCAAAGTAATGGGATTGGGTGGTGGAGGAAGCAATGCAGTCGATCGCATGATCCATTTTGGACTGTCTGGAGTGGAATTTATTATTGCCAATACTGACCGCCAGGCGATGGCTTTCAGCCAGGCGCCGGTGAAACTCCAGTTGGGACCCCAGCTAACCCGCGGCCTGGGCGCCGGGGGAGATCCAGAAGTGGGGGAGCAGGCAGCCCTGGAAAGCAAAAGTGAAATCGCCCTGGCCCTGGAAGGTGCGGATATGGTGTTTCTAACCGCCGGTATGGGTGGAGGAACAGGGACGGGATCCATTCCCGTTGCCGCGCAAATTGCCAAGGATATGGGCATCGCTACTATCGCCGTGGTCACCAAACCTTTTGCCTTTGAAGTAGGTGGTCGCCAGAATAATGCAGCCGAAGGATTAATGAAACTCCAGCCTCATGTTAATACCCTGATCACGATCCCCAATGAAAGGCTGTTGCAGACGGTCTCCGAAAAAGCCACCCTCTCAGAAGCATTTCACCTGGCAGATGATGTGCTGCGCCAGGCAGTGCAGAGCATAACCGAGCTTATTACTGAACCCGGGATTATCAATGTCGATTTTGCCCATATTCAACGCATGATGGAATTGGGCGGCGGTGCCCTTATGAGTATAGGCCAGGCATCCGGTGAAAATAAGGCCATTAACGCGGTCAAACAGGCTCTTTATCACCCTCTCCTGGAAGATATCTCACTGGTTAATGCTTCTGGGCTGATTGTTAATTTCACCGCTGGAATGGATTTAACACTTTCGGATATAGGACAGGCGCTTAATTATTTACAGGAGCAGATTCCCCCCGATGCGGAGCTGATCTTTGGCGCTTCTCAGAATGAAAGACTCCAGGGACAGGTGCAGGTAAATCTAATCGTTACCGGTCTGGGCGCCACTACCTTTGAAGATGTCTTCTGTTCCTTTCCGAAAGAAGAAAGAGAGACTCCAGCACCAATCACGAGGAAAATGGTTAAAGAAGGGGAAGATATCGAGGAGGAAACTCCCCAGCGATTTGAGATGGGAAGGGATCCGCTGGATGTGCCCGCCTTCATGCGCAGGAGAGCATACGCCAACTCCCCGCTCTCGAAATAAACAGGAAGGTAGGATATGCTGCAGTCCAAATTGATTGATAAAATCTCCCAAGAGGTATATCAGAAACACCCGGATCTGAAGGGTGTTAAACCCAAGATTACCCCCCGGGAAGGCGAAAAATCATCGGATACTCTGCTGATTTACCAGAAAAAAGTCTCTGGTCCCGGTGGGAAAAAAATCAACCGCATTGTGCGTGCAGTCGCTGATGAGAAGGGAAAGATCAAAAAGATATCAACCTCAAAATGAACAGGAGTAGGGCATGAAAGTTGTTTTGGAGAGACTTGAATATACCTGGTGGAGTTTTCACATTAGATTACTGGATGAATCCGAGTTTGTGCGGGGTCTGCTGCCTCGCTTCCGGGAGATGTGGGAGATGCGGGAAGATGCTGCTCCCTACCTGGCCTGGTCTCTGGTGGGATTTCCGATGGGAATTCTCCTGGGATTATTAGCGGTAGTTGTGAAATAAAACGGTTTGCTGGAAAATATTCCCAGCAGAATCTTCTTTATTAAATTCACAGATTCGGGCTGATTATCACCTCACTGGCTAGCACAAGAGGGATAACCAGCCCGGTTTTGATTTAAAAGACCAGAGGTGAAGTAGGGGAGAATTTCCCTTCGGTTCTGGGTTAGGATTTGCAGAATTGTATTGAGGTGATGATTCGATAAAATCATTGGTAGTGGTATGATTCAAATCAAAGAAAGCTATTATATTTTCCTGTCAGCGACATTTATCCTGATGGAGTTTGTACGGTTTTGTGAGGATTATGAAATCCAAACTCATGCTGGTCCTGTTTGCTGTTTCTTTCAGCCTTTTCCTGTTCTTGGGGATCAAGGCCAGCCAGATTCTATTTGCTGATGGGGATGAACCAAGGGAGATGGGCCAAAAAACCCCTGTCCCCGTTCTACTTGAAGAACAGCAGGAGGAACCTGTTTCATCAGAACCGTTTACGCTATTGATATTCGTGGATGATTTGTCGAAAAAGGAACCGCTCCTTCAGGGTGTCTGGTTGAGTCGATCTGGCGAGTCGATAGCCATAAAACTTTTTTTCCCCCTCTTTCCTTCCCAGGCAGAGGATGGTCTCCAGCGGGACTTGAACCTGCGCGGGGCATTTTGGCTGGAGGATCCCAATCAACCTTCCAATCGCTTCCTAAGCATCCTGACAGACCGCAATTTGTCCTGGAATTATATCTATATCCTGGATACATCTGCAGTGATTGAAATTGGGTTGATTCTCCAGGAAACCAACCCGGGAGCCTACAACTTAACCATCGATCAAGTTGCTGGATTGTCTTATGAGACTGAAAAACGAGTTCAGGTCCAACAGAACCAGGCTCTTTTTATCCGGGATCTGTGCGCTCAGCTGCCGCTGCCCAATCAAAATGAATTGTTGCAGCGTTTCCTGGAGGGTTTTTCAGGACATAGTCTAATCAGCGGCACAACCCCGCTGGATTTTTACCAAAATTGGCAAGGTGGAATAAGCTGTTTATTCCCAACCCTTACCCTCCCTATCGAGTAATCTCAAAGAGCTTTCTATGAATTCAACTGCGTTCGCAACCGCCCATCCAAATATCGCTTTTATCAAATACTGGGGAAACAGGGATCAGGCGTTAAGGATCCCATCCAACAGCTCTCTCTCTATGAATTTAAAGGAATTGGAGACCCAAACACGGGTTAGTTTTGATTCAACCCTTAAGGAAGATCATTTATTCTTGAATGAGAGTCTGGAGAGCGGGACGAGTCTGGAGCGGGTTAGCATCCTGTTAGAGCGGATCAGGAAAATGGCTGGAATTGATTTCTTTGCCAGGGTGGAAAGTGAGAACAATTTCCCCACTGGAACTGGAATTGCCTCCTCCGCTTCCGCCTTCGCTGCTTTGAGCTGTGCGGCCAGCAGCGCCGCTGGATTGAATCTCTCTGAGAGAGAACTCTCCCAGCTGGCCCGGACGGGATCCGGCTCAGCCAGTCGATCCATCCCAGGAGGATTTGTGGAATGGCAGGCGGGTGAGGATCATGGTTCTTCCTTTGCTTTTTCCATTGCCGATCCTGATCATTGGGATCTGGTGGATCTGATCGTCCTCGTCAGCCTGGAGCATAAAGAAACTGGTTCGTCCCAGGGCCACCAGCTGGCCGAGACCAGCCCCCTTCAGAAGATCAGAGTGGAAGATGCAAATCGACGGTTGGAGATCTGCCGGAAAGCCCTTCTAGAGAGAGATTTTCAACAATTTGCGGGTATCGTCGAACAGGACAGCACCCTGATGCACTCTGTAATGATGACCTCTAATCCTCCTCTTTACTACTGGCTTCCGGAAACGTTAGCAGTTATACGGGCTGTGCGGTCCTGGCGGAAGGATGGTTTACCGGTTTGTTTCACAATTGATGCTGGTCCCAACGTTCATGTCCTTTGCCCGGCTGCTGAGGCAGGAAAAGTAAAGGGAAAACTGGGGGCTCTTGAGAGTGTTAATTCGATATTAGAATGTCATCCGGGTGGTCCTGCCCACCTTCTCGATCCAGAAATCTCTGGGGTATAATTTTTTTAACCCCGGACAATTGAATTACGAATGTCCGATGATTAGAAAACAGAACGATAGCAAAACCTATCTTGGAAAATACTATGATAATTAACCTGTTACAGTTTATTGGTGTGCTGGCTGCTCTAATTATTCTGCATGAGCTGGGGCACTTTATTGCTGCCCAGATATTTGGTGTGAAAGTAGAAGAGTTTGGGATTGGATTCCCCCCGAGAATAACCAAGCTGTTTGAATTCAAAGGCACGGAATACACTCTGAATTGGGTTCCCCTGGGAGGTTTTGTAAAACCCCTCGGCGAAAGTCAACCTGATATTGAAGGCGGATTGGCAGCAGCTAAACCCCTGGTGCGAATTGGTGTGTACCTGGCGGGACCGTTTATGAATTTACTAGCAGCTGTTGCTATTTATGGAATTATAATCAGCCAACTTGGCATTCCTGATATGTCAATAATCGAGGTACAGGAAGTCATTCAGAATTCGCCCGCCCAACAAGCTGGTCTTCTTCCCGGTGATCTTCTCCTCAGTATTAATGATAACGAGGTGGAAAGTTATGAGGAGCTGAGGGATGAAATCTATGCCAACCTGGGTGAAGAAATCCTGATTGAATACCAACGGCATGAGAAGATTGACCAGATATTGCTGATACCAAGAGTTAATCCGCCGGAAAATGAAGGTGCAATTGGTATTGTTATGACTAGCCCGGTAAGAGATATCAATTGGTTCCAGGCGCTGCCGTTGAGTATCTCTGCAACTGTCCAGCATAGCATTGCCGTATTAAGATTGCCTGCTGCCTATATACAAGGATCAGCCGAGGAAGTTGGCCGACCCGTGGGCTACAAGGGCATGTATGATATCTATGCAGGCGCCAAGGACCAGCAGCTTTTACCCGGGACTTCATCGACCATAAATGTGCTGCTGTTTATGATCTCAATCACGGTATCTCTGGGAGTCTTAAACCTGCTTCCAATCCCTGCGCTGGACGGAGGAAGGATCTTATTTGTCCTGCCAGAATTGATAATTGGTAAAAGAGTGTCCCAGCAGGTACAAAATATTGTTAATGCGGTGGGTTTTATCAGTGTTGTGCTGTTGTTAATCTACTTTAATATCTTGGATTTCACATCACCTATTCAATTGCCCTGATGGAAGAACAATTCTTATCTCCCCTGGAAGAATTACCGTTTGATGAGATCATTTCAGCTTTGCTGGACCTTGACCAGATTCTTGATCCCCTCAATCTTTACAGATTATCGGATATCAACCAGGAGAATCTATCTGACCTGGCCGGAATCTGGTCGGATGTTAATGTGGATCGGAGGAGGGGGTTGATTGAGGATCTTGAACAGCTGACAGATACCAATAATCTTCTATCTTTTGAACCCATTTTCAGGTTCGCCCTGAAGGATCCTGATGATCAGGTGAGATTCTTTGCGACCCGGGCAATCGAAGTGTTTGATACGGATGACTTGATCCCCTTCTTTTTATCTGTCTTGGACGAGGAAGAGTTTATAGATGTCCGGGCGGTGACAGCATCCGTTCTGGGTAAGTATATCTTCCGGGGAGAAATGGACAAAATCAACCCTGTGGAGAAAGAGCAAATAGAAGATAAACTCTTGGGAATTCTGGAAAGCGACCAGCCTCACCAGATTCAACAGCGGGCTCTGGAAGCCATCAGTTATTCCTCCCGCCCGGAAGTCCAGGAGCATATTCTTAATGCTTATAAAAGTGACCTTGAGGATTGGATCTCCAGTGCAGTATTCGCCATGGGCCGATCCCTTGATCATCACTACGGCGAACTGGTTTGTGACAAACTTCAGCATACTTCTCCCAAAGTCCGGCTGGAAGCCGTCCGCGCCTGTGGGGAGTTAACCATTGAAGACGCAGTACCAGTTATTCTGGATTTACTGGATGATCTCCCTGAAATCCGGGGCGCAGCCATCTGGTCCCTGTCCCAAATTGGTGGCGAGGAAGCAGGTCCGGCAATCCATCAACTTCTCGAGGATGATGTGAGTGAGGACGAAGCTGAACTTATCCAGCAAGCTCTGGAACGACTGGATTTCCTGGAGGATGGTCTAAATCTGGCTATGTTTGATCTTCCATTTACTGATCAGGATGAGTATGACCTGGATGATATTGATTATGATCGGGATAAATTGGATTATAGTCAGGATGGATTTGACCTTGATCAGGATGGATTCGATTATGATCGGGATGATCTTAAGCTGGATGATGATCTATGGATGGAATAAGCGAAATCTATTACAAATTCAAAACAGCTGACCACTGTTAATATTAATCAACCCTGTATCTGCATCCATGAAAAAACCTCTCTACTTTCTTATTCTCTTATTTCTACTCTTGATCTGTTCAGTCCCCCCGCCTGTCCTGGCAGATGGGGAGGTGGAGGTGTTGTCAGAAGAAATGGAGTACACTTTTGGGGAGGAAATTGTCTTCCAAATCTGGCTCCAAAGCGAAATCCCAGTCAGCGAGATTAATCTGGTCCTTCAAGCCCCCGGAATCCCTGGTTTTATCGGTCAGGTGTTGATTATCTCGCCGGGCCAAGCCCAGTTTGTATATGATCTAGCCCAAAGACCATTACCAGCATTTTCATCTATTACCTATAGCTATCTCATCATTCTGGAAAATGGGGATCAGGTTGAGACGCCCACATATTCCTTTACTTATCTGGATAACCGTTTTAACTGGCAGGAACTGATCGAAGAGCCCTTTATGATTTACTGGTATGAGGGAGAGATCACTCTGGCACAGGGAGTCCTGGACGCTGCCAACAACGGATATGATCGAGTATTGGAGCTGCTCCAACAGCCCGCTAGTGATCAACCTATAGATATTCTTGTTTACAGCTCAGATGAGGAATTACAGTCCACCCTGACCAGCATAGGTCAGACTTGGGTAGGAGGACACGCGGATCCTGAGTTGGGGTCGGTTGTAGTTTCCCTGCCACCCGGGGTTGACCAATCCCTTGAGATCCAGCGTTTGATTCCGCATGAAATCACCCACATCCTGCTTTATAGATTTATGGGGGATGAATACAAGTATCTTCCAGCCTGGTTTAAGGAAGGTATTGCATCCCGGATGGAATTCTATTCCCATCCGGATTACCCCCTGATCCTGGAAAGAGCTTATGGAGAGAGGGGATTGATCCCGTTTTCCCATCTTTGCCTAGCCTTCCCTGCTGATCCGGATCTGGCTCTGCTTTCTTATGCCCAAGCGGATTCATTACTGGATTACATTCAACGGGAATACGGTGTGACAGGTATTCAGGCGATGATTTATGCCTATGATCAGGGGGTTAGCTGTGAACGTGGTGTGGAAATTTCTCTGGGAACAACTCTTGAGGAGCTTGAAAAAGAATGGAAGCGGGATGTTTTTTCCAGAGGAAAATACCTGATGTATATCTATATTCTTAGTGGGGTTCTGTTTATCTTGTTAGTATTACTGGGGATTTTTATCATCAGTAAATATCAGGGAAACCAGCTTGAACAGGAATGGGATACCAATCGATGAATGAGAGACAGAATTATCGGGTGCATGCCCGGGTAGAGGGTCGGGTGCAAGGCGTCGGATTCCGGTATTTTGTCATAGGAGAAGCCGGTGATCTGGGACTTACAGGCTGGGTGAGAAATCGTCTTGATGGATCCGTCGAGGTGATTGCCGAGGGGGAAAGAGATAAACTGATCCAATTAGTACATGTTTTACAGAGAGGATCAAGATCATCCGTTGTCAGCGCAGTCCGTGAGGAATGGTTGGAAGGGACTGGAGAGTATCACGGTTTTTCAGTCAGAACTACCCTTTAATCTTCTGTAAACCCCAATCCCCTTCTGTTTAAAGAGACAAATCGACCTTGTCCGATAATCAGGTGATCCAACACCTGGATATCCAATAACTTTCCGGCTTCTATGATTGCCCGGGTGATCGCTACGTCATCTGGGCTGGGGGATGGATCTCCACTGGGGTGATTATGAATAACAATGATTGCGGCCGCGTTTTCCCTAATGGCAGGTTTAAACAATTCACCTATCCTAACCTGAGATGAGTTCAAGGAACCCTGGTAGATAGTTCTGATGGCCAGGACATGGTTTCTGGTATTCAACAGGATCACCCGGAGATGCTCCTGTTCCAAGGAGCTCATTTCGTACTGTACCAGGTCAGCAGCATCTTCCGGGCTGTGAATGATCGGTCGATCCTCTGGCGACTGCGCGGAAAGCCGTCTTCCAAGGTCAATGGCTGCTTTGATTTGAGCTGCTTTTGCTTCTCCAATTCCATGCTGGGCGCAGATTTCAGGATAGGTTGCCCTCTGTAATCCACCTAAGCCGTCAAAATCTTTCAGCAGGCGCTGGCCTACCTGAATCGCGTTTTCCCCTTCCACGCCTACCCGCAGCAGAATAGCCAATAACTCAGCTGTACTCAGGACATGCGCGCCCATTTTAGCCAACCGTTCTCTTGGTCTTTCGTTGTGATCCAGGTCTTTGATTCGATAGGATGGTAATCCCCGCTCCATTTCATCCTCCTTATAAATAACCCCACTTTCCCCTGTTATACCGGAGAAAACTGGAAAGGGCAAGCGGATTCAGTTTTCGCGCTGGAGAGGCCCCCTGATATGTGAAATAATGAAATAAGGTATAATCCTGGTCGAGGAGAAATTGGATGATATTTGATTCTTCATCTCTTAATAATTTTCTTTTAATCGCCGCCGCTTGGGGAGGGGCATTTCTGGCCGCTTTATGGCTCAGCCTGCTGGTCTGGACCTACCGGGATATCCGCTCCAGGGCAAAAGATCTCTTGGTGAGGATCCTGGCGGTCCTGGTAGTGGCAGTCCTTTTTTTACCCGGGCTGGTGGTTTATTTGATTTTGCGTCCGCCCCAAACCATGGAAGAGGAATACCAGCATATGCTGGAAGAAGAAGCCCTACTCCAAGCCATTGAGGAACGCTCAGCCTGCCCCGGCTGCGGCCGGCATACAGCGGAAGACTGGATCGTATGTCCAAACTGTCACACCAAGCTGATGAAGAATTGCCAAGCCTGCGATCGTCCGATGAAACTCCCCTGGAGTTTATGTCCTTATTGTGGCACGCCAGAGCCCGGAAAACGCAGAGAGGACATTTCGGTCAAAGAAGCAGTCCAATCCGTGGAGATCAAAGAATTGGATGAACTGGACAACCTTGATGATCTGGATGATGAGACCCTGATAAGCGAGTTATAAAAAGAATATCACGATCCCTAATCCTCTCAGGATTAGGGATCTTATTAATTAAAGACAAGGAGACGGACTCCTGGGAGGAATCCGTCTCGCTTATATTCCAAGTAGTCTTATTTCCTGAAGGGTTTCCAACCTGCGTATTCCGCCATATCGCCCAGTTCCTCTTCAATACGCAGCAGCTGGTTGTATTTTGCCACCCGATCCGATCGGGCAGGTGCACCGGTTTTAATCTGTCCTGTATTCAATCCTACTGCCAGATCTGAGATGGTGCTATCCTCGGTTTCACCTGAGCGGTGCGATGTGACAGCCGTCCATCCAGCCCGGTGGCAGGTCTCCACGGATTCGATGGTTTCTGTCAAACTGCCGATTTGATTAACTTTCACAAGCAGGGAATTGCACGCCTGCTCTTTTATCCCTCTGCGGACTCGATCGGGATTTGTTACCAGTAGGTCATCACCCACGATCTGGATTCTGTCGCCTAATTCTTTCGTCATCAATTTCCAGCCTTCCCAATCATCCTGCGCCAGACCATCTTCAATGGATACGATGGGGTATTTCTCCACCCAATCTTTCCAGAAATTTACCATTTCAGCACTGGAAAGTTTTTTACCCTCCGTCCGCAGGTTGTATAAACCGGTATCTTCTTCGTAAAACTCTGATGCTGCCGGATCCAGAGCAATCGCGATCTCTTCGCCGGCTTGATATCCGGCTTTTTCAATGGCTTCGAGGATGATTTCCACAGCTTCTGCATTGGAGCTCAACGCAGGGGCGTACCCACCTTCATCTCCAACCAGGGTAGTATATCCGTGACCTTTAAGAACAGATTTCAGCGTATGGTAGATTTCACTTCCCCAGCGCAGAGCTTCGGAGTAAGTTGGTGCTCCCAACGGCATGATCATAAACTCTTGGGCATCAGTAGACTGCCAGTCGGTGTGTTCTCCTCCATTGAGGATATTCATCATCGGGGCAGGAAGAACATGCGCATAAACGCCACCAATGTACTGATACAAAGGAATTTGAAGGGAAATGGCTGCTGCCTTGGCAACAGCAAGGCTTGTTCCCAGGATGGCGTTTGCACCCAGTTTGGATTTGTTTTTCGTGCCATCCAGCTCCAGTAAAATAGAGTCAACTTCCTTTTGACGGGTCCCATCCTCACCAACCAGAGCATCAAATATCTTGCTGTTCACATTACTCACTGCGTTAAAAACACTTTTTCCACCATATTTTTTCTTATCACCATCACGCAGTTCAAGCGCTTCGTGAATTCCTGTCGAAGCCCCGGAGGGAACAGCTGCTCTACCCTGGCTGCCATCCATCAGCACAACATCCACTTCAACCGTGGGATTGCCTCTGGAATCCAGGATTTGCCGGCCAGTTATTGACTCAATTTTTGTGTACATGATTTTCTCCAAATGTGTTAAAGATTATTCCGCCGCCTATTTTAGTCTATCAGAAGGGATTAATAAATACCACAAGATCGGCTTAGTGTTTATCTTCCAGCATGTTTTATAACCGCTTTAATAAAAGATGCAAAGAGCGGATGAGCTCGGTAGGGCCTGGATAAAAATTCCGGATGAAATTGCGTTCCGAGCATAAATGGATGGTCCTTCAATTCAGCAATTTCAACCAGGTTGCCGTCCGGGGATAAACCAGAAAAGACCATACCTGCTTTGCTTAATTCATCCCTGTAGGCATTGTTGAATTCAAATCGGTGCCTGTGCCGTTCCTGAACTAAGTCTTCCTGATATGCTTCGGCAGCGATGGTACCTGATTGTAACTGACAGGGATACAATCCGAGACGCATAGTCCCGCCTTTGTCTGTTATATCTCGCTGATCAGGCATTAAATCAATCACAGGATGGGGAGTAGAGGGATTAAATTCAGTTGAGTTGGCCCCTTCCTCACCAAAGTGATATCTGGCAAGCTCAATTACCATTACCTGCATTCCTAGGCACAACCCCAGGTAGGGTACTTGTTGAATCCGTGCATATCGGATGGCGTTTATTTTCCCCTCGATCCCCCGTTCGCCAAAACCGCCTGGCACTACAATTCCATCCACAGCCTCTAGAAGAGAGAGCTCCTTGTCTTTTTCCAGTTTTGATGAGTGGATCCAGGTGATCTTTACTTCCACACCATTTTCCGTCCCAGCATGCTGCAGCGCTTCGCGAACACTCATGTACGCATCCTGAAGTTCGACATATTTGCCTACTAAAGCCACATTGACAGTTGGTTTTTGTTCCCGCATCGCAGTGACCATTTTTCTCCAGGATTTCCAGTCGGGATCCTGGCGTTTCTTTAATTTCATTCTATCGGAGATGAACTCACCTACAGCCGCATCTTCCAGAATCAAAGGGATGTTATAGAGGATATCTGTAGTTTCCATGGGCACAACGGCCTGTAAATCCACATCACAGAAAAGGGCGATTTTGTCCCGCAGCTCTTCAGGAACCGGATGGTCCGAGCGGGCGATAATCATATCAGGAGAGATACCGATTGACCTCAGTTCCCGGACGGAATGCTGGGTAGGTTTGGTTTTTAATTCCCCCGTGGCACCGATAAAAGGCAGCCAGGTGACGTGGATATAGAAACTGTTTTTCTTACCAAGATCACCTCTCATTTGCCGGAAGGCTTCTAAGAAGGGCAGGGATTCGATATCACCCACGGTCCCGCCTACTTCCACCAGGACTATTTCCGCTCCAGTGGTCTTGGGAACCAGCCTGATCCTGCGTTTGATGACATCTGTGATATGGGGAATGACTTGTATGGTTCCGCCCAAATAATCTCCCCGTCTTTCCCGCATGATCACTTCTTCATATACTTGTCCGGTTGTAACATTGCAGACCTGGTTTAAACTGGTATCGATAAATCGTTCGTAATGGCCCAAATCAAGATCGGTTTCTGCACCATCATCTAGTACAAAAACCTCACCATGCTGGTAGGGACTCATGGTGCCTGGATCAACATTGATATATGGATCTAGTTTTTGGATGGCAACTTTGTATCCCCGTTCCGTAAGCAACCTGCCCAATGCCGCAGCAGTTACTCCTTTCCCTACAGAACTTAAGACACCGCCTGTAAGAAAAATAAATTTAGTTTTCATTTATATCCTCGAAATATAAACCCTGGTATGAATGTTTAGGATCCTCTTCCTCGGATTCTTCTTCTATAAATGAAGAGGGGAGGACTTGGACTCCAGACCTCCCCGCGAAATTATCTACGTTTAGTGATTTATTCATCAATCTACATATTTACTAAGATCTTCCGCGGCTCGTCGCATCTCCAGGAAAACCAAACCTAATTTTGCTCGCTCCTTTGCAAGGGCGGTCAATACAGCTTCTTCGCCGATCGCTGAGAGAATAACATATCCATCATCGCCGTGAATATAAACCTGGTCCAAACTTCCTCTTTTTAGTTCTGATGCAATCCGCTCACCTAAACTCAGCATGGCGGCCGACATTGCCGATACTCGATCCTCCTCAACATCTTTCGGAAGCGCTGAGGCGATTGTTAGTCCATCTACTGAAACTACTGCCGAAGCTTCAATTTCAGGTGTCGCAGCCTGCATCTCTCTCAGGCGCTTAACCATTTCTTCAGCTTTAGAAGTGGCCATATCAGATTCTCCTTGATGACAGCAGGTCTAACTCTCCCTTGAGTTTACCATATCTTTTTCAATATAATCATATTCAGGGGCTCTCCCTCACAAAATCGATAACTAGTCTTCTGGGAGTGTCTACCATTCCCTTGGAGCCTTGAATCTTATGCAATATTAGGGAATTTTTGATGAGATGTCAGACCTGTTCAAAGTGAAGTCGAGGGACCCCTACTGAATGAGCCGTGAGAGTGGACCGAAGGGTCTGAAAGCTGTTCTCCGCTCTACTCAAAGACATCCAATATCTAGTTGCTACTTACTTACTACTACTTACTCCCTCACAGGACATTTGACCAGCGAACATCACCATGCTACACTCAAGGTCGTGAAAAGAATGTCCTTTTTCTTCTTAATATCTGGTCCGCTTCTGGTTCTGAGCATTTTCCAGCGGGTTCAGCCGGCAGCTGCGCTGGCTCCTACTATTTCTCCCAGTATCTTTATTCAGAACCCTAGAGAAGGACAGCCACTTCAGGGAGTAGAACTCATTGAAGGAAAGATCAGAGGAGAAGGATTGATCTCCGGTAAACTATCTTTCAGCTATGCCGGGGAGGGTGCAGAGACCTGGTTTTTTATCGCCGATATCATCCCTGAGGTGGAGGAGAGTTCCCAGACTTCTTTCACAGTGGAATGGGATACCACACAGATTACAGATGGAAATTATCATCTCCGCGTGATTGCGGATTATGAAGGTAGGGCAACTATTTTTGAATTGATTCCGAATTTGAGGATCCGGAATAATACAGCTGTGGAAACCTCAACTCCCGCCCCGGAGGAAATCCGGGATGCGGAGCTGTCGACCCCTATGCCTACAATACGGACTTATCCTACTAAAACTCCCACACCGTTACCCGATAATCCCGCAGTTCTGGAGTCGATGGTTCTCTACAGGATCCTTTTGATCAGTGGGATCCTAGTATTTGTGGTCTTTATCTTTGGTGGTGTATACTTGCGGATAAAAAATAGAGAAAGGTAATCCTTAAGCGATTTAGGGGATAAATCAGACAATGCTTGGAAGACAAAAACCATTTTTAGTCGTCGGATTGGGAAATCCAGGCCGTGAATACCGTAATAATAGGCATAATATTGGGTTTTTGGTCCTCGATCAACTGGCCGAAAGATTTGAAACCTCCTTCTCTAGAATGAGAATGAACGCACTAGTGACTGCGGTGAAATACAAACCCCATAGACTGATCCTCATCAAACCGCAGACCTATATGAATTTATCTGGAAAAGTTGTTTCCTCCTTTGTCCGTTTTTATAAACTTCCCCTGGAAAACCTGCTGGTTGTTTATGATGATGTGGATTTACCATTCCAAACTTTGAGGATGCGGCCAAATGGTGGTGATGCGGGGCAAAAAGGGGTTCGATCAATAATTCAGGAATTGGGGACCAAGCAGTTTCCCCGCCTGCGAATTGGAATCAACCGTCCGCCTGGTCGAATGTCAGTCAGTTCTTATGTTTTGCTGGATTTCTCTGATCAGGAAGCGGAAAACCTCCCGTTTATTCTTAACCAGGCCTCCGATGCAATTCTCACATTTGTGGAGCTGGGTCTCAATCAAGCCATGACGACTTTTAATCAGAGTCCACCCTAGGTATATAACTCCTATGCAGCAAGAACTTCTTAGTAGAATTCATGACCAACCTGCATTTCAGGCGCTGGTTGCCGAAATCGAGTTGGGTAATAAACCCGTCCCGCTAGGATTGCCAAGATCTGTCCGGCTGCCAGTTCTTGCCGCCTTAAGGATTGCCCTGAAACGCCCTATTCTCTTGATTACAGACAGGATTGACCATGCCCTGGTTCTGGAAGATGAATGGCATTTTTGGGTGCCAGATCAGAACTTGGAATTGTTTCCAGAGCCGGATCCACTATATTATGAGAAAATCGCCTGGAGTAGGAAAACCAGACGGGAACGGTTAAGAGTACTCGCCCAGCTGTCTTTATCTTTAATGCCAGGATCGAGTTCATTAGAAATTCCCCCCTTATTGGTATCTCCGATCCGGGGAGTAATGACCAGAACCTTACCGCGGCGGGAATTCCTGAAATCATCCCGGTTAATCAGAGTAGACCAGCTTTACGCTCCCCAAGCATTTGCAGCTGAATGGATCAAGATTGGCTATGAAACTGCAGCCATAGTTACATCCCCGGGTCAATTTGCTCGGCGGGGAGGTATTCTCGACATCTGGCCGCCCGGAGATCGATTTCCCACCCGGATTGAATTCTTCGGTGACAAGATCGAAATGCTGCGGCGTTTTGAGCCAGAAAATCAAAGGACCATTGAAATTATTGATTCTTTGTTAGTTACCCCGGCAAGGGAATTTTTATTGCCTGAAACACATCTTGATACTTCGGCAAGGGGGCAAGGGGAAATTACTGAATTCCACATCCCTATACTTCATCAGGAAGTGTCTACTCTGCTGAATTACATACCGCAGGAGACCCTTATTTTTTTGGATGATGAGGAACTCCTGCAGGAAACAAGTCTTGAGATCTCTGGTCAGGCAGAATCCTTGCGTAAGGTATATGAACAGGAAGGGGTTCTTCCGGAAGGGTTTCCATTGCCTTATCTGTCCTGGGTTGACCTTGTTGCT
Source organism: Chloroflexota bacterium (assembly GCA_030609055.1). GTDB lineage: Bacteria > Chloroflexota > Anaerolineae > Anaerolineales > UBA11858 > B10-G9. The sequence continues at coordinate 14,555 of JAUWCZ010000018.1, read as the reverse complement.
ACCCTTGAGCAGCGTAACCCGATCTCACTTGGACCGGTGATGTCCGTGCTAGAACCCGGATTAGCAGGCATGTTTTCCCCTAATCAACGCTTTGGGGGAGAGTTGAAATCGTTTGTTTCCCACATTGCCGGGATTCTTGGATCCGGAGGGGATCTGGTGATTGTTTCCCGCCAGGCGGCTCGACTCCAGGAAATTTGGAAGGAGCGCACAAATCTTCTAAAAAAACCAGCGTTTCTTAAGGGCAACATCGAGGGTGGATGGATATTAAAGCCTGAATTAGGGAATGAGGTCCATGTTTTCTCCGATGGGGAAATCTTCGGTTGGCGACGGATTCAACCCCGCAGGAGACCTGTCCACCGAGCTTTAGCGCCTGAATTTGATTATAGTGATTTTAATGAAGGGGATTGGGTTGTGCATTTAGATCACGGGATCGGAAGATTTGCAGGCTTGGTGTACCGCCAATTAGGTGACACAGAAGGGGAATACCTGGCTGTAGAGTACGCCGATGGGGATCAATTGTATGTGCCGGCTCCTCAGGCAGACCGGCTCACACGCTATGTAGGTCCAGATCACACAAATCCCAAAATTACTCGTCTGGGAAGCGACCGCTGGGGGTCAATAAAATCCCGGGTCAAGGAAGAGGTAGTAAAAGTTGCCGAGGACTTACTCCAGCTCTATGCCCGGAGGGAAACCGTTCAGGGCTATGCTTTCAGTCCTGACTCTGCCTGGCAGCAGGAGTTGGAAGCCAGTTTTCCCTATATTGAGACTGAGGATCAGCTGCAGGTTTTATCTCAGGTGAAACGGGATATGGAGATTCCGAAACCAATGGACCGGTTGATTTGCGGTGATGTTGGTTACGGAAAGACTGAAATTGCCGTCCGAGCTGCGTTTAAAGCGGTGATGGATGGAAAACAAGTTGCTATTCTTGTCCCGACCACAGTGCTGGCTCAGCAGCATTATGATACCTTTTTAGAGCGTATGGGTGGATTTCCAATTGAAATCCGGATGTTATCCCGCTTCCGGACCCCCAAACAGCAGCAGGTAATATTGACCGGGTTGGTCAAAGGATCGGTGGATATTGTGATTGCTACCCACCGTCTGCTTTCAGAGGATGTGGTTTTTCACGATCTGGGTTTGATGATTGTGGATGAAGAGCAGCGCTTTGGAGTTTCCCATAAGGAAAAGATTAAGACGATAAGGACAGCCATCGACGTCCTGACATTGACAGCCACACCCATCCCGCGGACCATGTATATGGCCTTAACCGGAGTGAGAGATATTTCCCGGATTAATACACCTCCGGAGGAGCGATTGCCGGTTGTTACCCATGTCAGTCCCTATGATCCGGAGCTGATCCAAAAAGCGATCTGGCGGGAGCTGGAGAGGGGAGGGCAGGTGTTTTTTGTCCATAACCGGGTAAAAACCATTAAAGCTATGAAATCCCATTTGGCAAACTTGGTACCTGAAGCCAGGATTGGTATTGCCCACGGGCAAATGGCTGAAAAAGACTTAGCTGAGCGAATGCGGGAATTTACAGCAGGAAAGATTGATGTACTGCTCTCTACATCGATTATCGAATCGGGTTTGGATATACCTAATGCCAATACTCTGATTGTAGACCGGGCGGATATGTTTGGACTGGCACAGCTCTACCAGTTACGTGGTCGGGTTGGTCGGGGGGCGCAACGTGCCTATGCCTATTTCTTTAAGCAGCGCCAAAATTCTCCTACGCTGGAAGGTCGCCAGCGCCTGGAAACGATATTAGAGCATACAGCTTTAGGTGCCGGATACTCCATTGCCATGCGTGATCTTGAAATCCGGGGATCCGGTGATATTCTTGGTACCCGTCAGCATGGTTACATTGCTGCGGTTGGTTTTCATCTTTATACCCGGCTGTTAGCGGATGCAGTCAAACGAATGAATAAACAAAAACCTGGCTCTATGGGCGATCAGGAGTTGCCCTTCCAAATCCTCCGCCCGCTGGTGCAGATTGACCTCCCATTGCCGGTAGGGATCCCGGAGGATTATATAGCGGACCGTTCAGTTCGGTTGGGTTTGTACCGCCGGGCAGCTTCGATTCTTCAGAGGGAGGAGATCCAACAACTCAAAAAGGAATTCACTGATCGGTTTGGGTCGATTCCGGAAACGGTAGAAAACTTGCTTATTCAACTCGAAATTAAACTGCTTGCTGAAAAAGCTGGATTGGAGGGCATATCAGTCCAAAGTGGACAAATCAATCTGCAATATCCGGAGGGAAAACCCCTTCCGCAACCTTGGGAATTTGAGACCAGGGTTCGATTTGGTGAATCCTCAGTTTGGATTCCGCTGGATCTAAAAAACAGACAGTGGGTGAAGAATTTGCTTAACATCCTGGAAGGATTAACCTCATATTAAACTACTCGAGATCAATTCCCCCGCTCTTTGACAATCCCAGGTGTCAAAGGTATAATTGACGCTTGTTGGAAAATGAAGTGAACTTTGGAGAGTGTTTAATGGCGAATGATGAGTTAAAGACGCCAGAAACAATTGAAGACATAGAACCTAAGATGAAGGTTGCTGGAAAGGTATTAAAAACCTCCCTGGCTGGAGCGATTGTTGATGTTGGTGTCGAAGTTCCTGGTGTAATCCATATCTCAAAGATTAAAAAAGGATCAGTGACCCGCGTTGCTGATGTATTACAGGTAGGCCAGGAAATTGAAGTCTGGATTCAACGCATTGACGCGGAGAATAAAAAGATCGAATTGACCATGCTGGAACCAGTAGGGTTGGACTGGCGGGAGCTCACACCCGATATGGAGTGTGTGGGGAAAGTTACTCGGATAGAAAAGTACGGGGTATTTGTGGATATTGACGCCGAGAGACCCGGTCTGGTTCATATCAGTGAAATGGCGCACGGATACGTCCGTACCCCAACCGATATCGTCCAGAAGGGTGATGAAGTGCAAGTAAAAGTCATCAAGGTCAATCACCGCAAGAAACAAATAAAGTTGAGCATGAAAGCGCTTGAGGAATCGCCCCAGGAAACCTTTGTAATAGAAGAAGACGAAGACGAGATTAGAGAAGAAACTCCTACCGCGTTTGAGGCAGCTATCCGGAAGGCAATGGATGCAAGTGATGGCGATAATCAATTGGCGGATCTCCTCTCAGAACTGGAAAATTAACACGCAATTCATATAGGTTTGAATAAAAAAGGCTGCGTTACAATACGCAGCCTTTTTTCTTTAGAGCGGAACGGTTTTCCCGAACAAGTAGATAGATTGGTCAGTTCCTTCACTGTTGATATAATCTGTAACCAGGCGGCAAATATTTTAACCCTGGATGCAAGGGATCCCCAGGCAAAGATTCCTGATTATAAAGTCTGTGCGGTTGCGGTTGAAAAACGTTGAGTAGGTTTCATCCAGACAGTAACTATTCAGTCATTGAGGTTTCATAGTTAATAATCTTTGAATAGTATCAGTAAGGTAAAAACGAACCCGAAATCAACAACCGGCTTTGTTATGAAAACATACCAATTTTCCCGGGTTGTCCTCGTAATTGGTTTGCTCTCGTCAGGGACCTTAATGTTTGAAACTGTGCTTACTAGATTTTTAGCAGTAGCTCAGTTTTATCATTTTGCATTCCTGGTGGTCAGCCTGGCGTTGCTTGGATTTGGAGCCAGTGGGACTCTCCTCTCCATTTTCCCGCAGATACAGAACGTGCCTCTGGAAAATACCCTCTCAAGAGTAGGGATCGGGTTTGTCCTCAGTATCTGGGTGGCGTACGCAGTTGTGAACTGGCTTCCATTTGATTCCTATAGCATTGCCTGGGAACGACGTCAAATTTTCTATTTTATCCTGTATTATTTTTCTCTATCCCTTCCCTTCCTGGTAAGTGGCTTGGGTTTGGGTACAGCTTTAGCGATCATCGATGAAAAACACAATCTTGTCTATGGCGCAAACCTAATTGGATCTGGATTGGGAGTAATCCTGGCTCCTGTTGTTCTGGCAATATCAGGGATTCTTGGCGTTATGCTTATTTGCGGGATGATGGGTATTGGTTGCTGGATGCTTATTAAAACGGATCGAACCAAACCTCAAACCCCGAAGATCATTAGCAGCTTGTTTTTGACAGTTTGCCTGGTAGCTTGGATTTGCCTCTCTGTTCTAAATATCAAAGGAAAATCACCGCTTGGCATTGTAATTTCTCCTTATAAAGAACTCGCTTATGCCCGCCGTTTTCCGGGTTCGAAATCGTTATTTGCGAAATGGAATGCCACATCCCGGATAGACGTGATGGCGGATGCTGGAACTCGCCGCGTTCCAGGCTTAAGCTATATGTACCCTGCTGAACCACCCCGGCAATATGGACTATCAATAGATGCTGGTCCCCTCCAACCGATTACGTTAACAGCGCCAGGAGATTTTACAGTGGGGGAGTGGTTGCCAGAATGGTGGGTCTTTTCGACCCAAACTAATCCTGATGTCCTTGTCCTGAATCCTGGTGCGGGATTGGGTGTTTTGCAAGCAATCGCAGGTGATGCGGAATCAGTTACTGCTGTGGTTCAAAACCGGTTAATTGTGGAAGGTGTTCACAGGACAGCGCCTGAATTCACAATTTTTGATCACCCTCAAGTAGATATGCAGATCGGGAATTCCCGTGCTTTTCTTCAGCAGACAAAAGATACTTATGATGTTGTCTTTATCCCGTTAACCGATGCCTATCAACCGGTTGCAACCGGAGTCTACAGTATCTCAGAGAACTACTTCCTGACAAAAGAAGGAATTCAAACTGCTTTGGGTAGTTTAAATCCCGGGGGAGTGTTTGTGAGTAGTCGGTGGCTTCAAAACCCACCCAGTGAAGGAATACGATTGGTTGCAACAAGCTATGAATCCCTTGAGAATCTTGGGATTCGTTTTCCCCCGGATACTTTTGTGATCTACCGGGGAATCCAAACCATCACGGTGGTGATTAAGCCGGATGGATGGAGTGATTCAGAGTTAAAATCCCTCAGGTCATTTTTAGAACGTTGCCGCTTTGACCTGGTCTGGTCACCAGATCTCGAATTGGATGAGCTTAATCAATGGAATCAGCTGCCTGAGCCGGATTATCATCAAGCAGTCAAGGAATTGTTCCAGGGATCAAACCGGAGGGAGTATTATTCGTCCTACACATTTAACATCACACCTCCCTCAGATAACCATCCCTTTTTCTTCCATTTTTTCACCTGGAGCCAGGCTCCTTATATTTTAGATGCCTTAGGTAAAACCTGGCAGCCGTTTGGCGGCAGTGGTTTCTTCTTACTGCTTTTCCTTTTAGCACTGGTGATCTTGTTAAGTTGTCTGATGATCCTGCTCCCTCTGTTCCTGCGGGGGAGGAGCTGGTTGAGTGAGGATCTTCCAGGAAAAACCCGGATACTGCTTTATTTCGGGTTTATTGGGATTGGTTTTATGTTTCTTGAGATTCCCCTCATCAGCCAATGGACATTGTTCTTAAGCACGCCAATTGCTGCCTTCTCCCTTGTAGTTGGGGTTTTGCTGCTTTCTTCGGGTCTGGGAAGCATGGTTGTGAATCAACCCTGGCGTCATCGGACTCTTATATTTCGATTACTATTTCTTTTAGGGGGGGGATTTGTTATTTTTTGCACTCTAGAAAAGGACCTGATACTGAGCTGTCCCTTCTGGATTCGATCCCTGGTTGTTTGTTTGGGTTTATCTCCCCTAGGTTTCAGTATGGGCACCTTTTTCCCACAGGGGATCTCCTGGATAAAAAAATCATTGCCAGATATGGTTCCCTGGGCGTGGGCAATTAATGGGAGTGCTTCTGTGGTTGCATCAGTTGGAACAGCCATCCTATCGCTGCAAGCCGGATATCCACTGGTTCTGATCCTGGGTGGTTGTTTCTATCTTGGTGCCTGGGTTATCCTTGAAACCCTGGGGGACTAATGATTCCCGGTAAAGGGGACAAACTGAACTGCACCTAGATTCTTTGCAAGTAATTCCCCCTCGATTTTTTCAAACAACCAGAGTGTCTGAACTGCGCCTATAGGACCGATCGGGATCACCAAACGTCCGCCTTCAGCCAGTTGCTGAATGAGCGGTAGCGGCAAATGATCCGGGGCAGCTGTAACGATAACCGCGTCGAACGGAGCATGTTCTTCCCAGCCGTAATACCCATCGGCATAGCGAACCTCAATGTCTGTATAACCGAGCTTGTCCAGTCTCTGTTCCGCCTTGCCTGCCAATTCTGGAATAATCTCGATTGTGAAGACCTTTGTCTCCATTTCAGCCAGGACAGCTGCCTGGTATCCGCTGCCTGTCCCGATTTCTAAGACGCGATCTCCCTTTTCCAGCTGCAGAACCTCGGTCATCAAGGCGACGATAAAGGGTTGGGAGATGGTTTGTCCATACCCAATAGGCAAAGGGTGATCTTCATAGGCTTGGGAGAGGTATTGATCAGGGACAAATTCATGACGGGGAACGGTTTCCATTGCTGTTAAAACCTGGGGATCCTTCACTCCTCGGGTTTTGATCTGGCTGCTAACCATTTTTTCCCGCTCTTCAGTGGTTAGATCTATATCAGGTGTGGATGACGGCGCTGGCTGTGTTGTTCCCTTATTTTGGATTGCCTCTTGATCTGTTGCGGCAGGCTGGCAGCTGATATTTAGGGTTATAAGCAAAACCAGAACAAAACCGAACCCAGGAAAACCTCGCTGTGATTTCATTTCTTTCCTCTTTAGAATTGGTCGGAATAATTGGTGTATTAATCGTATACCCAACCACCTGAACCTGTCAACTCATATTTGAACACCTGAAAGGGTTAAGGTTATAATGGGAAAAGTTCAGCCATCGCTGGAGGGTAAATCAATGACTGGAAAACTGGTTCTAGTGGCAGGGAATATCGGCACCGGGAAAACCTCCCTGACCGAGCGGTTGGGGGACAGGTTGGGATGGCGGGCAGCCTTTGAGTCCGTGATTGATAATCCCTACCTGAGCGACTTTTATCAGGATATGGGTGCCTGGTCATTTCACCTGCAGATTTATTTCCTGGGTCACAGGGCACAACAGTATCTCGAGCTTGTTAGGGACAGCAGATCTGCGATCGCAGACCGAAGTATATACGAGGATGTAAAAATATTCGCCCGGGCGTTATTTCATCAGGGCAGTCTGTCCGAACGGGATTTTATGTCCTACCGAAGGGTGTTTCACCAAATCGCCAATCATTTGCCTGAACCAGACCTCTTGATATACCTGGTAGCCCCACCGGAAATTCTTCTAAAAAGGATTGAAGAGAGGGGGAGAAAGATGGAATCTGGAATCACACTGGAATACCTTTCGCTGCTGGATTCATTTTATGATGATTGGATGGAAACCTTTGATCTCTGTCCTGTACTAAAAATCCGCTCGGATAACTTGGACTTTGTCCATAAGAAAGGTCATCTGGATATTGTTGCCGACCTTGTCCAGGAGAAACTAACCGGTAAAGAAGAAGTAGTATTCCCGGCGAAGTAATTCTCTACCCAAATTACTATCCAAACCAATTGGTAAAAACACTGCTGGAGTAGTACCATCCGACAGTGTTTTTGGTTGATTTTTTTACATCGTTTTTACATCCTGATTGATTCATATTTACAGAGATTTCGTATGCTAGAGCTGAAGATTAAGAATAGCCCATTTTAATGGAGGTAACCATGTTAAAGAAAATGCTTTTATCTGTTCTGGCAGCTCTGGTAATCGCAGTATCCGTCAGCGGGACTGTTTTTGCCGAGGAGGAAAACCCCCTTGGATTAGTTAAAGCTCGGGGAGAAGTGATATCTGTTAATACCGCGGCAGGAAAATTCCGGCTCGAAACACAAGACGGAACGGTGATGACATTTTTTGTAGATGAGAATACTCGTTTCCGGGGGGAACTGGAGAGCTTGGAAGACCTTCAAGTAGGTTGGAGAGCTGGTGTTGCCGCCCGTGAGGGGGAAGGTAGCAATTTACTAGCTGTACTCGTGATAGCCGGCGACCCCCCGGAGTTGGTTAAGGTGCGGGGAGAGGTTACGGAAGTGGATCCTATTGCTGGAAAGTTCCGGATAAAAAATCCGGACGGGAATATCATAACCTTTTTTGTGGATGAAAACACCCGCTACGGGGGTCAAATCAGTGGATTAGAGGAACTACAGGTAGGTTGGAAGGCTGGTGTCGCAGCTATAGAAACTGAAGATGGGAAATTGATGACCAAAGCCCTGATTGCAGGAGAAGCACCCGAATTGATCAAGGCTAAGGGTGTAGTGACAGCTGTTGATCCCGGGGCAGGAAATTTTGAAATCGAAACATCGGACGGAAGGGTGATGAGATTATTTGTAAACGATAAAACCCGCTACCAGGGTCAGTTATCCAGCCTGGATGAGATGCAAGTTGGCTGGCAGGCTGGAGTGGCTGCCAAAGCTGATGAAGATGGCAAACTCTGGGCGGTGATGGTCATCGCCGGCGACCGCCCGGAGATTATCAGAGCAAAGGGAACAGTTTTCAGTGTAGCAGTCGGTGCTGGTAAATTTAAACTAACCAAACCCGATGGGACTGTACTGACTATCTTTGTAGATGAAAATACTAAATTCCGTGGTCAGGTGGAGAATCTGGGAGATCTGGAGAAAGATATGCGAGCCGGTGTTGTGGCAATAGAACAAGCTGATGGATCCCTTTTAGCCCGCCTGGTTGTGGCTGGGGAGCCGCGTCCAGAGCGGCCTGATGCTGATGCCCCTCCCGGTCGTCCGGATGCCGATGTGGCCCCTAAGCGACCGCCTGACCCCGGACCTTTTGATCCTCGATAATCTCCTTAATAGTTAGCGGTTGCCAGCACGGGACCTTATGATCTGCTCCTGGTACCAGATTTCTTCTTGAAATCTGGTACTTTTTTAACTAAGATGATCCGGGAAAGATCTTTCCCACAATTTGAATGATATAATAGCCTGAACTTATGAGGGTTTGGAATACAACAAAGTGAGGAAATATGACCAAACAATGGGAAACCCCGCCGGCATTGACAATCCTTGAGGATCAGGTTTATGTGGTAAAACTGGAAACCAACAAAGGGGAAATTCAGCTGGAATTATACCCAGAACATGCCCCGAAAACGGTTAACAATTATATTTTTTTAGTGAAAGAAAAATATTATGATGGGATTACTTTCCACCGTGTAATCGAGAATTTCATGATCCAGGGAGGAGATCCAACTGGAACCGGCAGTGGTGATCCAGGGTACAAATTTGAGGATGAACTTGTCAGCAACCCACTTAAACATGTCAGTAAAGTTATTTCCATGGCCAATTCAGGTCCGAATACAAACGGCAGTCAATTCTTTATCACCCATCTTCCTCAGCCGCATTTGGATGGAAAACACACAGTATTCGGAAAAGTCATCAAGGGAGAAGATGTAGTAGATAGCATTGAGCAGGGTGACGTGATCCAAGATGCAAGTGTAGTTGCCTGAGGCAGGACTTGCAGGAAATTGCTTCTTCGAGTAAGATAACAACCGCTAGGGAATCTGAATTTTTAACGATTTCTTTGGGGATTTTTACCAGGAAGGAGGTGAAAGGAATACTTTGGGTTAGGGAAATAGCGCAAGGGCTCAAGATTGAAAGCACACTGGATAGGTAGTGATCCAAATCTGCATCGTACTGCATCTTGAGTTGACGAGGATGAGGGTTCCTCCAATTGTGGAGGCTAACTGACTGGGGGAGATACAAGTCAGGAAAATCGAACCATCAGCGGAAGCCCTCCGGAGATTGTCACACTCCGATTTTTCCCTCCAATCTAAACGGATGATAAAACCCCGGGTGACCGGTGGGACAACATCATCCTAGGTGACTTTAATAGAATTCAGCTTACTTCTCTTGTCCTGTGAGCTCGGCAATCTTCTTACTGGTCCAGAATGTCAGGCCAGGCTGAAATGTTCAGGGAGGGTACACCATATGTGTGGAATTGTAGGTTATATCGGACCCCAAAATGCCACGCCCATTATCATGAATGGGTTGAAAAAGCTTGAGTATCGAGGGTATGACTCGGCTGGCATTGCTGTTCTTGAGAATGACAAGATTGAAATCAGACGTGATGCCGGTAAATTGGAACGGTTGAGCCAACTGGTTCAGGAATCGCCAGTAACGGGGAATATCGGAATTGGACACACCCGCTGGGCAACCCACGGGGAACCGAATACTAGAAATGCGCATCCTCATCTGGGAATGACAGGGGATGTTGTTGTGGTTCACAATGGGATTGTGGAGAATTTTTCCATCCTTCGGGATGAATTGGAAAGCGAAGGGGTAGTATTCCAATCTGAAACTGATTCGGAAGTGATTGTCCACTTGATCGAGCGATACCTCTCCGGGGGAGGGAATATCACAACTGCTGTGCAAAAAGCGCTGCTCCACCTGAAAGGTGCCCACGGCATCGTTGTGATGAGCAGAATTGAACCGGATAAAATCATTGCTGCCAGAATTGGGAATGCCGGGGGAGTTGTCATCGGGCAGGGTAAGGATGAAATGTATATTGCATCCGATTTACCTGCCATACTGGAACATACCCGGGAAATGATATTCCTTGAATCCCGACAGATGGCGGTTGTCAACCGTGAAGGAGTGGAAGTGTTGACACTGGAGGGGAAGGGAATCCAGCCGGAGGTGCATAATATCCCCTGGGATCCGGTATCGGCTGAGAAGGGTGAATACCGCCATTTTATGCACAAAGAAATCCATGAGCAGGTCCGCTCACTCACTGAAACCATTGCTGGAAGAGTAGATTACGAGTTGGGTTCAATTCAGTTGCCAAGTTTAAATGTATCCCCGGCTATGGTAAAGGAAATCAGCAAAATCTTCATTATTGCCTGTGGAACGGCGTCCTATGCAGGTATGGTGGGTAAAGTGTTGATAGAACGTATCGCCCGCATCCCGGTAGAGGTGGAAATCGGATCTGAATTCCGCTATCAGGATCCTATAGTGGATGAGAAAATGGTTGTCCTGGCAATCAGCCAATCCGGGGAAACAGCTGATACATTAGCTGCGATGGAAGAAGGACGGCGGAAAGGTGCAACCCTGTGGTCGATTGTGAATGCAATTGGATCACAAGCGATGCGCATCGCTGATGGTTACATTTCTATGCAGGTTGGTCCGGAAATCGGAGTGGCTTCAACCAAAGCCTATACAGCACCCTTGGTTGATTTGTATATGCTGGCGATTCTGTTGGGAGAATTACGAGGGACAATTGATGAAAATCAACGCCGTCAGTTGGTTGATGATTTAAGACTGGTCCCAGATTTAGCAGGCCGGTGTCTTGATAAAGAGAATGAAGTAAAGCTGGTCGCAGATAATCTACTGGAAGTCCAAAATGCACTCTACCTGGGCAGAGGTATCAATATGCCCACTGCCTATGAGGGTGCCCTGAAACTGAAAGAGATTTCCTATATCCACGCCGAAGGATATCCGGCCGGGGAGATGAAACATGGACCAATTGCATTAATTGATTCTGGTCTTCCGGTTGTAGTTATTGCTCCCCGTGATCCCTGGTATGAAAAGATGATTAATCAGATTGAGCAAGCCAAAACCCGGGGAGGACGGGTCATCGCGGTTGCGACTGAAGGGGATCAGCAAATCCTATCCCAGGCTGATCATGTACTTAATGTGCCTGATACGCCCTGGATGTTAAGTCCTGTCACCACTGTGATCCCGTTACAGTTACTGGCTTACCACATCGCCGCACAGCGAGGATTGGATGTAGATCAGCCACGCAACCTGGCAAAATCTGTCACAGTAGAATAAACAAATAAAACTCCCAGATTCCTGCGTACTGGGAGTTTATTGATTATTTCGGAATTAATACGCGCATACACTCCGCTATCGTAGTCCAATATACCCAGTTGTCTCCTTGATCCTCAACCACCCACACAGCCGATAGAACAGCCCGGGTGAAACTCCAGGCAGCCATGCGGAACCGGTCCAGCGCCAGGGTTTCAGTCAGAATATCCAACCGGCGGCTGAGAACCTGTTCCAGGTTGGGGTAGGTTATCAAATCCGACGTCGGATTAGTAAGCAGCGGACCGACTTCAAAACTGGGCTCTCCAATTACTCCTTTAGGATCGATCGCGATCCAGGATCCCCCCTCTCCCAGCAGGATATTCATATGGTGAAGATCCCCATGCAATAACAGCGATGTGTTTTGGTTTTGGAGCAGTTCCTGAGCTAATGCTTCCCCCCGATGAATCAAATTTTTGGGTAGGGGACCGCTGTCCCCGGGGTATTGTTTCCCATATCTATTAAATCCTCGGCACCAATCTGCCATGTTGGGGAAAAACCCGCCATCAGGTGCTTCAATCCAGATTCGCTGCATGACCTGGCAAGCAGTCCGGGTAGCTATCTCATCATTTTCAATCCCTAACAGGTTTGTCCCTGGATAAACCCTTTCCAGCAATAGAGCTCCCTGCTCTGGATCTCCCTGGATAATCCGGACAGCACCCTTCCCGCTATATTGCTGGAGTGCCAGGATCTCAGTGGTGAGTTCCGGGCTGGGAACGCCAAGTTTCAGAATGACAGCTGTTCCATTCCTATCCTCTGCGTTTTCCAGGTAATTGTACGTTAGAGGGTAAAGTGGATCGCCACCTGTAAGGGACCAGCGATCCAGAACGGATTTCCGCAATTCCGGCAGCTGGTTCAGCCAGGATTCTCCTGCATCACCGTAAACCTTTGAAATCCGGTTAATAAAATCTGAGGGAAGTGCTTTCATTGCTAGCTTATTTTGATAGGTAAAAGAAATCCATTAGCAATTTCAGGTTTGAACGGCAATAGACTGGGAGATTTAGAGACGAAATGATTGGGAGAATGGGAGCCGTGGGGTAGGATAAAAAAGATACTGATCAGAAATCTTGATCTGGGGATTCTTTTCCGAAGTTCTGTTGTTCTAACCAGTATCGGGCTACTTCATCCATACCCAGGATAAAATCAGATTTGGCTTCAGTATAGCTGCCGCTTCTTTTTGGGAATCGCTTGGCGAGTTTTTCCTTCAGTTTTTCATATTCACGGGCAGCCTCTGGATTGGCACGGAGAAAATCCCTAAACACCAGATGTCTTTCAATATCCGGGTGACCTGTCTGAAAGATATGCAGGTGATGGCTGCGTTCGTCATTGGTATCTTTAGTGAAAAACTGTCTGCCTGGAATCCCATGCTCCCCCTTGGGGGAATAGCCCAGTGTTTCAAGGGCATCAACGGACTGGATTACATCATCCAGGTTTTCCACTTCGATAACAAAATCCAGAATGGGTTTTGCTTTAATCCCCGGGACAGAAGTACTGCCGATATGGTAAATATCGACCACATTTATTGCCAGATGATCCTGGATCAGCTGGGCTTCTTCATCAGCTAATTGTGACCATTCCGGATTATGCGGTACCAGTTCTACTTCCCGCTGTTCTGGAGTGTTGTGTTCGGCATCAGTCATAGAAATAACTCTCTTTTTGACAAGGTAGAGGTCCTCACCGAGGCTGAGAATGACTTTTCAAGTGTTGCCTGAGGATCTCAGTCCACCTCATAATTATATAATATCTTGGCTTTCTTGTCAGTCTGTCTTGAATGATCAGGGGAAAAGGGATTTCTCTTTCAATCTTTGATTATTTTGGAGGAAGACTTTGGTCTTTGTTGTTCTGGGGAGATTTATTCTAATACAATTTTGAGAATGATTTGAGTTATTAATGTTAGAATGGAGGCTGGTAATTTTAGATCTCAAATCAGGATGGTTGAATATGGCTTCAAACGATATACTCCGCGAAGCGGTTATGAAAGCTCTTGGAGAAGTCAAAGATCCCGAAATTGGCCGAGATCTGGTCAGTTTAGGCATGATTGATAATGTGGAAGTGGATGGAAAAAAAGTTAATTTTACGATAAATCTCACCACGCCTGCCTGCCCATTACGGGATGAAATTAAAGACAGTGCCTTGGCAGCAATCCGGGCAATTGATGGAGTTAGTGAAGTGAATATCGATATGGGTGCCAAGGTGCCAGTAGGTCAAAAGAAATCTGCGCCTTCCAATATCAAAAATGTCATTGCTGTTGCTTCCGGTAAAGGCGGTGTGGGAAAAAGCACTGTTGCTGTAAATCTGGCGGTTATTCTGGCGCAGAAAGGAGCTCAGGTGGGTTTGCTGGATGCTGATATATATGGACCGAATATTCCCACCATGATGGGCGTCGATCGACTGGGTGGTATGAAAGATGAAAAAATCCTCCCCGGAGAAGGTCATGGTGTGAAGGTCATGTCAATTGGTTTCATGGTAAAACCTGAGCAGGCGTTGATCTGGCGTGGTCCAATGCTTCATTCCGCGATTAAACAATTCATTTCGGATGTTGATTGGGGAGAATTAGATTATCTTGTGGTTGATCTTCCCCCGGGGACTGGAGATGTCCAGCTCAGCTTAAATCAGACTCTGGAGCTGCAAGGCGGACTAATTGTGACCCTGCCCCAGCAGGTATCTCTGGATGATGCCCTGCGCGGGATTAATATGTTCCAGGAATTAGAGATACCGATCTTAGGGGTTATCGAAAATATGAGCTATC
>JAUWCZ010000101.1 GCA_030609055.1 Chloroflexota bacterium | reverse complement strand
TTTATCCTTGATGATTGTTTTTGATGAATCCTTTTAATCTCCTACTATATCTAAAAATCTACTCTTTTACAAGGCAACTAGGCTGAAACCTATCCAAGATTTAGTCTTTTTGCTGTTTCTTCTGCCTTCTGGAAATCTTCCGGTGTATTGAGATTCCAGAAGGTGTATTCCGACGATGATAATTCCTGTGTTTCTTCCGGTGTCAGGACGAGAATTTCCGCCCGGTCATGCCAGGAGTTCATTCTCCAAAGATCCTGATTGATGGCATCCTTCACCAGAGGAAGACAGGTTTCTCGGCGGTAGACTGCATGAAGGGGTTCAATCCCCTTTTCAGTACTTGGTAAAGCTGCATCTGCTTCAGATTTCTCTAAAATCGAAGTTAGATAAACCATCAACTCAGGACTTGCAAACGGCAGATCCGCAGCAACTAATGCCACGAAGGGATATTTTGATACAGCCAGGGCTGTGTACAATCCTCCCAATGCCCCGCGATCTGGAATCAGATCTTTATAGAGAGGTACTCCCAGGTCCTGGTAGCCGGAAAAATCATTAGTGATCACCAGGATTTCATTTCCCCAGCTCGAAAACCGGCCTTGAAGCCGTTTAATGAGAGGGATCCCCAGGAATGGGAGGGTAGCTTTATCTCTCCCCATTCGGGTTGATTTACCGCCTGCCTGCAGAACGATAGTGATCATAATAGGATTATAATAAACATCAGCAGTTTGTTGAATAGTCTTTTTAGCTGGTTTTTTGGGGGAGGGAATCGAATGAGTTTGGCGGAACAGCTTGATCAATTAACACGACCAGGAGATTTGGCAGAGCCTTTGGAAGAAAAGACAGTTCGGTGTCTGGCTTGTGCCCATGCCTGCCGAATCCGGGAAGGAAAGAGGGGTATATGTCAGATCCGCTTTAATCAGGAGGGTGAGTTGCAGGTTCCCTGGGGGTATGTTTCCTCCCTTCAGGTTGACCCAATAGAAAAGAAACCTTTTTATCATTTTCTGGCCGGCTCAGATGCGCTGACTTTTGGTATGCTAGGCTGCAATCTTCAATGTGATTACTGCCAGAATTGGATCACTTCCCAGGCTTTAAGAGAGGATGGATCCGAAAGGGTATCAGGGTTTCTCAGGAAGATTTCCAGTAAGGAGATTGTTGATTATGGTGTTCATTATGGCGCTGAAGTAGTTGCTTCATCCTATAATGAACCACTGATAACCTCTGAGTGGGCAAAGGATATCTTTTCCAAAGCCGGGAAGGCTGGTTTAAAACAGGTATACGTCTCCAACGGATTCGCCACGCCAGAAGTACTTGATTATTTAAATCCCGTGCTGGAGGGTTTTAAAGTCGATTTAAAGACTATGCAAAAGACTCATTACCGGGATCTGGGAGGTAGGCTGGAGCCTGTGCTGGACAGCATCCAGTATGCCCATGATCTGGGAATGTGGGTGGAAATTGTTACTTTGATTGTTCCCGGTTTTAATGATACACCCGAGGAGCTGAATGAGATTGCCGGATTCATCCAATCAGTATCCGCAGATATTCCATGGCATGTCACTGCTTTCCGGCCAGATTATAAAATGACAGATAAACCAAGAACATCACCTGCCCAGCTTCTTAAAGCTGTTGAAATCGGCTTTAAGCATGGTCTTAAGTATGTCTATCCTGGGAATATGCCGGGCGGCGTTGGTGAATTTGAAAACACTAATTGCCATAACTGCCAGACACGCCTAATAGAACGCCGGGGATACATCATCCTGAATTATCGGATAACAGCTGGTGGGGACTGCCCGGATTGTGGAACCAGGATACCAGGTATCTGGACCGAAGATCCAGAATCGCTCAACCCGTTAAGCCCTGGTGATCCGAAGGTGATCTGAAATTTTGGGTCCTGTCAGGTTTTGGGTGATTTATTCTGTAATATCCCTTGATATCTTCATAAATCTATCTGATTTGTTTCTTGCCGGATCCTAATTTCGCGATACTTGGATCCGGACCACATATTTATCTGTCGCCCCAAAGTGATATTTATAAGGTTCAGCTCCCCGCATGAAGTCAAGTTCGCGTTTGCCCGCCTTAATGCTCCCTTGGATTATTTTGCTTAACAGCACCCAGCCAGGGGAAATATTCTCGAATAAGGTATTTATCCCTGAATTATATACCCAGATTTTTTGGTCAAAATCGAAATTTAGGTATCCAGCTGCTTTGATTTCCCCCACAGTCAGGAACGCCAGCTGCAGCCATCCAGCCTGGAAAGCCTCCCGAGAGGATAATTTCATCTGAGATCTCATTTTTTCTGTCAGGAAGGAGGCTTTATCCGGGTTATCCGCCATTAATTCCAGAAAACTATCTAGTTCCTGATCAAGCTGATTTTCATCTTCAACGATATACCAATCGACAGGAAGAAAGTAGGTTTCAGTTTTTCTAATTTTTCGCTGGATTTCTTGCCTATACCTATCATCCAGATTAGTCAGATAGGACTCCCAAGATTCAGGTAAACGCAGAGAAGGAGCAGGCTGGAGGACTTCTTTTTTAATCTCCCATCCAAGATTTTCGCTCACTTTTTTAAGTAAAGGAATTGTTGCTGAATCTGCCAATAGATTATATAAATCCAGGGTTTTCCAAGGGGGGTAATCAGCCGAATCCAGGAACTGAACTAGATCATTAATGAAGGTAGGTAAATTATTGGTTGCGGCTATCAAATCCAAATAATCCGAGGTTTCATAACTACCCAAAAACATAAGTCGCTGATTAACAAGGAAAAATGGGGCGATACCCTGCAGGTTATTATTCTTATCACGGCTGGTGATGATCGCCAAATTCCCCTCAGTCCACTCGCCCCCGCCCAGGGTGGACCACCAATTTGTGAGGTATTCATGCCTTAGAAACGGCACATGACTTGCACTTTTTTCAAGTAGTGTGTTCCAATCATTTTTTAGATCTTCAAATTCACTTTCAGATTGGATGACTTCGATGACCATCTACTGTCCTTTGTCCTCCACAGCTGTTTTCGAACCTCATTTTACCAGTATAATACTAGCAGGAACTGATCTCAGCCGGGAACTGTGACTATGACCACCAGGTTTAATCTAAACATATTACCGATATCCCAGCAGGCGGGAAAAATTCGATCGATGCTACCAGGATTATATGTCGCATCTCCACCTCGGCGATCTCCCCGCAGGCGATCTCAGGAGAAGCTATTACTACATCTTATGTTAAAGGGGAATGCACCTTTATCTGATACCGCCCTCCAGCAGCTGCTAACAAAACTAGCTGAAGTTTATTTCCAAACAGATGGATCCACAACATCTGCTTTACGTAATGTGACCGATGTATTGAACAAATATCTCCTGGATCGCAACTATCGGGCAGCATCACGGGGCTTAAAAGGTGTAGGGATTCTCACCCAGATTGTCTTACGGGAAGATCGGATATTGTACGCCCAATGTGGCCCCTCGTTTATCTATGTAATTACCCCGGAACAGGTTGATGATTTACACGACCCTGATTTATCTGGAAGCGGTTTAGGTGTGGGGAAGACATTTAAAGTTCGCTACCGTCAAGAAAATCTGCATCGGAATCAGTTGGTAGTCATTACACCAGATCTACCTGAGACCTGGACTCCCAGTGTATTTAAGAATCTTCCCCGCATGAAACTCAATGCCCTTGTTCAACGACTGCTACACAAGGTAGAGGAAAATCTAGAGGCTATTCTCATTATTCCAGTTGAGGGAAATGGGGATGTAAAGATCCTTCAGCCTAATTGGGAATTGGGCGTTACCGCATTGGATCTGCCTGAGTTAGACTTTGAACCCGAACCGGAAGCAGCGGAAGATTCGAAAATTGTTCAGAAGGAAAAAGAGCCGGTCATTCAGATCCCGGGGGATCGGATATCGGAATCCAGGCAAACTGATTCCTCAATGCAAGAAGCAGCTCAGCAAGATATTCCGGAAATCCTCCGCAGAGAGTCACCGGATAAGTCAGGTGTCTCACACCGGCTGGCTTCTGAGATCACCCCGGTTTTGAAAGATATCTCAGAATCAAAAGCCTGGTCTATTATATCCACAGCTGGATCATCGATTGGCAGAATTCTCCAGGAGGGATGGAGACGAGCGCTTACTCTACTTGGGAGAATGCTGCCAGACGAACAGTTACTGGATTTGCCATCCTGGACGCTGAGTTTAATTGCTATCCTTGTCCCCCTGATAATGGTTGTTTTTGGGAGTGTTTTTTACATCAACCGGGGACGAAACCATCTTTATCAAACTCATTTCACAGAGGTGCAATCATTATTGGCTTTGGCAGAAATCCAGGATGACCCCGTTGATTATTATCAAACGATTGTGACCGCTATGGATGAAATTGAATCGGCACGAAGCTACCAGCAGACTGACGAAATTGAGGACCTATACCAGGCGATTAGACTCGAGTTGGATACTCTCGATCATATTACTCGTTTGGTTTACAAACCGCTGTTCAGCAGAGGATTTGGTGTGGATGTGACTATTTCCAAGATTGTTGTTACAGCCTGGAATGACCTTTATATGCTGAACGCAGATCAGGGCACGGTGATCTGGGCTCAATCAAATCCAGATGGGTATCAAATTGTGAATGAATTCAGCTGCGGTCCGATTGATGGTCATATCACAGTTGGTCCCCTGGTTGATATTGTTTCCCTGCCAACTTCCCAGGAGGATCAAGCAACAATTCTGGGAATTGATCAAAATCACACCATGATCTTCTGTTATGCTGACCTTAGTGAGACACCGGTGATTTTTGAGGATACATCTTATACATTGGGCCGGGGTCCTGTCCAGGCTATTTCCATGGCCAGCAGTGCACCCTACAACCTGTATATCCTTGATCCAGAGAAGCGAGCTATCTGGATTGAGTACCAAAGCCAGAATTATCATGAAGGACAAGAGTATTTTGGTGCTGTGGATTCCCCAGAAATGGGAGATGCCCTCGAAGTGGTCACCAACGGAAGTGAGTTATATATTTTGCACGCAGATGGATATGTCACCAAGTGTGTGACTGAGAGACCTGATTCTGACCCTCTCTGTACAACGCCTTTTGAGTACTCAGATCCCAGGCAAGGTCACGAATCCGGCCCATTTATCACCGGTGCAAACTTTGATTCATTCACCATAAAAAGTTCACCGGGTATGGCTGTCTACATGTTGGATTCAGAAGAACAGGCACTGTACAGATTTAGCACTCAACTAGAATTTCAGGAGCAGTTCCGACCGGTTGAGGGGATAATCGACAAACCGGCAACGGCTTTCGCGATAACCATGAGTGATCGGGTCTTCCTAGCTGTAGATGACCTAATATACACCGCTCAACTTGTCCCCTGATAATCTTGCGAAAATAAAACAGGCAGATAATTCTTCAGCCTGTTAGAACAAATTCTTTTGAAGCGAACTCCCCCGAGGATTTCGCTTCTTTTTAGTTCTCCCTTGCTACTCTTCGAATAGTTCCTCCCCGGGAGGTTGCAGCAGTACAATTGTGATATTGTCATGTCCTCCGCGAAGATTTGCCAGGTCAACCAATTTTCCCAGTTGTTCTTCCTTGCTGTCATTGCGATTAATGATATCAAGAATTTCCTCATCAATCACCAGATCTGTCAGACCATCTGTACAGATAAGAATTTGATCCTGCGGAAGCAGGGGCAGTCCTTGATTTGCTTTGGCCTGTTCAAGATTTTCATTGTCAGATAGGTATAAACGAAGATCTGGAGTGAGCGGATCAGCAGAACCGAGATAGCTCCGAATCAGGTGTCTGCGGGGATGACTCCGAGCCTCTTCTGAATTTATTATTCCCGCATCCCAGGCTTCCTGGACCCAGGTGTGGTCAATTGTTAATTGTCGGATCACATTGTCCCGGATGAGGTAGATTCTGGAATCACCCAGAGTTGCAATATAGAGAGCTGTATCAATAATCAAGGCACATGCCACTGTTGAGCCCATTCCTATCCTTGTATCATCCTTGGCGGCATTCGAGATAATACTATGATTCGCTTCCAGAAGGGCACTTTTTAAAATCCAAATGGGATCGCTCATGTCACTCTCTGCGACAGCGGTGACGATAGTTTCTACTGCGATCTTTGAGGCAATCTCTCCTGCTTTATGACCACCGATACCATCAGCCACCACGGAAAGCAAAACAGGCGTTTCGTCATTTTCACTCAAAGTAAATGAGTTTATCTGAAAAGAATCCTCATTTATTCTGCCTCGACTGCCCGGATCTGATATGGCTGCTGTATCGAGGTGATTTTGGTTGCTCGGGATCACGTTGTTTACTCCTCAGTGATGGGTAAATTATCTACCCATCCATTAGCTGGTATCTGAAACCAGCTTCTCCGATGTGTATGATATCACCATCTTTGAGCGATTGGGGTTCTGTGCTTAAAATTTGTTTATAGTTTATCCAGGTGCCTGCCGCTGATCCTTCGTCTTTGATTGTATGATCTCCATCCGGTTGAGTTGATATCCGGGCGTGCAGTTTGGCAACCGATGGATGTTGAATGGAAATGATCTCAGAAGCTGGATCGTTTCCAAGCAGAACCTCTTGATCATACACTTGGATCGGCTCTGTTACCTGTTGCTGCGATACATCACTTATTGGGATCAAGCGGAACCAGGGCGATTTTTGACGTGCTTGAAGCTCGAGGTCACCTGAGATGGTATTAGAGCTCTTGGCTTGAGTGACTTTTCTAACTTGTGAATTGTTTTTCTGTTGCTTTCCTTTTTTCTTGAAAAATCGATTTCCACCAAAACTGAATGCTGGTTTAATCGTACCTTTTGATATTAGGATAAATAATACCAATCCCAGGATGAGAAC
>JAUWCZ010000085.1 GCA_030609055.1 Chloroflexota bacterium | reverse complement strand
CTTATCGCCGAGTTTCATTATCGATCCTTCTCCGAAGCGTTTTGTGATATCCTGCAGTGTCTTATCTAAAGCTGTTTTCCGTTGATCATCAGTCATACTATCCTCCTCTAAAACAATCAATATCCACCTGGCTTGCCTTGTTTTAGTGTAGCACAAATGTTCTAAACGTCAAGGGGAGGGTGAAAATAAAGCTTCTGGTGTAGAGGGTATCCCCACAGTAAATCCCCGCCACACATTGAATTTAATAAACGTTACCTGTCCGGGGCGGATTTCAATTTCCTCTTGATAAGAATACCCATAATTTGTAACCGGAATATATAAGAGATAGGTTCCTGCAGGGATATTGGCAATGGTAAGATTTTCCTTATAGAAGGGATCGCTGTTTATCGCTTCGTTCTGATATGATTTCCCAATCCATAACCGGTCTGAGGATTCATCCGGGGTTTCTTGGTCTCCATTCCGGTAGAGGTAAACCGGCTGCTGTTCCAGTAATCGGCCATCGTAGGTCAGTATTTGTCCAACCAGGACTCCCCATCCTTGGGGAGGAGAGATCCACAGGTCAGGATTCCGGGTGGAAAAATACTCATTTTCCCCCACCCGGACTTCAAAATGAAGGTGGGGACCGGTGGTTTTTCCGGTTTCACCCATTAACCCGATCTGATCCCCCGCTTTTACCTGCTGACCTTCCTGAACTAGAACTTCATCCAGATGGGCATAAAGGGTAAAAAGTGGTTCTCTTTGATAACCAAAGGAATGTTCAATGACTACTGACTTACCATAGGGATCATCCAAAATATCGGCACCTCCCCGGTAGACGCCGTACCCGGCGTAGATGACTTTTCCATCGCCTGCTGCAAGAATCGGAGTCTCGATGTCTCCTGGTATATCAATTCCGGTATGAACTACATCATCAAAGAAAACATCCCCGTATGGGTAGGTTGAAAATGCAGATTCAATATCATAAGCCGCAATCGGGTTTGAGAAATAAAAATGATCTTGTGGATTAGGCATCCAGGGAACAGGGTAGACGGGTGGTCGCCAGGCTATTCGGGTTCTCACTGAGTTGAGGGGTATGGAAAAATCAGGTGTTGGTGGTTCGGATTCAGGTGTGGAGCTGACTTCAAGCTCGAAAGTTGGGGTCATTGTTGTTAAATTCTGGATTACGTGGGTTTCTGTCGGTTCAGATGGCGTGAAACTGGCTGTAGGGGAATCTACCCTCGGTGTAACGGTGGCAGCTCCAGGTAAACCTATCGATGGGGAGCATGCGTTTAGGGGCAGCAAAACCATCAACGCGATTACACCACGCATCAATAATTCATTGTTTTTAGAATTGACCGTTGACCCTTCGTCCATGGTTAAATCAGGGATTTGCTGAGCCTGCGAGTGTTTGGATAGCTTCTGGTGAATATAGCTCGAGCAAACCGGATTGCAGACTTATTCCTTGTGTAAAAGCAAAGTATTGAAAACGGGCAGCAGATTCTGAATATTGCCAGTATGGCTGGGCAGGGAAACGCTTCCAACCATATGCCGCTGCCAGCTCTGTAAAGTCTACCCAATATCCTGCTGGTATCGAGTTGGTGATTGCGCCACCATTTTCATAATTCACATTTGAACCTGAATATCTGGCATTAAAATCCCAGACATAATTGTGCAGTGGTTGACCTTGTATGCCTGACTGGTTATTGGTCCGGATATACAGCCGCCAGAATGTTTGCCCACTAAAATCCTCCCTGATCACGACCATCCAATTCGCTAATCTGGGAATATCATTTACGGAAAATCCCCTTCCTGTGTGCAGCCAATCCAGGTTAATCCCTGGATCTAATGGCTCTGAAAGGGGGACATAGGCATTCTCAAGAGTGGAAAGAAAATCCCATCCCAATAAATCACGGGTTTCTTGGCGGAGCGCTACAAAAGAGTCAACCGCCATCTCATTTAATTGAGGATAGGGGGCTTTGAGACCTCTCAAATTCATTAAATCCTTCTTCTCAATATCAGAATCTTCGTCTAGAAAGATAGGATTCCAGATTGGTGTGGGGTTCACCTGGGTCTCAGCATAAAGTTGGCTAGGAAGAGAGAGTCCACCAGCCCAGCTAAATCCAGCTACAGGACCGGGCAATTTTACTGAGGGCATCATTACCTGAAGATCATTGTTGATACCAGGATAAGCGGTTAGATAGGTTTCATATGGGGTTTCCACCAGAGAATACAGGATTTCTCCAGCACCAGCCCAAAGTGGCCAATCTCCCGATCCTTCTAAGATTGGATCCTGGTTAGGGTGTTCTGAATCCCAGGTGACAATCGAATGATTACCTTCTTTTGTAATCAGGGACCAGGAGAGGTACCTGCCATCTATTGTCCAGGTTGGGTGATTAACAGACTGGCTCGGGAGGTTTTTTACCGGGACAGCTTTATCGTTTTCTGACGAGTTTAGATCCGCGTACCAGACTTCCTGTTTGCCGTATCTAGTTGAAATAAAACTGATTCTGCGTCCCTGACCGGACCAGTTAGGAGCATAATCCGCGGCAGGATGGTTTGTCAGCGATATAGGTCCTTGTTTTTGATCAAGATCCTGGATGAAGATGTCCAGATTATTGATATGATAGCTTTCATACGCCAGCCACTTTCCATCAGGTGACCAGCTTGGATTGCCATCATAGGCCCTGGTGTCTGTAAATTTACTAGTTTCCCCCGAGATCATGTCCAGGATGTAGAGGTCCCAGGAGCCTTCCCGGTTGCTCGAGAAGGCTATTTTTGTGCCATCCGGACTGATGGCTGGTGTAATATCTTGCTGATGCCCGGATGTGATACGGGTTAATGGCAGGGCAGAGTAAATCCCATCGTTTACACTTTCCAAAAAGGGTTGGTAGGCAAACAGATGAATATCTGCTCCTTCACGGATAGATAACACTAATGTACCGAACTGAGAGGGGAAGGTGAATGTGAAAGGAGTAGGGGATGGATCCAAAGATGGTGTTCTAGTTGGGGTAGGAGAGGTTGGGGAGGAAATAGGAATTGGGATAGTTTCCCCTTCAGCTGTCAAAGCAATATCAGACGGTCCAGGAGAAGGTCTGATTTCCATCATGGAGCGGGCTGCCGGATAGAAAATAATGGAGGCGATCACCAGGGAAGCCCCAATTGCAAGAAGAATCAGGTTTGGGGGTAACCTTCTGCCAGGTTTTTGAGTGTTATTTTCCTCGGAGGCGTCGGTATTCATTCACTTTATCCAGTAGTTGTAATTAGCTTTGACGCAGCCAGCTTGGGATGTGGCTTTTTAACCGACCCTGGACGATTTTTCCCCAACCTAGTGGGAACCCTTCAACAGTTGCCAGTACCCATCCTCTGTCAACTGTCATTTCTACTGGAACGCGGATGGGTGATCCCCTAAGATAAGAATTAAGGTCGGAATCTTCTAGTGTGAATTCTAACACTAATTGTGAATCCTCTTTGGATACGCCAAGTGCGAAGGCTGAACTAGGAATAAAATTATCACCCTTAAGTGTGCCAAGCCACCATCCCCAATGATGAATTTTTAAACCCTCAAGAGGCGGAGAACCTTCAGCAATATAATATAGATGATTCCCGTAACATACCAAATGAGGACTATTAGGCGAAATGAATTTTGTTCCAGTTGTCTGTCTCAGGGTAGTTTTATAAAATCTCTTATAAACTATTTGCTGCTTGGCATTCAGATTGGAAAAGAAATTCTGCCTGGTTGATCTTGTTTCTGTGTCCGCCTCTGATTTCCTCAACCGGGCAATATAATGGCCTTCACCGGGAGCCAGATGGGGCCAAATCCTGATCGTGCCATTTAGATTATTGGGGTCACCATCTGATACTGGTATTCCACTGGAGAATTCGGGCTGAGGGAGAATTGGATCAATGGAAAAATCTGGATTGGCTTGTAGGAATCTCATCACAGAACCTTCATTTTCAAGTTGATTAAAAGTACAAGTTGAATAGACCAGGATTCCCCCCGGTCGAACCATCTTTCCTGCAAACCAGAGTATTTCATCTTGAATTACTGAGCACCGTTTGCTGAAACTGGTTGACCATTTTTTTATTTCACTGGGATCTGTCCGGAATGTTCCCTCTCCGGAACAAGGCGCATCCACCAGGACGCGGTCAAAAACCGGACCAAAGTGTTCTGCCAATCTCTCAGGAACCTCAATGGTTATAGCACAATTCCGTGACCCCCAACGTTCAATGTTCCTCGCCAGCGCCTGCACCCTGCGGGGATTAGAATCATTTGAGATTAATGTACCAAGATTTTTCATACGCGAGAGAATTTGAGTTGTTTTCCCACCCGGTGCCGCACAAAGATCGAGCACCAATTCACCCGGTTGTGGATCAAGCACTTCCACCGGAACCATAGCGGAGGGTTCTTGCAGATAAATTAATCCGGCGGCAAAAAAGGGGTGTTTTCCAAGATTACCCCCTTGTGTGAGCTGAAACCCAACATTCGTCCAGGGGAGAGGTTTTGTAACTGCCGATAATCCAGGGCTAATCTGGTGCAGCGACGTCTTGAGAGTATTAATCCGAATACCCCTGAATGGTAATTCTATTTTCATAACATCCCAGAAACAGGAGCTATATTCCCGAAGAAGGCGATTGATTTCAGTAGTATATTCGGCAGGAAATTGAGTAGTCACTGGATTGTAAATAAGGTTGAAGTATTGGCGATCAGAAATTTTTGAAATACCAAATGCTTTTCCCCTTCTCCTTCGGTTTCCTCTTCCTCAACAAAAAATACTTCGACCTGCGCCCGGTAGGTACCCGGCTGCCTCTTATTTCCTGGGATGTGAATGGTGATATCATTTTCCGGGCTGAATATACTGACCATGTTCACTGAAACCAGCTCTTGGTTCTCGTGGTCAAATATTGAAATTACTGCATTGGGTGAATTTTGAAAAGGAGATAACAATAGCTTAATTTTTACCCGGTGTCCATCGGGATATGGTTCAGCAGTAAACGCCACAATTGATATATCTTCATTGTTTGGTAGTGGGATTGATGAACTTGAAGAATTTGCATTATTCATGGTTTTTAGCGCTTCATCCCGGTATGCAATAGTTTCTCTCGCTAAGTTTACCATTGAAGAAAATAAAACGTCCAGCTGAGCAGCTGGACGTTTTATCCCCCAATTGCTGTATTCGCTTCTAGATTTACATATCCACTAAATATGCTAACCCAACCGCACCGGGGCCGGCGTGGGTTCCGATTGCTGGACTGATTTCTGAAAACACCTTTTCTACTGGGGATAGTCTGCTGGATGCTTCATCAAGGATGAATTGGGCTGTATCTGGATTGTTGGCATGCAGGGTCGCCAGACGTATGTCCTTATGCCCTTTGGTTCGTTCTTCAATTAGGTCCACGATCCTTTCCAGAGCTTTTTTCTGCGTCCTGACTTTGTCAATGGAGACAATTAATCCGTCTTCAATGGCCAGGATGGGTTTAACACTCAGTAAGGATCCAAGATACCGGCTTGCAGCTCCGAGTCTACCTCCCCGGTGTAAAAATTCCAGAGTATCCACAACAAAGATAACACCGGATCTGTCCTGGGCATCTTCCGCAAGACGTTTACATTCCGCCAGCGAGGCGCCTTTATTGGCTGCTTTGGCAGCAGCGAGAACATGAAAACCCAGAGCCATGGCCAAGGTTTTTGAATTCACGATTTCAATTGTTGCTTCTGGAAGCATTTTCTTTGCCTGGGTGGCAGAAGAAACCGTTCCGGAAAGGGCCTCTGAGATCAAGATAGCAAGTATCTCATAGCCCTCCTGGTGAAGGGAGCGGAAAACTACTTCAAAATCAGCCACAGTCGGCTGGGAAGTACTCGGCAGAACCTTGTCGGTTTTGAGACGTTCGTAAAATTCGACCGGGGAGATATCCACGCCGTCATGAAAAATCTCCTCTCCCCAGATCACGACCAGGGGAACGACATGGATATTATTCTCTTTTATTATGTGATCAGGGATATATGGCGAACTGTCAGTTACAATGGCTATTTTAGACATGTTACCTCTCTTCCAGATATATTTTTATTATCATTTATTATGAAAATTACAACACAAATCCAAAAGACGGGTTACGATATGTTGTTTTTCCTTGAATGCCAAACTATAGAAAAACTTTATTAAAACCGAGCGGGATTTCCCGCTCTAACTTGAGCACCCTCGGCGTGATTCGAACACGCGACCCCTTACTCCGCAAGCAAGTGCTCTAATCCACTGAGCTACGAGGGCAAAAGGGTTCAAAATCGATTGTACAACAAGCAGTTGTAAATGGCAATAGTATGCTTATTTGATATCAAATTTGAGTATTTCATATCCTCCTGAAGCCATAATACATTCTGTTGTTAAACTCCCTAATCTTTAGGTAATTAAACTGGGATTGATTGTAGTCGGAGTTTATGATGAAGGTCATACCTTTTCCATGAGCTAGTACTTAGTCATCTAGGAACCATTTTGTTATGATTACTTCAGAGACGGGAGATTATTTTCCCCTATTTATCACTGTTTCCTCCTTTGGCGAAATCCTCCTCAAATAGATCAACCTCTTTGAGGAGACTTTGTTTATTTCAATCAGCCAGTATCCTTGCTATCAATTCCTGTTTATGAACAGGTCTGATAATTTCCCCCTACTAATTAATTCCACCCAATATTAGATCTTTATTAAATCAAAGGGAGATTAATAAGCCAAACGCTATAATTATTGGTAAGAATTTTATCTGCTTACCGATCTGAATCGTAAGGACCGGACAATCTAGCCTATTAATGGGTTGTATCTCCTACGCATGATCTTGAAGAGGATGCACTACCATCGGAACTGAATAAAAAGGATTTACTATGAAGAGACGTAGTCTATTATATACTGCAGTGATTTTACTTGTACTCAGCGCACTTGCCTGTTCGTTTACTCCAAACCTCGGCTTATCTGATGCTTTGGATTCAACAGATAATGAGTTTATGACAACCATTACAAAGGTTGTCATCGAGGAGGGAGATCTTCCAGCGTTATACGAAGCCATTAATCCAGGAGTGGTAGCTATTCGCGCATTAACAGAAGAAGGAGGAGGATTGGGAACCGGATTTGTGTGGGATGAAGATGGGCATATTGTCACAAATTACCATGTAGTCCAGTCGGCAACTGACCTGGAGGTAGATTTTCCATCCGGTTTTAAAACACGGGCTGAGGTACTCGGACTGGATCCCGATACTGATCTTGCGGTTATTGAACTTGATCAAATTCCGTCTGAGCTTACGGTTCTAACTCTGGGGCAGAATCAAGATCTTGCCGTTGGGCAGACAGTAATTGCCATTGGAAATCCTCAAGGTTTACGCAGCACAATGACAAAGGGAATCATCTCTGCCCTAGGCAGAACATTAGAGTCGTTACATTTTGCACCGGGTGGTGGAGCGTTTTCTACTGGGAACATCATTCAGACCGATGCGGCTATCAACCCGGGAAATTCCGGTGGACCTTTGATTAACCTGAATGGTGAGGTTGTGGGGATCAACTCAGCAATCAGCACTTCCAATATTGATATATCCGGGCAGCCTGTGAACTCCGGACTGGGTTTTGCAATTTCCATCGATACTGCAAAAAATGTTATTCCCGATTTAATTCAGTTTGGGAAACATGACTCACCTTATGTCGGGATACAGGTATTACACGAGGTCAGCCTATTCCTGCAGGAAGAGCTCGATCTATCTCAGTCCGCGGGCGTTTATGTGCTGGAGGTCACCCCCGGCAGTCCGGCGGATATGGCTGGTTTGATAGGTGCGGAAATTGGAGAAGTTATCCCGAAAGGTGGTGATTTGATTGTCGGTATCGATGATCAACGAGTTGATAATTTTGCTGATTTTATGGGCTATCTATTAACCTATAAAAAGCCCGGTGACCAGGTCACCATTATGGTGCTCCGGGAGACTGAAACTCTCGAGTTTGAGCTTATTCTGGATAAACGGCCGTAAGATCTTGAACTACATCTACCTTTCTTGCTGACTTTCGTTTATTGGCTTCGAGTATACAAACGACGATAGATAGCAAAGACCTCAGAAATCGTTTTAATATAGGTTTGGGTTTCCGAAAAGCGGATGATTTCCAAAAAGAGATCTGGATCTCCTTGGGCTTGTTCAAGCCAGATAGAAGAATTCCCCGGACCAGCATTGTAGGCTGCCAGTGCAGCATACATATCTCCCTCATAATAAGACCGCAGGAAGCTTAAATATGCGGATCCCAATTTAACGCTGACCAATGGTCGGTAAAGATCTTCATCACTATAATCAGGTGGCCAACCTTCTTTGTCTGCCCGTTCTGCACCTGTGCTTGGGATGATCTGCATTAACCCCCGGGCACCTGCGGTTGATCTTACAAAACCTTCAAAGAGACTTTCTTGCCGGATCACACTAAATAAAAATAATGGATGAAATCCATATTCCTGTCCGGCGGGAATGACCAAATCACTGTAATATGTCCCGAATCTGATGTGATTAAAATATGCTGGCGCATTCATGGTAGCAGCATCATCCATTCCGGCTGCATTTAAAACCTGCCGGGCAGAAAAGATAGCCGGTCGGTAAAGACCTAAATCCCTGTAATAGTTCGCCAACCGGTAGCTACTGATGGGGTCAAAACTGACCTCGTTTCT
>JAUWCZ010000094.1 GCA_030609055.1 Chloroflexota bacterium | reverse complement strand
CAGGACCTTTAACCTCTCCTGGAATAACATGGTTCCCGGTAATGTGGAATACACCCTCTGGACACGCTATAGAGCACAGGGAGGGTGTCCGATTGAAGATGCGCTGGATTCAGACCTTTCCCAAATTTACAGAGTAACCTGGGAGGAGGAAATCCCGGTTCTTGAGCTCCAAAATCCAGATGGGACAGTTCTTCCTGCTGACAGCACTGATGATGTCGGTCAGGTAGAATTCTTTCAACAAATGGATCTGAACTATATTATTCATAATACCTCAACCACCACCAGTATGCAGGTCGGTGAGATCAGTGTCGAAAACCTGGTCAATCTCAGCCAGGTTAATGTGGACACGACTGATCCAATTACGGTTGGACCGGATGGACAGTACACTATTTCAGTATCCTTCCTGGTGAATAACACGGGTCCCTTCGCGTTTGATTTAAATCTGGATCACGATGCATCTAACATCTCACCTTATCGGATCACGATTCAGGGTGTTGGAGAGATGACTGAAAATCCGATCCAATTCCTTTCTATTGATCCAATCATGCCTGGTACTGGATTAATTTTCGATTCCTTCCAACTGCAGGTTGTCGCAGAGGTAGATCCGCCGGCTCCAGGCGCCCTTGAGGTGAGTCTAGTGGATCAGGGTTCAAGCACGAACATGGGTCAAGCTTGTATCTCCCTCATAGATGATGGAAAATCTATTAATATTTTCGATCTTTCCTGGACAGAAACAGCCCCAGGTGATGTGGAGTATTCAATCCGGATCCGTTATCAGGCTCAGGGAAATTGCCCCCTTGAGGGTTCTCATGATGCTGAACTTACCGAACCTTATTGGGTTTCCTGGCTGGAGAATAGACCGACTTTAGAGGTGAAGCGTCCTGAAGGAGTTACGATATTTGATGGCAGTGTGGATTATGTTGGTGAGCATGATTTCTTCAGGATTGTTGAAGTCATGTACGTGATTGAAAATGAATCTACTACCAGCCCGATGACGATTGAGAGGATTCACGCTGAGAATCTCGTAAATCTCAGAAGTGTAAATGTGGAACCTGCTGGACCGATTGAAATTGGTCCTGGAGAGATGCAAACTATCAAGATCACCTTCCAGGTTCTTGTGGTGAAACCTTATTCCTTCGATCTGCTGTGGGAACACGATGCTTCCAATCAATCACCCTATCAGTTCGTAATCCTGGGGGATGCGAATTTGAATTTATATGGCTATCCGATTGAACCCTGGATGTATGATTTCATCATAAACTTGATCAATAGCGAGATCTTTTTGAAGTTCCCGCATCTGGTGCTGGTTTTCACCAGAAATTTTGAATCAATGGATGTGATTCTCAATTAAACAGACTCGGTCTATTGTAGTAGCTAAATGCCGCTAATATGAATCGAATATAAACCTCTTTGTAAATCTATCTGGAACCGACCAAACAACCCTGGAATTTTTTCCAGGGTTGTTTTTGATATTTCTGGTTCATTTTATTACCTGTCAATCGTAAATATTACGAATATACTCAGGATTTGAGGATGAATTACGGGACGTAAGAAATAAGTGGGATAGGACTCCATCAAAGAAATTATGATTGAAAGCCACCAAAACTCCACATTCCAGATTGGCTTTGGTCTTTTATTAATGTACAATATCATTAGAGGGGGAGAAGATTGCCCAATTAAATTCATCGGCATTAGTATAAAAAAATAGTCTGATATATAATATTAAAAGTAAGTTAATGAATCTGTTTAAGGCAATTTCTTATGGTCAATAGATTTCCGACATCAAGGTACGTACGAATCCTGGTGTTTTTGATTTTTTTGATTTCTCTCTTTATCGGTGATCAAGTCCTGGCTGATGAGGACCCACTCCGAACTAAGACCATTGAAGTTACCTATACAGAATACGAATGGTGGATCGTACGCTGGGAGGATGACAGTCTGATTTGTGATTTGTATATTGATCACACTGAATCTCCAACAGCAAACGAAATTTATATCCAGTGTGGATCTGAGGCGTATGACTTGTGGTCTGAATCAGTGCCTTGTAGTGAGGCGGATACCAATAAAAAAGAGATTTGCACAGGGTTCTATTTATTTCCTGCCGGCTCTGAGGAAAGACGAAGAGAAATCGTGGTAGACCTTCCAACACCTCGAGTCTGGATAGGTTTGACTGAATGTGAAGTCATTGAGGGAACTGAGCTTTGTTCAGAGATCCCTTCCTTGGAACTAGTAGCCGAGGAACCACTCCCAAATGAATCGATCACCCAGATACAGGGTACTATCAATGAGATTCCTTTTCTTTGTTTGGGAAATGCTTGTCAAGTGAAATTAAGGGCGACAAGTAGAAATGGTGTGCCGATTGAGTTTTGGGCAGATTCAAGTTATGGAGATAGCACTGAACATTACCGGGGAAGGGTCCGGGTCTCTGAGAGTGGAGTATCTAATGAATCTGATACTGGCGGCTGGTTAGTTGATTTCATCAGTGAACAGAGTGATTTCACCAGCATCAAGGGCTGTGCCCAAATCTGGGAATCATTTCCTCCTCTTGGTACACCGCCTGATTGGCTTGCAAACCCCAGTCAATCGATGATTCTGGAAACGGATGAGCCTTATACATATCTAGCCGGACAGCTCATCAAACAGGAGTATGTCGACGCTAGTGACTGTGAAAATAATGGCTTGCTAGAAAACGGATATGCCTCTCAATGCGGATTAGAAACAGCCCGTCCAGTGGTTAAGTTATGGCAGAATAACTTTGATGCCTATATCATCCAGTCCGCCCAGGAGAGCGGTATCCCTTCCCAGTTATTAAAAAGGATCTTTGCTAGTGAGAGCCAATTCTGGCCTCAGACTATCAGCTACAACTATTTGGAGTATGGATTGGGGCACATAAATGAACTGGGCGCAGACACTGCCTTGCTCTGGAATCAGGATTTCTACAGCCAGTTTTGCCCGTTGGTTTTAGAAGAAGAGTTCTGTCAGACTGGATATGCTTTACAGGATAATTGGCATCAGATCCTTCTGCGGGGAGCTTTTTTATCAGAGATGGAAATTGATTTGCCCCAAACAGGGGAGGGTGTTGATCCAGAGCAGGCTCAGGCCAGTGTGACGCTATTCACAGAAACATTGCTGGGCAACTGTTCCCAGGTGGGACAGATGATTAAAAATGAACTTGATCAGGTTCCAGGGGAGGTTATTAGTTACGAGGATCTCTGGCGTTTCACATTAGTAAATTATCACGCTGGTCCAGGTTGCCTATCCGAGGCGATCGTGGATGCAAAAGGTATAGATAAACCGATTAACTGGCATACAGTTTCCAGCTCCTTGGAAACAGTATGCCCTGATGTGCTGGATTATGTTGATGATATTGAATATTAATCAAGAATCAATCTAAAGCTAACCTTTTCAAAGCGAAATTATTTCTTTTATCTAATTCTACAATGGGGGAAAGATCCTGAAATCTAGATCATCTCAGGAAATACAGCTTTTCGCACAGTACAATCTAATCTGGCGTATAATATGCTAGAAAACAAATTCAGCCCCCAGTATTATTGATTATCGTGGTGTGACTTCGGACTTTCGTTCATCTCGTCATTTATTAATGAAAGCATAGATAAGAACCTGGTGAATTATGAAATTTATACCTGTTTACAAACCGGATTTATCTGGAAATGAGTTGAAGTATGTTACTGATTGTATTGAAAGTGAATGGATATCTAGCTTGGGGGAGTATGTTGGACGCTTTGAACGGGATTTTGCCTCGCTGTGTGAGGTAGAACATGCCATATCCCTCGCTAACGGCACAGTTGCCTTGCACTTGGCATTACTTCTATTTGGAATTGGTCCCGGTGATGAGGTGATTGTACCGTCCCTAACATTTGTGGCAACTGCAAACGCTGTGAGATATGTCGGCGCTGAACCGGTCTTTGTAGATCTAGACCCCCAGACCTGGACCTTGGATATTAATAAGACAGAACAGAAAATTACTTCGAGGACCAGAGCGGTTATTCCGGTTCACCTCTACGGGCATCCGGTAGATATGGATCCATTGAGTGAGGTTGCGAACGAACATGGTTTACACATTATCGAAGATGCTGCCGAGGCTCATGGCGCAAAATACAAGGATCGGGTTGTTGGCGGATTGGGGGATGTGGGGTGTTTTAGTTTCTATGGGAACAAAACGATAACAACCGGAGAAGGTGGTATGCTGACAACCAATGATGATCAGCTGGCAGAAAAAGCCCGTTTTTTAAAAGATCATGGGATGGATAAAGAGCGCCATTACTGGCATACCGAGGTGGGTTATAACTATCGTATGACCAATCTCCAGGCTGCAGTAGGATTAGCACAGGTAGAGAGGTTTGATAGAATATTCGCTCGAAAGAGGGAATTGGCTGTCATGTACCATGAAAAGCTAATTGACTGCCCGGGGATTGAACTCCAACCGGAAGCCCATTGGGCAAAGAGCAGTTTTTGGATGAACTCAATTATTCTGACCGAGGATTATCCTCTAAGCCGTGATGCCATGAGGGAATCTCTTCTGGAGCAGGGAATTGATACTCGCCCGTTTTTCATTCCCATGCACCAGTTGCCACCGTATCTGGATTCTAATCCGGATTTTCCTATCTCAGATAGATTGTCCGAACGTGGGTTGAATATCCCTTCATATCCCACACTTAAAGATGTGGAGATCAGCCGAATCTGTGGTGCGATCATGGAATTATCTGGCGAATAGATTATGAGTCACATCCACCATCGAATTATCCGAACACTTGGTCTCAACGATCTGGTATATCAAGGGTTGTATACTGTTTCTAACATATATTTTCGTTTTTATTTTCGAAAGCGGAAAAAGGGAGTGCCAATTTTTGTTTATCAGATGGGGAGGGTGGGCTCCAGGACCGTTGTTGATACTTTAAACTCACAAAATATTTCTCGACCCATATTTCATATTCATTATTTACGAAGAGATGGCTTAGATTTTTTACGGGAAAAAGCGGAATTTATGGAACGAGCCTATCCTGGGAAAGCCTTCTGGGCTGGTTTATTTCTGAGAGAAAACCTTGATAAATATGATTTTAATTACATTGACATTATCGTTTTAACTCGAGATCCAGTAGCGAGAAATCTATCCGCTTTTTTCCACTCAATGGATTTTTGGTATCCCCAATTGCGGAATTATTCTGATAAGAATGAATTCTCAGAGGAGATCTATAGTCAGATAAAAACCGTGTTCTTAGAACATTATAATCATGAAAGACCCCTTCAATGGTTTGATCAAGAGTTGAAGGAAGTATTCGGAATTAATGTCTTCCAAGAAAAGTTTCCAACCCATCATGGATATCAGATCTATCATCACTCTCAGGCCCGGGTTTTAGTAATCAAATTAGAGCGATTAAATGAGGTCTACCGCCAAGCGCTGAAAGCATTCCTCGATTTGGATTTCACTAATATTAGCCTAGCCAAAGCAAACGTATCAGATTCGAAAAGCTATAATCAACTTTACCAAAAGTTTATCAATTGGCTTAGATTACCGAAGAAATATTTAGATCGGATGTACTCATCTCAGTATGCAAGGCATTTTTATACAAGGGAAGAAATCTCAATATTTCGAAAGAGGTGGACTGAAATAAAGGACATCTCCTAGGAAGATCCTTTGAGTTTTGTAAATACAATTGTGATCAAAAGCTATAAACCTCCTATATTTATCCTTGGAAATAGACGGTCAGGTACAACCTTGCTGCGATTGATGCTGACCAGCCATCCCCATATCGCCATTCCGCCTGAAGGGGGATTTATTATCCGCTTGGGATGGAAATACGACCGAATTCATTTTACTTCAAGGAATCAAATTGACCGGTTTCTAGTGGATCTTTATAAGTCTGAAAATATTCAGGATTGGGAGATTAATAAGGATGACCTCAGGGAGCGACTTTTGATGAGAATTCCCTGTTCCTTTCCTGTTTTGATAGAGGAAATCTATCGGGCATATAACAATCAAAAATTTTCTAGTGTTAAGAGACGCTGGGGAGATAAAACGACCTGGTATCTAAATTATTTATCCCAAATCCAGGATTATTATCCAGAAGCGCATTATATCCATATTATCAGAGATAGTAGAGCAGTAGCTGCCTCATATAAAGGTGTGCAGCATTTACCTGATGATGTACTTGAAAGCACACTGGATTGGTTATGGTCGACCAGAACGATATCCAGGTTTGGTAAAAAAATTGGGCAGCAATACTTTTATGAAATTAGATATGAAGATCTCGTAACTGAACCAGAACGGGAACTTAAAAGAATTTGTGCCTTTATTAAAGAACCATTTGAGGAAGAAATGCTTTCTTATTGGAAGCAAAACAGGGAGATGCAGCTGGAACCTGAAAGACATATGGATTGGAAGAAACTAACCTTAAGAGAAGTGACCAACGAACGAATTTTTCGATGGAAAACCATTTTAACGGATCCGGAAATCAGAAAAATTGAATCGTTATCATCTCACTCCTTGGAAGAACACGGCTACCAGCTACAGATGGATCACGGTGGTTTATTTGATCAGTTTCGGTATTCTGTCAGAAAATCATCTGATACCCTTTTCAGATCAGCCAAAAGAACCTTGAGGGAGAAAGTCTACCGTTTGAAGTATCTGCTCGGATTGGACAATGCTGGTTATGAATAAATCGTTTCAGCCCCTCTTAAGATTATCCGGTCAATCATTAGCGTATGGGATGGGAGTTTACGGACGCCAAATAATCATCTATCTGACCCTACCTCTATTGACTACCCTGATGACCCAACAGGAATATGGGGCTGTTTCAATCATTACGTCATTTTATACTGTTATCAATACCTTGACCAATGTGGGACTTCCATCAGCGACTTTTCGGATTTACAATGATAGAGAGGAATCTGCTCAAAAACGAGTAACATTGGGTTCTTCGCAGATTTTATTCTTTGCTTTGGCAGCAAGTACCGCTGTCCTGATTATTCTCTTTGCCCAACCTGTATCACGCATTTTGCTTGGAAATATACAATATGCCCGGGTCATCCAAATTGTGGCATTGTTGTTGGTGTTTGATACCATGAATAGTTTTGGTAATATTCTATTAAGACTCCAGGTTCGACCTCTCGCCGCAAGTATACAAAGCATAATCTTTATTCTCACCCAGATGGGAACAGCAATATTGTTTATTGGCTATTTTAAACTGGGGGTGACCGGATACTGGATGGGTTATTTATTGGGTGCTGTGGTCGGGATGTCGCTGATGATCTGGCTAAATCGGGAATTTATCGTCTTTGAGGTTTCCAGAAAACAGATCAGAGAATTGTTATCTTATGGAATCCCGCTGATCCCAGCTGCATTTTCATTAAACCTGCTTCAGCTGGCGGATAATTATATGATCAGGACTTTCTTTAATCTGGAACAAGTAGCAATTTTTGCTGTTGGGTATAAGATTGGATCTATTGTAAACTTGGTGATAGGTCCCTTTAAACTTGCTTGGCCGAATTTTGCTTTCACAACAATGAATAAAGCGAATGCTAAAAAAACCTATCGAGATAT
>JAUWCZ010000062.1 GCA_030609055.1 Chloroflexota bacterium | reverse complement strand
TTCCCGATCAAATTAAATTTTTCTACTCTGGTCACACTACTGGTTGCGGGTTTAACCGCGTCTGGATCCGCCTGGATTTTAGCAGATCATCCATCCCAAGATCAATATAGCAATACAGTTGTACATTGGCTGCTGCCAAGTCTTACCGCACTGGTCTTGATGCTGGCAATTGAACAACTACCCTTTGGCGCAACATGGTGGATAGCAGCCTTTTTCAGTGGAATGGTGTTAATGCTGGTTTTAATATCCGAGTATGTTGTACTCGATGCGTCCAATCCGTACTACCTGCCGGCAGAAATGGGAATCACAGCATTGTCTGTTGTCCTATTCCTGATTCTTTCAATCTCGCTTCATTCAGCCGGAATCAGGCTATTTTACAGGGTTCCCGTAATAAGCATAGCAGCTCTGCTGGTTTATCTTAGAATAAATCATCTTCGGCAGAATGGTTTCTGGGCAATAACACAAGGGTCTGTCTCATTCCTGCTGATTGGAGAAATCGCAGCCGGTTTACACTACTGGCCGATGCCATCAATAAATTTTGGCATAGCATTGGCAGGTCCGCTTTATGCACTGATAGAGATAAGTGACAAATTACCGGAAATCGGCTCAAAATTTCAAAGGGATGAGATGATCTGGCCAATTTTAATTTTAATCGTCTCCTGGGGGGTTGCATTCCTGTTGTAAACCGTTTCCCTTGATTTATTTTTGTGTTAAGTAGATTACTTGTGATAGCTCTCACGGTTCAATTGGGAGTCAGTATTAATGCAAATCCTACCAAAAATTGGAATCCTGGTCCTGGCATATTGTTTTGGTTCTATCCCTTGGGGATTCTTTCTAGTTAAAGCCTTCACGGGCAAAGATGTAAGAGAAATTGAAAGTGGTCGCACTGGTGGAACAAACACGATGCGGGCAGCAGGTTTTTTACCAGGCTTCCTTACCACCATACTGGATATCCTGAAAAGCGCCTGTGTGGTATGGATCGCCAAGTACTTTTTTCCTGTTTCCTACTGGTTCCACATAATCTCTCCTTTAGTGGCAGTCATGGGTCATAATTATTCAATCTTTCTTATCAGGAGAGATCAGAATGGGAAATTATCTATTGCTGGAGGTGCTGGAGGTACACCGGCTATGGGTGGAATTATCGGACTTTGGTGGCCCAGCTTATTTATCCTGGTTCCTACCGGATTCTTCATTGTCATGATCATCGGATACGCTTCATTGGCTACCATGAGTCTTCCCCTAATCGGAAGTCTGATTTTCCTATACCGGTTCATCAGGTTTAACGACCCATGGATATATATTACCTTTGGTCTTTTAACAGAAATCTTCATCGTCTGGGCTTTGCGCCCAAATATTAAGCGATTACTAAACGGAACTGAACGGATTGTGGGATTTCGGGCAAAAAAAGGCAACAAAGATTAATTTCTTGTGATCCAAAAAGATCCTGCCGGTGATTGCTGCAGGATCTTTTGTATTTTTTTATTCAAGTTTTACAATCTTTAACGATCAAATCCTTGCGGTTCGATCCCATATTGTGTCCGATACAAATGGGTTAAATTTTGTTGATGGATTTCCTCTGCCGCTCCTCCTAAAAGGATGCGGCTTTTTCCACAAACCTCAATTGTCTTTTCCTGAAGATACTCACCTGGGAAATCGTCCTGAGCGGCTTCCTCAACAATCGCTTGAATTACATCCAGGTAAGCAATTCTATCATTGATGCTGGTGTTCACTTCTCCTCTTAAGATTACTTCACCATGTCCTTGAACAACATTTTCAATCGTATAGGTTTCAATTTTACGTAACGATTCCTTCATTACTTCGGGATCTCCATCCACAATATGCGGAATTGGCATCCAGACATCCCCTGCAAACAGAACCTCATCTTCAACGATATATACACCGATTCCATCATCACTATGTCCAGGCAGTTCAATAAAACGCAACGTTTTTTCCCCTACAATTATTTCTAGAAATCCGGAATCGAGTGTCATATGCGGGAGTATAATTTGAGTTTTTTGAAAAACCTTATCGCTCTCCTGGGTGGTAGCTAAAGACGCTTTCCCATATATTTCTAAGTTGGTGCGACATAATTTATGACCAAGGATGAATGCTCCTGGGAAAAAGCAATTTCCCCAGCTATGGTCAGCGTGGTAATGGGTATTGATCACATAACGTACTTTCCGATTTAATTCCTCTTCAATAAACTCCCTGATCGCTAAGGTCTCATCAGGAAAAGCGAGTGTATCAATTACCACAGCCCAATCCTGACCGATCACTGCACCCGCGTTCACCTGGGCATAGACATCACTTTGGAAAGTATATACATCATCTGCCACTCGTTCCCGATGAATCATAGCGTTCTACCCCTCCCAATCGATTCAAACGATGTTAATAGATAGGAAATCAAGTAATTCCCACCTGTCAATAACCCAAAGAATAGCATATTTAAAGGGTGAAAGTCAAGAAATTTTAAGATTGTTGTTAGGAATACACATTCCGGAACCTCTTACTAATCCTGTAGGAATGAATTTTTGTAACGAGGGACGTATTACCCCCCTTTTATTTTTCTCAGTGAATTTATTGACTTGGTTTGTATCTACAGGTATAATGCTGAAAATTGAATATTCAACCAAAACCGGGAAGAGTACACGGAAAGCAAGCTGGTAGAGACGGGAGGTCAGCGGCTGAAAACCCCCTCAGCAAGCTCCTTGGAATGTCCCCTGGTTCGTTTGCCGAAGAAATTTGACCAAATTGAAGAGTAGAACGGCACGGGATTGCCCGTTATAGCAAACACCTGATGATGGTTCCAGGAACTGAGTGTGGGTATCAAGAACTGATACTCAAACAGAGGTGGTACCGCGGAAGGTCAATCTGTGCCAACACACTTTTGAACCTTTTCGTCCTCAAGGGATGAAGAGGTTTTTTTTTATTATTGAGAGAGCAACAATGACTAACAGACAGGCCATGTGTTTGTGTTTGATTACGATTGTTTTACTCGTTGGCTGTAAGTCACCCCAGCCAGCTCCCGAAGATACTCAAGATGATTTCCTCAGTGAGCTACCTGTCACTTTGACAACAGAGGAAACCTATACGCCACAACCCACAAAAACAATCCCTGGGAAGACACCTTCTCCGTCGCCTGATTTTATCCCTCCAACACCATCACCTTTTATCAGACTCTATCCAACACAAACCCCCTTTACTTATCAGGAGTTACCTGCCCTCATTTCTGGAAAGGAAATCACAATATCCTTTATCAGCATGTCAACATCTAAAAAAGGCTGGGCTACCGGCACGCAAGATGGGGAATATCAATACATCCTCTATACCAGCGATGGTGGTTACAACTGGCAGGATCGGACTCCCCCCATTCTTGTACCGATAAATATCCATCACAGAAAGGACAATATCATTGCTTATTTTTATGATCAAAACACAGCCTGGGTTTTAATTGCTGATACAAAAGATGATCTGGGGGATGCCAATTATATCGTCTGGAGGACACAAGATGGAGGTCTAACCTGGATTCCGAGTGACCCATTACCCTTCCCGTTGGGCCAGATGTATATATCACCGGGTAGTTTTTCCTTTATCAACCCAACTTCGGGGTGGCTGTTGATTCAGACTGAATTCTCTCATCAGCATGATTTATCCTACCTGTTTTCTACCCGGGATGGTGGAGCAACCTGGAGGCTTATAAATCGCCCGGGCAACAGTATGATAGAAGTAAGACTCAACACAGGGATGGCTTTTGCCAATGATCAGAATGGTTGGGTCACCAAGGATGAACTGGGCGGTGGTTTGGGTCCGTTTATGGAACAGACCCACGATGGTGGCATAACTTGGGAAAACATTTTCCTTCCCCCCTCAAACGGAAAAACCTGGGAAGATCAACCCCAGTCCTGTCAGACGATCAGTCCTACCTTTACTTCCTCCCAGACTGGCTTGGTCCTGGTTCAATGTTTTATTTATGATGAAAACAAACAGGCTTTTGACATGGAAAACCCAGACACGTTCATTTACGCAACAAGTGATTGGGGAGAATCCTGGCAGATAATTGTCCTTCCATCCCCAGCAAATCAACTCTTCTTCCTAGATTTTCTAACTGGTTTTGCACAGGGGAAAGATCACTACAAGACCATTAATGGTGGCGCGGATTGGGATAAGATCAAAACTGTTACCTGGGAAGGGCAATTTATTTTTATCAACTCCACAGAAGGCTGGGCTGTTGCCAGACGGGATGAAGACATCGCTCTGCTTCATACTGGTGATGGCGGACGGACCTATCAACAAATAATTCCGTTGGCTCTACAAAAGACGGATTGAAATAATCACTCATTTATAAATGGAGACACCTATGCTGCCAAAGATCTATGATCATAAAAATGTTGAAGCTCGATTATATAAATATTGGGAAGAAAAAGGTTTCTTTAAACCCACCAATGATCCCAATCTTCCGGGACATGATCCCAAACATAAACCTTATGTTATCAGCATCCCCCCGCCCAATGTGACCGGGAAATTGCATCTTGGCCATGTCCTCTTTGTTACCCTGGAAGACCTGATGATCCGCCATCAGCGAATGAAAGGCGTTCCAACCCTCTGGGTTCCAGGAACAGATCACGCCGGAATCGCCACCCAGCTTCAAGTAGAGAGGAAATTAAA
The DNA here is from genome assembly GCA_030609055.1 of Chloroflexota bacterium. Lineage (GTDB taxonomy): Bacteria > Chloroflexota > Anaerolineae > Anaerolineales > UBA11858 > B10-G9. The sequence goes on along the minus strand of JAUWCZ010000062.1, from coordinate 8,888 downwards.
GGAAGAAGGCACCAGCCGGGAGGAAATTGGTCGAAATAGATTCTTGGAAGAGATGTGGGACTGGAAGGAGGAATATGGTGGATTGATCGTGGAACAAATCCGCCGTCTGGGAGCATCCTGTGATTGGGATCGGGAACGTTTTACATTGGATGAAGGTCTCTCACGGGCTGTTCGGGAGGCATTTGTACATCTCTATGAAAAAGGTCTTATCTACCGAGGACCGAGATTAATCAACTGGTCACCTACCCTGCAAACAGCGGTTTCTGACCTGGAAGTGGAACACTCAGAGGAACAGGGAACACTGTACTATTTTAAGTATCAACTCTCTGAAAATCCCGAGGAGTATATCCCTGTAGCCACAACTCGTCCGGAAACCATTCTGGGGGATACCGCTGTGGCTGTTCACCCAGATGACAAGCGGTATCAGAAATACATTGGGAAATCTGTCCTTGTCCCCATTCTCGGCAGAGAAATCAAGGTGATTGGTGATGAATATGTAAGTACCGAATTTGGCACCGGGGCGCTTAAAATTACGCCAGGACATGATCCCAACGACTACGAAATCGGCCTTCGTCATAACCTGGAAGTGCTTTCCATGCTGGATAAAAAAGCCCAAGTAACCGAAGTGGGAGGTCCTTACCAGGGTCAAGACCGCTATGAGGCCCGTCAAAACCTGTGGGAGGACATGAAAAAAGCCGATCTGGTGATCAAGGAAGAACCCTACCTGCATCAGATTCCCAGGGCGCAGCGGGGAGGAGAAATCATTGAACCGATGATCTCTACTCAATGGTTTGTAGAGATAGAACCTCTGGCAAAGCAAGCCCTCGCAGCAGTGAAAGATGGTCGGATTGAGATCATTCCAGAACGATTTAAGAAAGTCTATTACAACTGGATGGAAAACATTCATGACTGGTGTATTAGCCGTCAGTTATGGTGGGGTCACCGGATTCCAGTCTGGCATTGTGAAGATTGCGGAGAATTAACCGTAACGCGGGAAGACCCTACCACCTGTATACATTGCGGTAATACTCGGATCGAGCAAGACCCTGATGTGCTGGATACCTGGTTCTCCTCCGGATTGTGGCCTTTTTCAACTCTGGGCTGGCCGGATGAGACTCCGGATTTAAAATATTTCTTCCCCACCACGATGATGGAAACCGGATACGATATCCTCTTTTTCTGGGTTGCCCGGATGATTATGCTCAGCCTGGAACTTACCGGGCAAATCCCGTTTTCAAATGTTTATCTGCACGGAATGGTGATGGATGAATTTGGGCAAAGAATGAGCAAAACCAAAGGCAATGTGATCGATCCCATTGATATCATGAATGACCTAGGGACAGACGCGCTGCGCTTCACGATGCTGGTGGGATCAACTCCGGGGATCAATACCAATCTTAGTTTACAAAAGGTAGAAGCCAATCGTAATTTTGCCAATAAAGTCTGGAACGCCGGCAGATTTGTGCTGGGCACGATGGAAAACTCCCCCAAGAAGCCTGAAGGGGATCCAGAGTGGACCCTGGCGGATTCCTGGATCTGGGCCAGGATGCAGTCCTTAATCCGCAATGTTGACCGGTTATTTAACAATCATCAGTACGGAGAAGCTGGTCGTCATATTTACGAGTTCTTCTGGAATGAATATGCTGATTGGTACCTGGAAATCGCCAAAGATCAGATTTCCCAGGGTGGAGATCGGGCATTTTATACCATCGAAACCCTGATTAAAGTGCTGGATCTCAGCATGCGCCTGCTTCATCCGTTCACACCATACGTTACTGAGGAGCTTTGGCAACATCTGAAGGGTGCAGTCCTGGACTCACCATTTAAAAGCCGGCTTGGGGAATGGACTGAAGCCTTAATGATAGCACCTTGGCCGCAACCCAGACCTGAAGAAGATTGGGAAACTTCTAAGGTCAGGAATTTCCAGCTTATTCAGGAGATTGTCCGGACTATCCGTAATCTTAGGGCAGAAAAGGGCATCAAACCCGGCAAGCTCATTCCTGCTAATTTTGTAAGCAAGGAATATGCTGTCATCCTACGGGAAGAAATCGGCAGTCTGGCAACCCTAGCACAACTTGATCAAAATCAGGTTTCAATAACTGAAATACTGGAAGAAAAACCACAGAATCAAATTGCCCTGGTCGCTGGAGCGGTGGAAATCTACCTCCCACTCAGCGGTCTCGTGGACTTGAAAGAAGAGAAGACCAGGTTATTGAGTGAATTGGATGAAACTAATCACCAGATCGAACGTCTGGAAAAATTACTCTCAGGACCTTTCACACAAAAAGCTCCTGAGGAAGTAGTCAACAAAGAAAAGGAAAAACTTGCCGGGTATCAGGAAACAGCCTCTACTCTGAAAGAACAGTTGAATAATCTTGAAAACATTAAATAATGATTTTGGGGCTCCCTGCAATGGAGAACCTGGGAGGAGCAATCAAATCTTCCAGGCAGATTCAATTCTATAGTATTGGGAGATTAATTATGATAGCAAGCTTGTCAAATTGGATCAATAAGATATCAACAGGATGGATCGTAATCAACACCTTGATGATTATTATGCTATTCACTGCCCTGGTACCACCCAATCAAGCCAGGATCTCATTAAAGGAAACCGGGAGCAGCTTTCTTGTCAGCAGTCTTTTCGGGGATTAAATGGAGTCTGATCCTGCTTCGTTTTCTGGTATACCTTTACTTATCTGCTATTTTCTTTATCCAGTGGATCAGTAAAACTCGTACCAGGAAGACCGCCTAAACCAGATAAGAAAAATGCACTTCGAAAAACGAACATAATTAATTCCACTACTTATGCGGAAATGCGGATGAGATCAAAAAACCCTGGTTTGATGGAGTGCACCAGGGTTTTGATTTTTCTCCTAAGGGTCATTTAGCCATTACCTTCGGCGTCGTGAGAAATTGAGATATGTGGATTTCTAGTTGCCTCTGAGCTCGTTGGATTATTTCCGAAGTGATTTTTTTCAGATCCTTGTGATTCTCGAGTTCTTCCAGGGTGAGTGTCGGAGCAAATGATAGGTTAGGAGACACCATAAGTTTCCCGGGAGACAAAAGTTGGTTCATGACCTGGAAAAATTCCGACAACCTCTGCTTATTCACCCGACCTTTTCTGAAGAGTGTTGCAGGATGGTTGATATATTTTTTTGCCAAGACATTGCTGACCATGGTAATTGCCAGCCTGGTTTGGGGCACTTTCCTCAAAAACAATCCCAGACTGGATGTCCAGCGGGTTAGTTCCTCCTCAGATCCCGGAATAAATGCCGGATCCGGATCAATACTACCCCGGGCAAATACCAATAAGGCGCCACCATTCTCCAGGTGTTTAATGGCTTTTCGGACAACACCCATCCGGACATGTGTATCCGGCGAGGAAAAAATCATGTGATTGCAAGTCTCCGGAAGTTTCTTCACAAATGGAATATCAGAAGCAATAAATTTCACATCATCCCTGGGTAAATGTGCGGTGATAATTAGTGAATCGTACGCACCGGGATGATTGGACGCAATCAGTAGGGGTCCTTTTGTAGGTAAGTTTTCTACTCCTAAGGCTCTCACACGATCCACAAAGTTGGAGATAAACCAGGCGGACGCTTTTTGAAATCCTTCGTTTACAATCCGGTGATCAAATTTTGTCGCCAGTTCTGAAAAACGGATCATCGGTCTCCACACCAGCGGTTTTAAGATATGCTGAACAAAGCCATTTTTCCGGAAACCCATGGATTTATTCAATTCATACACCAAGTCATCAGCGAGTTTGTTTATTTTGATCTCTAAATCATCCATTGTTTCTTATCCACTTGCTACTTTAGATATATTTTATTATATACGCATTTTTATTCTCTGCAAAAGATCGGCTTCCCTCCTGATATCCAAGTATCAAAGCCTGAGAATGGATTCATCTTTAGAAACAACTAATACAAGATAAGTTACGGTTTATCCATGCTGGAGAGAGAACATTGAAGTACGGTCAGAACAATAATACTCAGGTAATCACAATCAGTTCCACCCCTGCCTGTTCTAAGAAATCCCGGGACCTATCATCAGGATATTCATGATCATAAACGATCTGGATAATTCCAGCATTGATGATCATTTTGGCACACAAAAAACAGGGCTGGTGAGTGACATATATTGTTGCACCAGCGGTGATCACCCCATGCAGGGCTGCCTGGATGATTGCATTCTGCTCTGCGTGAAGTGTGCGGACACAATGCCCGTTATCCATTAAACAACCTACATCAGAGCAATGCTGGAGTCCCCGGGGGCTGCCGTTATAGCCCGTAGTAAGAATTCGTTTCTCTGTAACTATCACAGCACCAACTTGAGCCCTCTCACACGTACTCCTTTGCGCCACTTCATTTGCGATATTCATGAAGTATTCATCCCAGGTTGGCCGCTGGTATTTAGATGTCATCGGGGTTCTCCTATTCAATGGTATCTTAGGTATATAAGTTCGAAAGATGGGCTTTTATTTCAGTAGAAATCCTGCCTTGATGATGGATTCTTTAAGGTGCGGTCGGGATGGTTTGCTAGACCGCCTGGCGGAATGTTCCATCCATCCGTATTCATTCGATTCCTGATCCTCAAGGTCGACTTGTCTTCCCAGGTAAATCCCAGTATCGATCATCGCGCGATCATACTTTTCCAAGAAATGAATATCATCCTGATCGTATGTCTCCCAATGAAGAATTGCACCGATAGGCAAACGAGGACGGATCCTGGGTGGTTTTACTGGCCATCCCATGGTCATCCCCGCGACAGGGTAGACAAGCTTTGGCAGTTGGAACAAATCAATCACCCGCTGGGGTTGATTTCGGATGGAACCAATATAACAGAAACCTAATCCTAGTGACTGAGCTGCCAGGGCGGCATTTTGCATGGCTATTGCCGCATCCACTGTCGCTACCATGAAGTTTTCCACATAACCAGCTTCCAAGGTATAACCTTGGTGATTACAAGCACGATTAAGTCGACTGAAATCAGCACACCAGGTAAAGAAGACCGGAGCCTGACTAATGTGTTTTTGATCCCCACTGATTTCCTGCAATTTTTGTTTCTTTATTGGATCAGTGGTGATTATCACACTATAGGTCTGTAAATTTGAAGAAGTGGCAGCCCGCTGTGCAGCAGCGACAATCTCATTAATCATGTCCTCGGGCACAGGATCAGGTTTGTAATCCCGGACTGAACCATGCTCGTTAATTAGATTTATAACAGTGGTGGACATAGACCCCTCCCACTTCATGAACCGTTCTATCATATTTTAAAGACTGATTCTCGAATGAAACTCACGAGGAGAGATCAACACTCGCTGTATCCGCAGGAGTAACACTTCCGGCAACCTTCTTCATTCACTAAAGCAGCTTGCCCGCATTCAGAGCACAAATCCCCGACTTCCATCCAACTTTCTGGATGACTAACCTCCCCCGTGATTTCCTCGGGGCTGACTTCTTGAAATTTCCATCCTGTGTTTTCAAGGTATTCCTGCAGTGCCTGGGCAATGCCATCAGGGAGTGATCTCACTCGATTTGGACCGAAGCCCAGGGGGCGCCTCCCCCCTATTCCTGCATACTGCTGGTAGACTTCTTCCAATCTCTGCCGAGGAGGTATGGGTGATGACATCCGCAAGATATATGATAAGGAGCGACCGATCGCTTCAGAGACAGCAGCTGTATCCGATCCGGCTTTTGCCGTATTAATAAATACCTCAAAGGGCTGGCGGTCGCCGTTTTCATTAATGGTGACGTAGGTTTTTCCCAGCGGTGTCTCAATACTATATGTATACCCTTCCAAATGCCTGGGACGGGGTTTTTTTGTCGCCTGCCATTTCAAAAGTTGCTCATGGGTGTCCTGCAATTCACTTTCATCAACTACTGATCTTGTCTCCAATACAACTTTATCTCTTGAACCTGTCACGTACACTGTAATACCTTTACAACCCGAATCCCAGGCTAATAGGTAGGCTTGGGCAACATCCGTCGGCTCTGCAGAGGAAGGGAAGTTGATGGTTTTTGAGATGCTGTTATCCACAAATGCCTGTAGCGCAGCCTGAACACGTACGTGCTCTTCAGCACAAATATCACTGGAGACCACAAATGTGTTTCTGATTTCCTCGGGGAGAGTCGTTATGTCCTGGCAGGTACCCTTCTCAATTATTGAACTGATGATTAGATCATTTTGATCCAAAGTTAAATCAGCATCCTCTAAAGCCGCTTCAAAGAGAGGACTAGTGTAAATAAGATCTAATTCACCATCATCTTCAATAACATGGCGTGTATATGCCAGCGCAAATACAGGTTCACATCCATACCCCTCACAGCCGGATACGGTCGCGATTGTGCCCGTTGGCGCGACTGTAGTCTGGGCAGCATTCCGGATACCGTGTTTTTTTATTCCATCTTTGATGACCTGCCAGTCCAGCTTAGGTCGTTTCCAGTCATTTTCATAAGGCACGATTGATACGGGAATCTTCCAGGTTAGGTTATCAGGATCATATAAACTGCCTTTAATGGCTGGGAACGGGCTTCTTTCAGCTGCCAAATCAATACTGGTCTGCATTGTGTGATACCGGATAAATTCCATCACCTGGGCTGCAAATTCCTGTCCCTCTTCAGAACCATAACGAACACCTGCCCGGTACATGAGGTCTGCCAGACCCATGATCCCTAAACCAATCCGCCGAGCCTTAAAAGCAGCTTCCCTTAATTTAGGTACGGAGGGCACATATGCATTCGCATCAACAACGTTATCCAAAAAACGGGTTGAAGTTTGGATGCTGTCTCGCAAGGTATCCCAGTCCGGAGTGCCGTCAGGTGAATAATGCTGGCTAAGATTGATTGATCCTAGACAGCAATTCTCATATGGGGCAAGGAATTGCTCCCCACAGGGATTGGTAGCTTCTAATTCATATAAATGTGGGATAGGATTATCTCTGTTGGCATGATCCAGGAATAGCAAACCTGGTTCCCCATTATGATGCGATTGATAAACGATCTTGTCAAACAAATCGCGAGCCCGAATTTTACTGTGAACTAAAATTGGTATATCTGCTGCCTCGGCCTGTTCAAGTGTTCCATTAAATTTCCTGTATGCGGGATTCTTAATGTCCGGAAAACGAAGCTCCCACCAATCATCCTGCTGGACAGCTTCCATAAAGGCATCCGTGATACCGACAGAAATATTAAAGTTTGTGATCGCAGTTTCATCTGTTTTACATGTTATGAAGCCCTCAATATCCGGATGATCAACCCGGAGAACCGCCATATTTGCCCCCCGGCGTGTTCCTCCCTGCGCGATTTCCCCAAACGCTTTGTCATAAACCTTCAAGAAACCCACCGGACCTGTCGCGTGACCCGATGATGCCTTAATAAGCGATTTTTTTGGCCGAAGTCGTGAGAATGAAAATCCATTCCCGCCACCTGTTTGTTGAATCAAAGCCGCATCCCGCAGTGTCTGAAAAATGCCGTCACTCCATTTCCCCATGTCATCACTGATCGGGAGCACAAAGCAGGCAGCCAGCTGCCCAAGGGGCGTACCTGCTCCAGTAAATGTTGGGGAGTTGGGAAGAAATCTTTTTTCAGCCAGTAAACGGTAGAAACGTTCCGCAGTTTTCTTAATATCCCCTTTCCAATTTTCTTCAACTGCTGCGATATGGTAAGCAACCCGCCAGAATGTTTCTTCTTTCGTCTCTACTGGTTCTCCATCTTCACCTTTTCTGATGTAACGTCGGATAAATACCTCAAGTGCATTCTCTGATAGATCTACTTTCGGTAAGCCTTGCGGGAGGGAAGGATATGCTCGAACGGATTGCACTTGCACTTGAGGATCGACGTTATCCACCATTGAAGTCTCCTAATTTTGAACACAATGAGTAAATTACTCATTCAGGAATATAAGCCTCAAACCTTACAATAACCCCCATATATGTGGGTATCTCACTTATGAAACCTTATATCTGGTTGAGTGGAGGTATTCTAGCATACCCAAACTGATATATCAACCATAAACAGGTCACCCAACCTTAAACTTTTCGAATGCTAAGATTTTTTAAGGAAACGGTGGATTCGCTCACAGGAATGATATTCTTGCGAATCGGAATATTAACATTATCAACAGCTTATCTATGTATCCCAGCTAAACAAATTTCCATCAGCTGTCTGCTCGCTGGTAGGACCTAATATTCTCTTGAATAACTGTTCGTGATGATAAAATAATTATCCAATCAAACCAAAAGGATAATTTATCGTGGCTCACTCACCAGAAATTGTGATTTTAGATCTTAATTTTCAAAACTGCAAAAATGCGATCGCTAGCTACCTTATCCCTTACAAGGAAGGTCTTATTTTGATCGATAGTGGGCCTGGATCAACTCAAGAGCAACTAGAAAAAAACCTTCTGGATCATGATCGTGATCTTGGGGAGATCACCCATGTCCTTTTAACGCACATCCATCTTGATCATGCGGGTGCAGCGGGCTGGCTTGCTGGGTCCGGTGCCCAAATATTCGTTCACGAACGCGGCGCTCCCCATATGCTTGACCCGACCAAGTTAATCGCAAGTGCTGCCCGAATATATCAGGATCAAATGAATGTGCTCTGGGGAGATTTTCTACCCGTTCCAGAGAATCAATTAACCGTTCTTTCCGATGGAGATGAAATATCGATCGGACACTATACATTCCTGGCATTGGATACACCCGGTCATGCCAACCACCATATGGCATATCTCTTGGATGATATTTGTTTTAGCGGTGATATCGGTGGAGGTCGGATAAATACTATGGGGCTCAGGTCTCTCCGTATTCCCATTCCCCCCCCGGAGGTCCATCCCCCGAAATGCCGTAAATCCAACTAGCGAATAAAAATAGAGAGACTATC
>JAUWCZ010000104.1 GCA_030609055.1 Chloroflexota bacterium | reverse complement strand
CTACCGCCATGTCTCCAATATGGCGGATCAAGCGGACAAGGCTGCCGATATCCTCGGCATGGTGGTGATGAAGTTGACCTAGGAGGGATAACCTGGATATGTTCATTGGGATGCGGTTGACTTCAATCATCCATTAATACCATCTGGGCGCGGAAGCCATGCCGGTGGAAGATGTGTTGAAAATGGGCACCATAGGTGGTTCCAAAGCCATAGATCTAGGTGACCAAATCAGCTCGCCGGAAGAAGGGAAAATCGCCGATATTATCTTTCTTGATGATGGCGGTTCATATGCTGCTCCAATGCTGGGGTTTAAAGAGGATGATATTGTAAAAAGACTGGCCTCTTCCTACTAATCCGCCAGTGTGCAAACCAGTATTATTGATGAACAGATGATCATGGAAGATCGCCAGCTGCTGACGATGGATGAAGTGGAGATATTAGAGGATGGCAAGAAGGCTTTAGCCGACCTTTGAGCGAGGAAACAACAATCTGAGGAAAACAAAATCATAAACCCAGATTGTGTTAATATTAATCAACTCTCAACTGTCCGAGGTAAACATATGGAAACCATTATCAAAAGTAGTAAACAAGATATAAAGATCAGCATTGATGCCCCCTTTGTAATTATTGGTGAGAAAATTAACCCTACAGGGAGGAAAAAATTAGCGGCGGCATTAAAAGAGGGCGATTTTGAGTATGTGAAGGGTTTAGCCCTCAAGCAAGTAGAAGCCGGAGCGGATATTTTGGATGTCAACGTCGGTGTTCCCGGGATTGATGAAGTTGATTTATTACCCAAAGTAGCAAAAGTTGTCACTGAAGCTGTGGATGTGCCTCTTTGTCTAGATTCTGCTAATCGTGATGCCCTGGCAGCTGCCCTGGCTGTAATTCCAGGTCGCCCACTGGTGAATTCAGTTAATGGAGAAGAAGCTTCCTTAGAAGCGGTGCTTCCCGTGGTGAAGGAATTTGGCGTACCTGTCATTGGTTTGGTTATGAATGATGATGGAATCCCAAATGATGCGGATACCCGGGTTTCTGTTGCCGGAAAAATCATTGAACGGGCGGCAAAACTCGGGATTCCTGCTGAAGATATCGTGATTGATCCCCTAGTGTTAACAGTGGGAGCGGACAGTAACGCCGGCGCGGTAACTTTGGAAACCATTAATCGCGTCAAAGAGGAATTTGGAGTAAATATTAACCTTGGTGCCAGCAATGTCTCCTTCGGACTTCCCGATCGGCACACCATCAACCAGGCATTCCTGGCTCTTGCAATTGGAGCCGGCGCGACCTGCGCAATCACCGATCCAATGAAACTGGCTTCCATCATACGGGCGTCAGATTTGTTGCTGGGGAGAGATAATTTTGGATCTCGTTACATTGGATATTGGCGAGCGCATCAGGAAGAAGGTGCCAATTAATCTATGAAAAAATGGCAGGTTGAGGATCTAAATATCACTGTGGACGCAATTCTACGTGGTCAGGGAGCGGATCCGGATATTATCCGGTCTCGGAGTCCACGATTGATAAAAACAGCTGAAGAAGCCCTGGAAGCAGGGAGAAAACTACTGGAACCGGAAGTGCTGATCAAGGAGCTGGCGGTTACCTCCTTCCGGCATAATAGCCTGGAATTGGAAGAAGAGAAAAAGATTTCCGGTGCCCTCGTAACAGGGCACCTGGTGGGTGCACGGTATATTTCGACAGTAGTTTGTACTGTTGGTTCCAAAATCGATAAGTATGCCTCAGAGGTGATGGAAGATGATATCGTTTTAGGCTTAGCAGTTGATGGGGTTGGATCAGCCGCAGTTGAAGCGCTCGCGAATGCAGTTTGCAGAAATATTGAACTCGATGCTGCAAATAGAGGATTTCAAAGCACAATTCCGCTCAGTCCGGGGATGATAGGCTGGGGAGTTGAGGAAGGTCAACCAATCATATTTGACCTTATGGATCCAGCGCAGATTGGTGTTGAATTGACACCCTACAAACTTATGATCCCTCGAAAATCACTCTCTATGATAATAGGTTTGGGTCCGGATATTCACTCTGGCGAACGAATTTGTGATTACTGTGGCATGCGGGAGACCTGTCGTTACCAGGATCATTATGAAGAAATCCATGGCTGAGAAAAGACTCATTGTGGACATGCAACCTATTGGGCGACGGATAGATGTCGAGCCAGGTCAATCCATCTTGGAAGCGTCCCGAACTGCAGGTGTGGGATTGATTTCCCTCTGCGGTGGCGAAGGCTGGTGTGATAGTTGTCGGGTCCGGATAGCCAGCGGGGAGGTGAATCCGCCTTCTCAGTCTGAAATGGACACCATTGGGGAGGATCAGATCAAGAAGGGATTCAGGCTTGCCTGCCAGGTGATTCCGGTATCCGATGTGCGGGTTGATATTCCTCCTGAATCACTTTCTACACCTCAACGATTACAGGTTGAAGGTAAGGATTTTGAAATCCCTTTAGCACCTATCGTTCGTGTGGTTGATCTTGAACTTTCTCCCCCAACCCTGGAAGATTTACGCGCCGATGCAGCCCGGGTGAGAGATGCGCTGGCTGATCATGGCTTCCTGGAATCGCGCCTAGAGCTTCCGGTATTGGAAGACTTATCCGAGGGGTTGAGAAAAAACAAATGGACGGCGCGATTTATTCTTCGGGAGGGTGAATTAATTGCGGTGCTTCCTTCTGGCGTGGATATCTTTGGGATCTCGGTGGATATCGGGACAACCAAATTAGCAATATACCTGGTAAATCTACTGACTGGCGAGATTGTGGAGAAGGTGGGTGAAATGAATCCGCAAATCGCCTACGGGGAGGATATTGTCAGTCGGATTTCCTACGCGACCGAGAACCCGGAAGGGCGCCAGCAGCTGCAGATGGTCCTTGTTGATGTGTTGAATACCAAAATCCAAGAGCTATGTACCTCGTCTGGCATAAATCAGGACCAGATTGTGGATGCCGTAATTGTGGGAAACACGGCTATGCATCATCTATTTACCGGGCTGCCGGTTGGACAGCTCGTCTTTGCGCCTTATGTCCCGGCACTTAATGCACCTATCGATTTCCGGGCAAGGGATCTTGGGATCAAGATGGCGCCAGGATCCTACATCCATTTGCTGCCGAATATCGCAGGTTATGTAGGGGCAGATCATTCCGCTGTTATTCTCTCCACCGATTTGTGGAACACGAAAGAAACTGTGATAGCTATTGATATTGGAACAAATACGGAGATCTCTCTAGTATCCGGGGGTCGCATATTGAGTTGTTCCTGTGCCTCAGGCCCTGCCTTTGAAGGAGCTCATATTACTCATGGTATGCGTGCTGCTCCGGGAGCTATAGAGCGAGTTCAGATAATTGATGAGGAGTTAAAGATATTCACCATTGACGATCAACCTCCGGTAGGAATATGTGGTTCGGGAATTTTAGACGTTGTGGCAGAAATGAAGTCCGCCAATCTCATCAATGAGAAAGGTGCTTTCTTGGAGGACAAGCGGTATATTCGAAAGGGCAAAAAGAACAATATAGAACTTCTTTTAGTCCCCGGGGAAAATGCAGGTAATCAACAGGATATAACCGTATCAAGAAAAGATGTCAATGAAATTCAATTAGCCAAGGCGGCCATTAGAGCGGGTCAGGATATCCTGTTGAAAGAAGCTGGTATTCAACCGGATGATATCGATCAAGTGCTTGTTGCAGGAGCGTTTGGAACCTATATTAATATCGCTAATGCTATAAAAATTGGTATGTTTCCGGAGATCCCCCTGGATCGTTTCCACCAGGTGGGCAATGCAGCCGGCATGGGAGCCATTCAAGCCCTATTATCTGTGGAGAAACGGAATGCGATAGAGAAAATCATTAAGCAAGTTGAGTACATTGAATTAACGACCTGGGAGAATTTCCAGAAGGTTTTTGTAAGAGCGATGTATCTCAACTAGAGCGAATCATGTTTCTTGAAGCTAATAAACGAAGAAGGATGTCACATTAAACTGACATCCTTCTTTTGTTTTATTCAGGAGTTAGATTATCCTGATAAGAACGATTTAAAGAGCTCGACTGCACCAGATCCTACTTGTGAGGTAAGAAATTTAATGATCCCTGGTTTCCCAGGGGTTGTTTTAAATTCACCCTTTCCTATCCAAGAATGTAATATGTGTTCTGGCAGGAAAACAATTAGTCAATAACCCCATCTGGTATCGAAATATCGTCGCCTGCTGGTTGCTATCATCAGCTGTCGGTTTGCTCTAATTTCATAGTGGGTCAGGTCAGCAGTTTATCCCTAGGCATGAATTGCTTTGCCAGACACAGCTTTAGCGGCTTCGTGAAGGACCTCGCTGAGTGTAGGGTGGGCATGAACATTGTGACCAATTTCTGCTGGCGTGAGCTCCATCTGCTGCGCCAGGGTTAGTTCCGGGAGCAGTTCAGTCACTTCCGGTCCTATCATATGAGCTCCGAGGATTTTTCCATCCTTTTTATCCGCGATTATTTTCACCCAGCCGCCGTAATCATTCATTCCCAGCGCTTTCCCGTTGGCCTGGAAATTAAACCGGCCCACGGCAACCTCATATCCCGCGCCTGTTGCTTGTTGCTCAGTTAACCCGAAGGAGGCCACTTGCGGATGGCAGTAGGTCGCCCGGGGCATATTCTGGTAGTTGATTTCAGATGACTCAACACCGGCTATATTCTCGGCGCAAATCACACCCATGGTCATGCCGACATGGGCTAGCATCAGTTTTCCGGTCACATCGCCGATGGCCCAGATGCCCGGTACGTTGGTCGCCATTGTTGGATCAATTTCAATGAACCCCTGCCGGTCCATTATTACGCCCAGCTTATCCAGACCCAAATCCTGGCTGTTGGGGACAAAACTGGTGGCAAGCAGGACCTGATCGGCAGAGAGTTTTTGCTCTCCGTCTGGCGTTTCCACCATAATATTCACATTGTTCTTAAGTGTGTCGATTTTGGTTACTTTACTCTTAACCAAAGTTTTTATGCCTTGTTTGTTGAGGGCTTTATCCAGCTCTTGGCTGATTTCCTCATCTTCAGTAGGCATAATCCGGTCAAGCATCTCAACTACAATCACTGACACCCCATAACTGTTCCAGATGGTGGCGAATTCCATCCCAATCGCGCCAGCCCCGACAATCAGGGCAGATTTGGGAAGGGACTCCTGCAAAATAGCCTCTTTATATGTAAGTACTTTTTTACCGTCCACTTCTATGCCGGGAATGATAAAAGGACGGGAGCCAGTAGCGATGATGATATTTTGCGCACCTAAGTCTTCAGTCCCATTTTCACCACTGACCTGGATCGTATTTCGTGAGGTGAACTTCGCGGTTCCGGAAAAGAGCTTGATCTTATTCTTCTTGAGGAGAAACTCCACGCCCTTGATCAGACGCTTGGATACCTGGCGGCTGCGCTTAACCGCAGTGGAGTAGTCAAGTTTCAAATTTTCAAACGAAATCCCAAAACTCTTTGCTTTTTTCCTGAGGGTATAAGCCAGTTCGGCGTTTTTCAACAAACTCTTGGAGGGGATACAACCGACATTGAGACACACTCCTCCCAGGTATTCCTTTTCTACGATGGCAACATTCTGTCCTAACTGGGCTGCCCGTATGGCTGTCACATACCCTGCCGGTCCTGCACCAATCACGATAATATCAAATGTACCCATGGTTTCCTTTTGATTATTAATCTAGTTTCAAGATATTCGTTTTGATACTCTGCTTCATTTTATCTTAACTAGGCTATTAAGAAAAATTACTCCCCGGTCTGTCCTGAGCAAAATCGATGATAACAAAAACAACAATGTGATGTCCTGCATGGTCTTAATTATACATACCCCGTTCTTTAGGATTCTTTCCGCAGGAAAACTTGTTTGGCAGGAAACAAAGCCAAAATTTTACCAAAGATGAGTACGTCCAAGAAAAGGAAATTGATATAGAAGAATAATTGGTACAATTGAAAAATAAATAAACTTTCCAAGAAATCAGGATTTGAATTGAGATAGCTGTTATTGATGAGTTTATCTGCTTGATTAGTTGATTTCCAGAAAGGCAGCCGGGAGAACTTATTAAGGAGTATTAGATGAGTAAAGATCTATTGTTAGCGGGTGATATCGGTGCCACCAAATCGAATCTCGCGTTTTATTCATCGAAAGAGGGACTTAATAATCCAATCGCTGAAGATAACTTGCAGAATAAGGATTTTGACAATTTTGAACAGCTAATTGAAGGGTACCTTGAATCTGCCAAGCAGGACTTCAAGGGAATATGTTTGGGTATTGCTGGACCGGTTATTGATAATCGGGTGCAAATTACAAACTTACCCTGGGTAATTGATGGATCCGTACTGCAGGAATGGTTCAATCTCCAAGGCGTCTGGCTCCTAAATGATCTTCAGGCTTTGAGTTATGCAGTACCAATCCTACCTGATGAAGATCTTGAGATTATCAAACAAGGCAAACCTATTGATCGTGCACCTATAGCGGTGATTGCTCCTGGCACAGGATTAGGGGAAGCTTTTCTTACCTGGGAAGGGGAAAGGTACCAAGCCAATTCCACCGAAGGGGGACACACGGATTTTGGCCCAACCAACGAACGGCAGGTTCGACTTTTGGAATATTTGCTGAAAAGTCAGGAAAGAGTAAGTTATGAAAATGTTTGTTCGGGA
>JAUWCZ010000005.1 GCA_030609055.1 Chloroflexota bacterium | reverse complement strand
AACCCAGCACACCTGCTTTGCTGACTGAATAATAAACCGGTTTATACAGCCGGGGTTCACCCAGGGATTCGTACAAGCGCTGATCCGGACCGATAATACCGTAAGTTGAGCAGATATTGATCAATGATCCTTTCCCGGTCTTATTCATTATCCGAGCAGCGCTTTGACAGGCCAGAAACATCCCGGTCAAATTCACATCCAGGGCATCTTTCCAAACACCCAGTGGAAAATCCTCAAAGGAAGTCACATGTTGGGATTGATGCTGATCGTCGAATTTTGGATCCAAGGCTGCTGAATTTACCAAAATATCTAATCGTTTGAATTTCTGAAGCGTCTGGTCCATCAAGTCCTGAACTGAGGAAGGCTTGGTAACATCAACCCCTATTCCCACGGCAGAGCCCTGTTTTTGGTTAATAACCTCCGCAAACTCATCAGCAGCATTCTGATTAATATCAGCAACAACTATGTGTGCGCCCGCCTCAGATAGAGCTTCAGAGAATTGCTGTCCCAGAAAACCAGCCCCTCCTGTGACAATCGCAACCCGCCCGGTTAGATCAAATAACTCTTGAATCCCATTCATGGTCATCTCCAAAAGTATTTATCGGTGCAAAGACACAACCTCCATATTCTGACACAGGAAATATCCTGCGCCATTCTCACACACCTAAAGCACGATGGAATTAAATCCATCAGCCTTCAGGAATCCCCTTGTTTCCAGGTAATCAATAATTTCCTGGGCGCAATCTTTTGGTGTCTTCTTTTCTGTTGTAACCTTTATTTCCGGATTTACAGGCTCTTCGTAGGGATCATCGATTCCGGTAAAACCCTTAATTTCACCACTACGTGCTTTAGCATATAGTCCTTTGATATCTCTTTCCTCACATACTTCCAGAGGAGTGTTTACAAACACTTCAATGAACTGATCCATGCCGACCATTTTCCTGGCTTCATTGCGGGTCTTGCTGTAAGGGCTGATAGCGGCACAGATCACAGTCCCGGTATGGCGGGCAATCTCACCGGCAACAAACCCGATCCGGAGTATGTTCGTATCGCGATCCTCTTTACTGAAACCCAATCCTTTAGATAGATGAGTACGGACGACATCACCATCCAATGTTGTTGCCTCTCTACCACGTTCAAGGAGCATCGGAGTCAGCGCATTGGCAATAGTGGATTTTCCAGAGCCGCTTAATCCTGTAAACCAGATACATAAACCCTGTTTGTAGAGCGGAGGATAAGAATCCTTCAATATTTCGGCAGTTTCTTTACGGGTAAACCAGGCAGGAAGTTCTTTTCCTGTGTTGAGATATTCTTCCCTGACTTGTGTTCCGGAAATGAAGACTGCTTTCGCATCCTCAGGTGCCTCTTCCTTGGCCACATATTTATCCTGCTCTTCGATGTAAACCAGCTCATTAAACATCACCGCAGTTACTCCGGTTTCTTCCTGGTACTGCTCAATCATTTTTTGTGCTTCGTAAGGACCATAAAAAGGATTCCCGTTGCTGTCTTTTCCCGGACCTGCATGGTCCCTTCCGACAATAAAGTGATTCGCCCCATAATTCCGGCGAATAATCGCATGCCAGAGGGCTTCCCGAGGGCCTGCCATTCGCATGGCTAAAGGAAGCAAACTTAAGACTGTGTTTTTATCGTAATAGTTCTCAAGTAATGCTTTATATACTCGAACCCTTGTAAAGTGATCTACATCACCGGGTTTGGTTAATCCCACAACAGGATGGATGAGCAAACTTCCCCCAACTCTTTCCAATGCCCTCTTGGTCAAGTCCTCGTGAACTCGATGCATCGGATTCCGGGTTTGGAACGCAGTCACGTTTTCATTTCCGATCTTTTTTAATACCTTGCGAACTTCACCTGGGGTTAACCGGATGTCTGTAAAATCGTAATATACGGGCAGATTAATGACTGTTAATTCTCCCGAAATACATATGTCTCCCCATTGATCCATTTCTGAGACAAGTGGATGCCGGTGATCTGTAGTGCCTAATACCAGACGAGCTTCTCGGGTAGGATCCCAGCGGTACACTTCCGCTATTCGCATCACAGCTATGATGTAGTTTCTTGAATCTCTCAGAGTAATCCATTCTCCCCGGGTCGGGAGTTCTTCTTTTTCAATCTTCAGTGTGATTGGAATAGGGAATAGTTGCCCATTTGCCAATCTCATTTCTGTTAATACCCGCTGGTAATCATCCTCTCCCATAAAGGATTTCAGAGGTGAAAAACCGCCCACCGCTAGGAGCTCTAAATCATGTAAAGAGCGGTCAGACAATTGATGGGATGGATATTGATTGGCTTTATCCAACCAGGCCTCTTTTTCCTCCTCCGCGATGACTAGATTAACTAACTCCCCTCCATAGGGATCAATGATCTTTCCATTTTTCATAGTGCTACACTTCTCCTATTAAATGCTTGCTGTAATTTCTTAATAAAGAGAGAATATGTCCTTCTCCCAAAATTGACTGCATATGATACCACATCCATTAATTCAAAGCTCCAGCTCATTTTCAAGCTAACACTCTGGTCCCAATAACCATTACTGGCAATTCCACCTTGTCAATAATTTTCACTGTAAGATTACCCATAATCATTTCTTTCAGACCTTCATTTACCTTCGAAGATCCAATGATAACTAAGTCATAATTGATTAACTGAGTCTCACGAATAATTTCCTCAATGGGAATTCCCCGTCGGATTTTAACCTCGGATGTAATTTCCATGTCCTTCAGAATTTTCACTCCCCGCCTAAGATGCTGGGCATAGGTTGTATCAGTTTGCAGGATTTCTTCCACTGTTTCGTCTATTTGATCCAAGCCGGTGTACATAGTCGGCACAGAACCTGGGAAAACATGGAGCAGGGTAACCGAAGCACCCAGGTCTCGGGCAAAACCTGCCCCCTGGGTGATCAATGAAAAATCATCATCTTTGCAGCCGGAGCACAGCAAGATATTATTAATTTTAGGCTTGGCATTTTGCGTTAACAAAATAGAGATGGTGGATTGTTTGATTAGTATCGGATCCACATCGACAGATTTTCTGAAGCGGCTTTTCCGGTCAGCATTGATGATCACCAGCTGATACCCCTCTAGGAGCAATTCCTCCTCAATGATTTTGCTAGGATCACCTTGTTTAATCATAACTTGCAGGGAAAGTCCCGCCAAATCCTCCTGAACCTGGTCGGCAACTGCCTCACCATTTTCCAGATGTCCCCCTTTAGGCACAACCACCAGCACTTTCAGTTCCGCTTTTGTTGCCTCGGCAATGATTTTACCCATCATCACCGGGGGATGGTGATAACATTCACTTTCCATATATATTAATATCTTCATGCGATTTGTTATTCCTCCTTAATGCATCATTCCACTACTCAATAAACGGAGACCTACAAGGGCTGCTCCAATTATTGGCAGGACAGAAAAAGCCAATCGAATCTTGGGGCCAGCGAAAAACCGGGTTGCATTTGCACCTATTTGAGCCCCAATCGCCGCTCCTGTTTGCATAACTAAAGCCATTAAAATATCAACATTGCCTTTTAATGCGTGGGTAATTGTGCCAAAACCGGATGAGAACACAATCTCAAATAAGTCTGTTCCCACGGCTACATGAGTTGGGATCCCTAATATATAAACCATCATGGGCATTCTGATAAATCCTCCCCCGACTCCCAGGCTTCCAGCCAACACACCGGTAAAAAAGCCCACACCTAAAACCATCCAGATCGAAATGTATTCGATGCCAGATACCGGAAATGAGACCATTGGGGGAATATTTACTGCCTGAATCCTTTTTGCCAATCCTTTAAATCCGATAGCATCCTGGACATCAATTTGATCTGTGCGAACCATTTGGATCGCCCTAATACTCTCCCAGGCTGTAAAGATACTGATACAAACCAGGATAATGATGTATGTTATACCAATCGTGATATCGATAGCACCTGAATCCTGCAGCGCTTCAATGATCCGGGCTCCAATCTCAACACCGACAATCGTCCCCAACACCATAAAAAGACCCAGCTTCAGGTCTACGTGACCCAGAGAACGATGTCTGCGCGCAGCAACGATAGATTTTCCCGTCATATGCGCCATATCGGTGCCAACCACAAAATTCATGGGAACTCCGGTCCAGAACATCATTGGTCCAGCTAAAAATCCTCCACCGACACCAAAAAATCCACCTAGAATCCCAACTAGGAATCCTACGCTTATTAGCAGGATGGGATTTATTGTGACATCAGCGATCGGAAAATACATCCAGTAATCTCCTGATTCCAAATTGATCCAGTTTTATGTACCGCATCAGGAAAGATGTTACAAAATCCAGCAAAGCGGCTTGAATAACGATTAATCCCAACCCGGTGACCGCATACACTACCAGGTTTGATTGAAAGATCGACATTAGCCAATCATCCAGCCAGCGCAGAACAATTAAGTAATAACCAAAGATCAGAATACTGTAGATGATGATCTCTATCATTAGGTTTCGGATCAGAACATGCGGTTCCAGTTTTTTCATATCTTCTCACCTTCAATCATTGGTTAAGATCTTGCAGGAAACTAAATAATGGTCTCTAACTAACTGAGATTTTTTTTCCTACTTTCGCTGATTTATAAAACGCAGTGATTATTTTTTGAACTTCTATGCCATCTTCAAGAGAACACCCAGGTGGTTGATTACCGGAAACGATCTGGATGAAATGCCTCATCTCTGTCAGGAATAAATCATTCCGTGAAAATGTTAAAGGTAAAGGATATGTCTCCCAGGCCTGATTTTCAACCCGATATAGTTTTAACATTCCCGAAATATAATTCCAGGAGATTGTTCCCGCACTGCCGAAAATCTCCAGGAAATGTGCCGGTGGCCGCTGAAGATAGTTTACATGCAACTCACCTAGAATACCACTCTGAAATCGAATTGATGCTTCCGCAAGTTCTTCTACTTCTAAACCCAATACGTTTTGTCCTCCCAGCACTACAGAGACCGTATCCATTTCTCCAAATATCCAACGCAAATAATCAATCGGATGGCAAAGTGTAAGTAAAACACCACCTCCCAGATCCTTCTTGGCGCTGTAGCCTTCCCGGTAATCCTCCCAGGGATGCCAATCTGGTAAATATTCACCCCAATGAGCCCTGACAAAATAAACATCTCCAATGACTGCTTGCTGAATCCAATCCCTAATTTGAAGAAGACCAGGATGATAGCGGAACTGAAAGCCAACCAGCACTTGAGCTGATCCCCGGCGGATAATCCTTTCCAGCTTATCTACTCGTTCCAAGGAATGGGAGAGGGGTTTTTCAATTAACAGATGGCAGCCCATCTCAGCCGCAGGAATTGCCACGTCCAGGTGACTAGCAGTGGGGTTTGTCACAATTACTGCATCAGGGTGATGGGATAACGCGGCTTTAAGATCAGATTCGATTGGATAACCTTTTAATTCTTCATCAGGAATTGTACTTTGATGTGTTCGATAGAAAATGATATCCCGTTGTCCTAGTTTAACGAGATTTCTAAAATGTCGCCTTCCTATTGAACCGAATCCTGCAATGAGAAACTTCATAATTCTCCAATTTAAACAGGGATATAATCTCTTTTCTCATTACTGAGAAGATAATACTTCCTGATAAACATGATAAGTATCCTGCGCGATTCTCTCTGGATCATGCCGGGATTGGGCTGTTTTTCTTGCCTGCGCACCAAGGCTTGAAGCCAATTCTGAATCAGCCAGAATTTTTTTTATCGCATCTGCTAGAGCGTTAATATCCTGGTGATTATACAAAACACCTTCAACACCATTCTTGAGCATTGATGGAATACCACCAGCATTGGAAGCTATACACGGCATACCCAGTAACATCGCCTCCGCAAGGCTGTTAGGACTGTTATCCATATGGGAGGGAAGGACAAATAATCTGGCTTCCTGCATTTCCTTAACAATATCCCCGGGCTGTATCCGTCCCAGGAGAGTGACCTGATTTTGCAGATTATGTTTTTCTATCAGCCTATTGATATGTTTCCCAACTCTACTAGCTGGATTAATACCGGCAATCCTGAGCTGGATATCATCGTATCCCCGATCCTTAAGTATTGCCAGAGCTCTAACCAGGGAGATACCGCCTTTAAAAGGGGCGTTGCTTGAGACGGTAAATATCTGGTTTGGACTACTTTGCAGAAGATTCCAGTCTGCCTGGTAATACGCCTCGCCCAGCACTCGATCGATATGAAAATAGGCAGCAGTTGGGTTTAAGCGTTTTAACCAAGTTTTGTCCCACTCTGTTCTTCCAGTATAAAAACGGCAGCGGCTATAGATGGTTTTTTCTTCCTTTAAGTATTTCCTCAGCACCAACCACCTGTGAATGATTCCCGTTCCCACAATTGTATCCCTTGATAAAATTTCCTCTATTAACTCAACCGGAGATAAACCATAAAAGATCCTCTCGACCAGGCCATGAAGCACTGCTTGAATCGATACTACTGTTGGGGCTGAAAACCGGGTAGCAAGCAAACCAAAAGGATTCTCAGTTCCAAAAATAAAAACCAGGTCCGGTTGAATTGAATCATATACTTTATAAATACGATCTAATTCTTCATGAGCATAAGAAATGTGTTTCCAACCAAGGATCAATCGCGTCCAACGGTTTTCAGGCGGTTTCTGACGGAAAATATTATGATAAGTTGCATTCTCTACTGTGAAAGGCAGATAAGGTTCCGAGCCAAAAGAAGCAATAGAAAGTTTTATCTCTGGATAAGCTCGAAAGAGAGCCCGACGTAATCCTTCCTGCCATCCGGCACGATTTAGATCTTCCCCAGTTACAGCTGGTAATTGAACGCCAGTAAACCATAAAATGTGCATTATTTACCTTACACGATGCAGTATCTTAAACAACCAGCGATACAATGGCCAGAGAATACGACCGCTGCCGGGAATTCGTAACAACCAATGCTCAGCTTCCTGTATATCTTGTGCTTGACCAGCGATAGGAATCTGTAGCGCCTCTGCTTCCTTGACAATCTCCCTGGTGAGCGCATTACCGATATGTCTGGTGTACCTACTCGGAGTACATAAACGCAAATACCCCAATCTATTGACAGATTCATCTAAAGAAACCAGATCATCCATTAAACTACCGCTCCACTCCGGGGAAAAAGCCTGACAGATAACATCTTTAGGCGTTACAAACTGGAAATGTTTGGAGGATTTAATTGCTTCTACTCCCTGGAAAGTAAGATGTAGATTGGGGGTGTTAGTTATCGCAGCTAGATGTTCATCAATTGGCCTTCCGGTACTTGCAGCCCAATCCTGTTCCCACTCATTGACTCTGGCTTTTTCGACAACCTCCAAGCCGGGGAGCGCTTCAGAAATAAACTTATCAACCGCAGAAAACGCACCTTCTGAAGAGTACCCAACCGGTGCGCCACTAATTATGCCTGTTTTTGGGAAGGTATCGAGGATTTTCAAATGGGCATCCAGCCATCCCGGGTAATACAACACATCATCATCAGAATAAGCAATAATTTCCCCGGGAATAGCATGAAATAGAAGTTTAAAACCACCAATTACTCCCAAATTTCTCCGAGAACGAATCACATAATCTACTCTTTCACTGTCAAGCAACGATTCCAGGTATTCACTTACCAACTCACAGCTTCCATTATTGAGAATCATGATGTCACATTGCTGGTCTGCCGAATGAATTAGACTCTCCAGAGATAGTTTCAGTACATCCAATCGGTGGGTAAAATACCCCTCCAAATTAGGTATATAGGTCATCATAGCTGCGGTAACCCGGGAAGGTTTGTAGCTGATGTTTTTATTGCGAGCCGGGTTTATACCAAATCTAGTCATTCACCCACCCTGTTTTGGATATTTTTCTTCGACTCCGGCGAAGAAACCGGGTCAAGGACCAACGCCAACCTATCTGTTCATCGGGAATCACCAAGCGTTCCATTTTTCGTAGGAATCTAAGAAGACTTAATCGTTTCCTGCGGACTCTCCCTTCCTTAAGTGTTAAATTCACATCCAGCAAATCATACATGGTCGCCATCCCACCACTCAGAACTACATTCTGATAGGATTCTTCCAGATCGTAATGCGATTTCCCTTCGGGAAGATGCGAATAATCATGATTCTGGTGAATCACACGCAAGGATGGAGTTACATCAATAATCCGCCATCGCTGCTGATGAGCATAATAAATCATCCAGTTATCCCAACCCGCACGGCCAATGGCAAAGGGGGGGATTTCCTGGTAGAGATGACGGGGAAAAACAAAATAGTCCATAGCTGATGACGCTCTGAGTTTCCCTTCCTGCACTAAAAGTCTCTCCATCTCTGCTATCCAGTCACTCAGGAAATCAATTTCCCAGGTTATATTTAGATCCCACCGTCTTCCAACCAGTAAATAATTTTCTTCCAGCTGATCAACCCTGGAGATAATAGGTAAACACTCTGGCAGCAAGATTATATCCGCGTTGAGATACATCAGGATTTCATGAGTGCTTGCCTGTCTGGCTTGATCAAATACGGAATGAACCAGGGGTGTTTTCTGCTGATTTCTTTCAACTTCTGGAATATATTGGACACCTAGATCCGATGCTGTATCCTTTAGACCTGATTCATCACCAATCAGAATAATCTCTACTTGATCCCCCAGGGATTTCCAGGATTGAATGGCATTCCGTTGAATGACATTAATATGGGGATCCGAAAATGGTTTCGGAGTTGAAAAAATTGTCACAGTACTCATAAATCTTGAATTTCTTTAGCCAATTATCTCAAATTATGGCTCTACGCATGGGATCTAATGGATCTCAATCTCATTTTCTGCTGTGGATAACTCTGTTGATAACGTTGGAAAAATCCGCTCTTTCAGTGGATAAGTATCTTGATAAATATAATTATCCTCATCTTAGCCAGCTAGATACCATTTTTATTTGCTTGATACCAGTCAATAGTACGCTGTAAACCTTCCCGGAAAGGCATTTCCGCCTCAAAACCAAAATACTCTTTTGCTTTTTGAGTATCCAATGCTCGTCGCGGCTGACCATTTGGTTTACTTGTATCCCAATTGATTTGACCAGAGAAACCTGTTAATTCTGAAATCAGCTTTGCTAGGTCTTTGATGCTAATTTCCATCCCGGCTCCGAGGTTTACGGGGTCACTCCGGTTATATCGCTCTGCTGCCAAAACAATGCCCCGGGCTGCATCACCGGCATAGAAAAATTCTCGCGTCGGAGACCCATCACCCCAGAGCACGACCTGATCCTCTCCTCGATCTTCTGCCTCACTCATTTTCCGGATTAAAGCCGGTATCACATGGGATGTTTCGAGATTAAAATTATCTCGTGGACCATATAAATTTACAGGTAGCAAGTAAATCGAGTTGAATCCATATTGATCTCTATATGCCTGTGATTGAACAAGCAACATCTTTTTTGCCAACCCATAGGGCGCATTAGTTTCTTCAGGATATCCTTCCCAAAGAGTATCTTCCTTAAATGGGACAGGGGCGAATTTGGGATAAGCACATATGGTCCCAATGGCTACAAATTTCTCCACTCCCTGCTGCCAAGCTTCATGAATTAAGGGAACCCCCATCATTAAGTTTTTATAAAAGAACTCTGCGGGACGAGCTCGATTTGCCCCAATCCCGCCTGCTAAAGCTGCTAGGTGAATGATCAGATCCGGTTGTGAGTCGGTCAACATTCGCCGTATCTCACCCAGATCGGTCAGGTCATATTCTTCTATTGTAGGGACAAATATATCCTTTGCACCGCGTCCTTTCAAAGTTTCTAGGACGAATGATCCGAGAAAACCAGCACCGCCAGTTACACAAACCCGTTTATTCTGCCAATACTGTTCTGGTTCTTGAAATTCGAGAGTTTTTTTCATGAATTACCGTCCCATGCTGATTACCTGATCTTCCCAATTGTGCCAATCACCAAATTTCTCATCTACAATCTTTTTTCCTTCACCGGGAGCATCCAATCCCACCAATTCCAGATCAGCATCCATCATTATTCTGACCAGATCATGGTAACGAACTCTGGGATTCCAGTCTAGAATTCTTTGCGCTTTCTTGGGATCTGCTTCTAGGTAATCTACTTCTGTCGGGCGGAAGTACCTCGAGTCGATTTTGACATGCTCCTTATAATTAAGATCAACATAACCGAACGCTTCCTCAACGAATTCCTGTACTGTATGCGCCTCACCCGTGCCTATCACAATATCAAACGGCTCATCCTGTTGAAGCATAGACCACATTGCTTCAACATATTCCGGGGCGTATCCCCAATCTCGTTTGGATTCCAGATTTCCCAGATACAATTCTTCCTGAACGCCAGCTTTGATGCGGGCTACTGCCCGAGTAATCTTCCGGGTGACAAATGTTTCTCCCCTGCGGGGAGATTCATGATTAAACAAAATCCCATTACACGCAAAAAGTCCATATCCCAAGGAGTAGTTTCTCGTCACCCAAAAAGCATACAACTTAGCAGCTGCATAAGGACTTTGGGGTTGGAAAGGTGTATCTTCGCTCTGGGGAGGAGCTGCGCTGCCGAATAACTCACTGGTCGACGCCTGGTAGAACCGCGTATTTATCCCGGAGCGCCGGATTGCTTCCAGGATCCTGATTGTGCCCAGACCAGAAACATCACCGGTATATTCTGGCATATCGAAACTAACCCGGACATGGCTTTGCGCTGCAAGATGATAGACTTCATCCGGATGGACTTCATGGATCACACGCTCCAAACTATCTGAGCTGGAGAGATCACCATAGTGTAAATATAACTTTACATCTTCTCCATTATGCGGATCGCGGTAAAGATGGTCGAGCCTGCGGGTATTAAATGTACTTGCCCTGCGGATAACTCCATGGACCTCATATCCTTTATGGAGAAGTAACTCTGCCAGGTAAGATCCATCTTGTCCTGTAATCCCGGTAATTATTGCTTTTTTCATATCACTTTCCTTTATTTAACTGCTGGATGGTTAACCCACATACAGCCAGCTGTTTTATGACTCTGGTTCTTTTTCTAGATGAAGTTTTACAGAATAACCCAGCACTTCCAGAACGGGTATATGATCAAGATTAACAACTTCAAAACCCTGCTCCAGACAAGTTAATTGACAGACATCGGCAATTTCGCTGTCTCCAATTACATTGACCTGGTGAAATCCTTCAGCACGTGCTTCCGCAAGAAGTTCCTTCACCATTTGCCTGGTCTCCCGATATAGTCTCATCTGGTTCTCAATGTACTGGATTGTAAGTCTCGCCCGTAAGGCAATTCCCTGAGGTGTGATGATATATCGCAGCTTTTTCCTCTGAGCTCTTTTGGCTTTGACATAACCTTTTGACACCAATCGCTTAATATGCCAGTTTACAGTACCCACAGCCACATTCAGCGACTCTGCCAGAGTTGCCTGGTTGATATCAGGGTCATCAGCTATTTGCTCTAAAAGAATTAGCTCCCGATTTTCCTGGGAGAGATCCATTTTATATAACTCCTCTTATTCTATAATTCAACTCTTGAATTATAACCAATTAACCGGGTCAGTCAAGAGCTCGAAATGCTATATCCAGTTAACAAAAACTTTAGTGGATGTATGTACTGGAGATATTTTCAGGGAAAATTGGGGGAAATGGACTTAATACAGCTTTCCCGAGAATAATCGAAGGATAGGTTTCATCGCTAACAACCATAGCGATCGTGCCTTTACCTCTCTTTCCCGGTAATATGTTTCTATGTAAACCTGAGATAACCTTTTAATCAGTGAATAAATTGATTTATTCACATCTCCAGGTTGGTTTAGCTCTCCCCCAGCTTTTCCCCTGACATACTCAGTAATATATTTACTGCTTCCAAACACCTCTGATAGATAACCAAAACAATTCGGACCAAATGTATCTGCCATTTTTCCGCAGGTTGCCTTGGTGCTCCAATTGCCGTATCCAATAAATATCTTAAAGGGATCCCAATAGACTTCAAAGGTGTCCAATTTCTCTAACACATTCCGAGTAGTGGCCAAAAATGATCCCCGGATCGTGTAATGCTGGAAATCAAACGAGTCAGGTTTCCAGGAGGAATGGGCATAAGCATAGGGATGATTGCGGACTGAAGTATAACTGACACTTCCCTGCCCTCTTCCATTTCCTATGACCGCATGGTTTCCTAGTAGTTTTCTGGTTTCTTCCACAAAGCCAAAGTCATGAATATCTATATCATCATGCATAAAAAACAAGGTACTATACCTCCGCCACAATCCGCTGGAGATGAACTGCTGGTAGCATCCCCAGTCATATCCAATATTTGATCGTAATAAGATCTGGTTTTCCGGAAATAATTCAAATAGGAATCCGGGGATATTTCGCCTTTTTTTATGGGAAACAATGTAAATATCAACACCGGGAAGGGATGAAATTTCTTGATAATAATCCAGAGGATAATGCCATCCAGTAATGCAAAACGCTATTTCATTCATAACTTATCGGGGAATTCCATGGCAATGTTGTAAATAGGTGGGAATAGAATTGTTCTAAAACGGATCTTCAGAATACCGCTACTTGAAATGTTTTGATTTCACGGGAAAATTAACTCTGGTAGAGAGATGACATGGCCAGTTCTAATGATGTCAACCAATCCGATTTAAATAAACCAAATGTCTTCTGAAATAATCTGCAGTCAAGAGCTGAATTTCCCGGTCGGCGGGCAGCTGTCTCAAACTCGTTACTTTTGGCAGGCAGTATTGAAGCGCATACCTGTTCATTCTTTCTGGGATCGAGCTGGAGGATTTTCTTGGCCCATTCAAAACGGGTTACCGAGCCATTTCCTGCCAGATGATAGATGCCAGCATGGTTTTTTCTCCAGGTTTTATCCTTTGCATTCAATAAAGCCAGCCATTGAGCAGTAGTGTCCGCCAGGGTCCTGCTCCAGGTTGGACTGCCAGTTTGATCAGATACAATCCTGAGATTTTCCCTGCTGTGCGCCCAATGAAGTACCTTTGTCAGAAAACAATCCCGCCGGGTGCTGTAAAGCCAGGAGGTCCGGAAAATATAAGATTCTCCACCAACCTGTTGGACAGCCTGTTCGCCTGCCAGTTTGGTCTCTCCATATACGTTTAGTGGGTTGGGAGAATCGGTTTCCTGGTAGGGACTCTTCTTCTTTCCGTCAAAGACAAAATCTGTTGAAAAATGGATCAATAACGCATCTTGCGAATGAGCTTCTTCAGCAAGTATTCCTGGAGCGACAGAATTGATTTTCTGAGCAAGGTCCGCTTCAGATTCAGCCTGGTCGACTGCTGTATAAGCAGCAGCATTGATGATCACATCTGGTTTTTTACTCCTGACCCAATCCAGGATACTTTTCTGATCGGTTAGATCTATCTCAGGAAAATCTACCGGGATAACCTTTCCTAACGGCAGCAGGGAACGATGTAGTTCCCATCCTAACTGTCCTGTACTGCCAATAACCAAGATTCTCATCGTTTATCGTTGTCCAGGGAAGATTTCCGTGCCATTGGCCAGGTTTTCCAGGTAGTTTCCATAATGCGTGTGTTGATAATCCTGGGCAAGCGAAAGGAGTTGCTCCCGGGAAATATAGCCTGAACGAAAAGCAATTTCTTCAGGGCAGGAGATCATCATTCCCTGCCGTTCTTCAACAGCCTGAATGAAGTTAGCTGCCTGGAGCAAGGATCCTGGATTGCCGGCATCCAACCAGGCAATCCCCCGTCCCAAGACAACCACTTGAAGTTCCTTGCGCTTCAAATAATTCCGGTTTACATCGGTGATTTCCAATTCACCCCGCTGAGATGGTTTCAAATTGTGAGCAATATCAACCACCTTGTTATCATAAAAATATAGTCCAGGAACCGCATAATTTGAGCGCGGGTTTTTTGGTTTTTCTTCAATACTGAGGGCTTTGCCTTCTTCTGTAAATTCAACCACACCATACCGTTCTGGATCATTTACTGCATATGCAAAAATGATTGCTCCACTCTTTAAACCAGCTGCAGTTCTTAATCGTTCGGGGAGACCATGACCAAAGAAAATATTATCACCCAGGATTAAAGCAACAGAATCATCAGCGATAAAATCTTTGCCTACCCGGAAAGCATCAGCCAATCCCCGGGGTTGATCCTGCTCAGCGTATGAAAAACTTAATCCCCATTTTTCACCTCCACCCAATAACCGCTTGAAGATTGGGAGAGATTCAGGAGTGCTAATGATCAGGATTTCACGAATTCCCGCCAGCATTAGCATTGAAAGCGGATAATATACCATCGGTTTATCGTATACCGGCAGCAGTTGTTTGCTGACACCAACTGTCAGAGGGTAAAGTCTAGATCCTTTCCCACCCGCGAGGATTATTCCTTTCATTATTGATCCTTTCTTTGATAGTTCTTCTGTATCCACACCTGGTAATCCTGTTTCTCATGAATATGATTAATCCAATCCTGATGATCTAAATACCAGGCGACTGTTTTCTGTAATCCCTCGTCAAGGTTTACAGTTGGTTCCCAACCCAACTCATCTTTGATTTTCTGGATATTCATCGCGTAGCGTCGGTCATGACCTGGCCTATCTTTAACATGCTTCACCAGGTTAATGTGGGGTCTAAAAGGAGATCCCGGTAGTTTTTCGTCAAGTACCTGACAGATTTTATTTACAATTTCTAGATTTGTGGGCTGGTTATTCCCACCCACATTATATACCTCTCCCGGCGTACCCTTTTGAATTACGGTCCAGATAGCCCGGCAGTGGTCTTCCACATACAGCCAATCGCGAATCTGCTGTCCATCCCCATAAATTGGCAGTGGTTTGCCATCCTGCGTATTGAGGATAATCAATGGTATCAATTTTTCCGGGAACTGGTAGGGCCCATAGTTATTAGAACAATTCGTAATCGATACTGGCAACCAATAGGTATGATAGTAAGACCGAACCAGGTGATCGCTGGCAGCTTTTGATGCAGCGTAGGGGGAATTTGGTGCAATTTGTGTTGTCTCTGAAAAAGCCGGATCTCCTGGCAGCAAGGATCCATATACTTCATCAGTTGATATATGATGAAAGCGAACATCCTGTCGGGTAGTATTTTCTTGGCCCTGCCAATGTTTCCGCGCAACCTCAAGTAAAACAAAGGTTCCCTGAATATTTGTCCGGATGAATTCCTCTGGTCCAAGAATGGATCTATCTACATGGGATTCTGCCGCAAAGTGAACAACCAGATCGAATTTATGCTCCCTAAAGAGCTGATCCAATAGATCTCGATTGCATATATCTCCCTGAACAAAATGATGGCGATCCGGATCAGGCAGGTTATTAAGGTTTTCCAGGCTGCCTGCATAAGTCAGGGCATCCAGGTTGACAATATCAACCTTTGACTCCGTCTCAAGCAGGTAGTGGATAAAATTTGAACCGATAAATCCGGCACCGCCGGTGATTAAAATATATTTCATTGTTTATTCATATACTTCGGCTTTATTGAGGGGTAAACCCTGAAGATCATTATTGGATAGCAGCGGATGATCGGGAGATTCCAGCGGCCAGTTTATCTGCAAGACCGGATCATTCCATAATAAAGTTCTTTCCCATTCGGGGGTGTAATAAGCTGTCACTTTATAGCTTACTTCAGCCCAGTCACTCAAGACATAATATCCATGGGCAAAGCCTGGTGGTATCCAGAGCTGTTTTTTATCCTGGTCTGATAATTTTAAGCAAACAGATTGCCCAAAAGTTGAAGATCCTTTTCTGAGATCAACCGCGACATCATAGATCTCACCAGTAACTACCCTGATGAGTTTTCCTTGAGCTTGTTTAATTTGGTAATGCAGACCGCGCAGCACTCCCCTATTTGACCCGGCGTGGTTGTCCTGAACAAATTCCAGATCAATGCCGGCAACAGCAAATTCCTCGGAACGAAATATTTCCAGGAAATCTCCCCGGTGATCCCGGAAAATTTTCGGAGTAATGATGATTACATCTGAAATCTCTGCTGGGGTAAATTGCATCACATACACTCGAGTATTTTTGGTGCGTGGGTAAAAATGGAAAGGGTGAATTACTGTTTCACTAACCACAGCCAGTATATCACTGGTGAATAGACTTTTCAACTAGCGCTCAGTTGTTGATTTTTGGATAATCTTGGGGCTTAGATTTCGATAATGCTTGGATCCAAAATAATAATATACGATTCACCTCAAGGACGTCGGGGGGATTTCTGCTATTGGATATATAGCTATATGTTAAAATTGGAAATGAATTAGATTTCTTATATACAGCGGGTCAAGAATACTTCACCTAGTAGACAATCAATGAAGCCAATATAAAAGCAATGTTTGAACTCGAGATCAAGAATCTGGAGAGGATCACGGGGGGGATTGCCAAGACTGGCTCGAAGATTAGGTAAATATACACATGAAATCTTGGAAAAAAAATGGTCCATTAGTAATCGGAGGAATTGGAGGTAGTGGGACCCGTTTGGTTGCAGAGTTATGCTCACTGTTCGGTTATTACCTCGGGGATGACCTGAACGTTGCATCAGATAACTTACTTTACACTCTTTTATTCCGGAGGCAAACCTGGTTTTATAAATCATATAAAAACACCAAGAGAATTAATACTGGTTTATCACTACTGGAAAAACTTCTCCTAAAAAGATACACATTAACAATTAATGAGCTATGGTTTCTGTTTTACGCTGTTTTGGATATGATTTTGCATTATCGCGATGAAAGATTATGGTCACTAAAAAGGCTCTCGAATATTCTTCACAACCCTCGATTAATTGATCCCCAGTACTGTGGGTGGGGGTGGAAAGAGCCAAATTCCTACTTACTTTTGTATTCCATGTCAGAGCACTATCAAGATATGAAGTTTATCCACACTATCCGACACGGGGCAGATATGGCATTTAGTAAAAATCAACGCCAACTAAAGGCATGGGGAAATCTCTTTAATATCCAAACCCCGGAAACAGAAGTGGATTTTCCCAGGGCTTCACTCAAATTCTGGGCAAGGGCAAATAACATGGTTGCTGAGATTGGCAATACTCTAGGAAAAGGTCAGTACTTGCAAATAAATTATGACCAACTATGCCTCCAACCGAATACAAGTATCGGTGAAATTATCAATTTTCTTGATTTGGACATTGATCAAGATACAATTATAGCAGCCCAGAAATTACCTAGAATTCCATCTTCTTTAGGTAGATATAAAAACCAAGATCTTAACCAGTTTGATCCAGAGGATCTTGCTATAGTAAATAAATTCGGTTTCAATATAGATCAAAAATAGGTAACCAAAAACTGATGAAAGAATCTAGGGTAGGACTTTCCAATTATTTATCTAATCACCAACATATCCGCGGCATTATCGTTTGCCCTGAGAGAAAGTTCATCTATATGAAAGCCACCAAAACTGCCGGTACAAGCATCCTGCGGGGCATCTTAGAAAACAAAATCGAGGGTATTATCCATCATAAAGATCACCCCCAGAAATTCCAGAAGTGGGTTACAGGGATAACTGATGTATTGCTGGACGACTATTTCATATTTTCCATCGTTAGAAATCCCTGGGATCGGGCTGTTTCTATTGCAAGCTATTTTGATATTCCTTTAAATAATTTCCTAAATAATTTTGATCAATACTGCGAAGATGATCGAATCAAGATTCATGCCTTACCACTGCATCTTTACACACATTTTAATGACCGTCAGTTTGCAGATCAAATTTGCAGGTTTGAAGCCCTTCAACCTGATATGAATCTGGTCTTCGATAGAATTGGTCTCGCGCGGGTTCGTTTGCCGTACCTAAATCCTTCAGATCATCAGCATTATTCTAACTACTATAGCCCTGAAGAAATCGATCTGGTCCAAGATCTCTATCAGAAAGATATCTCCAACTACGGGTACATGTTCGAAGATAATCCTACGTCCCAAAACCGAAGAGCAAAGGGAGTGTCAATATTTAAGAGAAGAAAAAACTAGTTTCTCTCAGGTTAATTATCAACTGCTGATAAACAAGAAGGAAACCCAATGTCAGAGATTTATTTTCCCGCACAACATAATTTACCCAATCTAGATCCCCACTCACTTCAGTCTCTCTCAGCACCCCAGAATCCAGTGCTGGTTGTTGGCATGCATAACTCTGGCACTTCAATCTTGACCGAAATCCTCCATAAGAACGGGATATTCTTCGGCGCCAATATGGACCATTATGAATCATATTTCTTTTCAAACTTCATCAATGATAGATTGATCCTTGGCGGCAAAGGGAATTGGGCTAAACTACCTTTGATGAGTGAAGAAGAAGTGCTCTCTTATGAAAAGACACTAGGACCTTTTATATTAAAGCATTGGCTGGTAGATTATTTGCAGTGGGGATATGATGGCAGATCATCCTGGGGGATTAAAGATCCGCGCTTGTGCGTCTTGCTTCCGTTGTATCTTAGAATATTTCCAAATGCCAAAGTCATCCACATTCGAAGGTCCCTGGAAGATATTGCTGCATCTTTAACCAGTAAATATAAAGCTGGAGTTGGAGTTCTAAATGACTTTGAGCACTGGAAAGCTTTAGCAGAGGCTTACACACAAAGAGTGCTTAGGTTTGCTTCTGACTGTGATACCTATCATGAAATCACTTACGAGGATTTCTGTACTCAACCCAAAGAAATAACTCAGCAGTTGTTTAACGTTTTGTCCCTCTTCTTCACCCCCTCTACTGAAAAACTGCTTAAAAAAGTTACCCCAACCAGAATCGGCTCCTACCAGCGCTGGCAGGAAGCGAATAAACATCCCTGGCGATCAAGACTGAAGTCCCTGTTTAACAAGTAAATAACCTGGCACTTCAGAATGAAAAGTTAAAATCCAGTTATTCTCTGCAAATGCTCTCTGATCCAAACAATCTATATGTTTCCGTGGGGGACTTTCGATCTGTGGTTAATCAAGATCTCTTGATACAGGCGGACATACTCTTCTGTCTGTTTACTGAGATCATACTTCTCCAGGGCCTGATTGCGGCAGTGCTCCCTCATCACAGGATGGAGTTCTTCTAGTAACAAGAATTTTTCGATTTCCTCTCGGAGTGATTGAACAGTTGTTTCAGGTGCAATAAAACCTGTTTTACCTTGGATCGCCAAATCAGGCATCGGACCAAGATTAAAGGCAATAATCGGTGTTCCACACGCCAGGGATTCCAGGGCAGTTTGTGGTTGGCCGTCTGCCAAGGTGCTGCATATAAAGGCATCCGCAGCAGCATAAATCACGGCTTGTTGTTCAGCATCCCTGATATACCCAAAGTGCCGGACTTTCTGGAGAACCTCAGGCTGATTCCAGCCCTCCTCTCCTCCCATAGTGATTAAGGTCGGAGTGAGTTCCCCTTTTTCTTGGATTTCTTCCAGTGCCTTTACTGCCAGGTGATAACCTTTACGATAGTTTCCCTTACCGCCAGCTGCCCAAAGCAGTAGTTTCTCATCATGAGGTAAACCAAGCCTGGAACGGGCTTCCGATCTGGTGATAGGTTTAAAGATCTCAAGATTGACTCCATTAGAAATAACATTGATTGACAGCGCATTTCCCTGGATACTCTGACGAACGTTTTCCTGCATCCACTTGGTGGTAACAATGATATGAAGATTAGATTTCTGGTAGAGATCTTTTTTTGCCTGCCAGACTCGTCTGGTCCCATCCAAAATGGTTGGAGATGGTTCAACAATCTTGCGTCCCTCTTTGGTTAATAACGGGCAGTGATGGCACCCTGTTTTCCAACGTTGACAATCATAAGGATAAGCGCAATGTCCGGTTAACGCCCAAAGATCCGGCAACCGCCAGACAACGGGTTTCCCAGCCGACAGCGCTGGCAAACTCCAAAGATTAAAATAGCCACCAAAGAGATTTCTCAGATCAAGGATATCCGCCCAGAGGTAGATAGGTGTGTCAACTATTCTTAATGTTGTCCGATTAGACCAGGGATGAATACCCTTATATTTCTCCACCTGGTTGCCAATGCGGGATATCAGGCTGTTTGTTAGGGATCGGAAAGATGAGACCTCATCCCAGATTAAATGTACCAGTGGATCTTCAGGGAACTTACTGCGGCCAACCAGGAATTGGGATTGGTGGTTTTTTTCAATTAACGCCGCATGGAACCTGCGCATAGCGCGGGCAGCTCCCCCAATATGGGAAGTGGTATTAATATGTAAGACACGCATAATTACTTCAGTTCAGCTAGCGTATTCTGGATGGCTTCCACCATATAACTTAAATCTTCATCTGTCATTTGGGGATACATGGGCAAAGTGACAATTTCTTCAATTACTCTTTCAGTAATAGATAAGTCATCTCTCCTGTATTGGTCCCCGCGGTAAGGTGACATATGGTGTACTGGCGGGTAGAAATGGATTGAAGCGCCAATCCCTATAGTGTTTAATCTCTGAACGAACGCATCCCGATCGATACCCTCGGCAACCCTGACAGTATACATTTGGTAAACATGTTTATTTTCCGGTTTTTCCAACGGTGGTTTGATTTCCGGGATTTCTGATAGTGACTCTGTTAATCTTGCAGCCAGTTTTCGACGTTTCCTGTTCATATCCGGAAGTTTCTTTAACTGCTCCACCCCAATTGCGGCCAGGATATTGCTCATCCGGAAGTTGTAACCGATTCGGCTAGAAGATCTGAACCAGGCTTTATCCATATCCTCCCTTTCGTAGGTAGTTTTATCTATCCCATGGGCCAAGAGAGCTTTAACTTTTATTGCCAATTCATCATCATCAGTAGTCAGCATCCCACCTTCCCCGGTGGTTAGATTCTTTGTGGGATAAAATGAAAAACACCCCACACCAAATGTACCGGTATACTGACGATAATGTTCCCCTCCAATGGTTTCTGCCGAATCTTCAATCACGTGTAAATTATGCTTATCTGCAATATCCATCACCGCCGTCATATCCGCGCTTTGGCCGCCAAAGTGGACGGGCATTATGGCTTC
The DNA here is from genome assembly GCA_030609055.1 of Chloroflexota bacterium. Taxonomy (GTDB): domain Bacteria; phylum Chloroflexota; class Anaerolineae; order Anaerolineales; family UBA11858; genus B10-G9. The sequence goes on along the minus strand of JAUWCZ010000005.1, from coordinate 25,763 downwards.
CGTGTTGGGAGAAATTAACCGTTCGATCGAAGCAGGATCAATATTACAGGTTTCATACTCAATATCTGCAAACACGGGTCGGGCACCACCAGTTATCACGGCGTTTGCTGACGCCACAAATGTGAAGCTGGGAATGATAACTTCTCCCGTGATTCCCAAACCCTCAATCGCTAAATGGAGGGCGGAAGTACAGGAATTCATCGAAAGGGCATGTTTTACACCCAGATATTCCGCAAATCCTTCTTCAAATTCCTTGTTTTTTGGACCGTGTGCATACCATCCAGAGTCGATCACTGCATTTACGGCATCTTTTTCTTCCTGCCCGGTGTATGGGATGCACAAGGGAATTTTTCGCATTTTTACTCCTTGGTCCACGTCCGATTTTACTGAATAAATTTATTTATTATTGAATACTTCCAGTTTCCGGTAGACTTCCAGATACTGTTTTATGCCCTCCTCCAGGGATACCTGGGGATCATACCCCACCATTTGTTTGGCTTTTTCAATTGACAAAGCGCCCCGTTTTGGACGAAAGACATCTTCTTCCTCAACAATCCTTACCTCCAGATGTGGAAAATGACCCTGGAGAATCTCAGCAAATTCCCTCAGGGTATATCCATGCCCGTAGGTAATATTAAACGCATTCCCCACTCCATTTTCATGAAACATTACTTTAATTATTCCATCTGCGGTATCCTCAACATAGGTAAAATCAAGGGCTTGGAGACCTCCACTGAAAAGTGTGATCGGTTTTCCTAACAAGGCGTTTTCTACAAATATTTGACTTACCCGTCGGTTGACATCATAGGGACCATAAACAGCCGATGGCCGGACAATGCTGTAGGGGATTCCATAGCGGCGGCTGTAAGTTTCTGTCATTACTTCCCCGGCATATTTAGTCCCACCATAGATTTCCTTTGGCCGTTTCGGATGATCCTCTGGAGCGGGAATTTCTTCAAAATCTCCGTAAATCATTGATGAGGAGATATAGACAAATCGCTCTACAAAATCAACATCTCTAAGCACTTCGAGCACGTTCACAGCACCTTCCAGAATGCTAGTAAGCGCCTCCTCAGAGTGTCGGTTAGACAGATCAGCTATCGGCAGCGCGGCCAGATGTAAAATCCTTTCCGGTTGGGTTTCCAGAATCACGCGTCGCAAATGAGCCTTATCTCGCGTGTCTCCCCGGCGGAAATCAATCTGGTCAGCAATTCCCTGAAATCGCAATTCTGTATACTGCTTTAAAATGCTCTTAAGTGGAGAAATATAATGGATAAATGCGTCAAAGACAACAACCTCATGACCCATATCCAGAAGTTTATGGCAGACATACGATCCAATGAAACCCGCTCCTCCCGTAATTAATACCTTGCTCATTTCATGCCTTCCTCTTGATAATTATGGTCTTAAATCATCTCCAACCTTAAAGAAATCCGACGGATTAATCCCTTGACCATCAATAGTGATTTTCTCAATTAGCAAGCCACGGTTTTTTGCTATAACAATGACATGTTTTCCTCGTTTTTGAGGAACATGACCGACTGTCCCGGTAATGGATTTCTGCAGAAGCTGTGTTTTATCGATTTCAATTTTCGTATTACCCCGGAAAGTAAAGGCCGCCGGATAGGGTCCATGCATACCCCTAACCAGGTTGTGGATCTGGACATCATCCATCAATTGCCAATTTATCTGGCTGTCCCGGGGATAGCGGCGGGAATAATACCCTCCCTCAAGAGGATCCTGAGGGACGGATTTTACTGTCCCATCCTCAACCTGTTGGAGCACATTTACTAAAAGAGGAGGAAAGATGGATAATGTCTTCTCCAGGATAATAGCGTGGGTATCTTCCGCTTTAATGGGGTAAATCTCCTGAGTAATAATGTCTCCCGTATCAATCCCCTCATCAACATAAAGAATCGAACACCCGCCGGCAGTCTCTCCATTAATGATCTGCCAATTTATGGGTGCCGCTCCGCGGTACTCAGGTAGTTTCCCACCATGCAGATTGATCGTTCCCCTGTGCGGAATATTAAAGATCAGCGGTTTCAGGATTTTGTTGTAGCCGCAGAGAATAAATAGGTCCGGATTGTACTCTTCTAATTCCTGGACAGTCTTTGTTGTGTTCAGCTGTTCTGGAATAAGGATTGGAAAACCATACTCATTGGCCAAGCTTTCCAGATCATCCTCCTGATTAACAGCAACAACTGCCTTGACCTGAAAGCCGGAATCTAAAATCTTAGCTAAGCAGCGGCTTCCCCGTACTCCCTTTGAAAAATAGACAATATTCATCATCATTTATAAACTATCATCAATGAAAGGAATCCTGAAATCTCAATTATTTTCGTTCATCCACCTGCCAACTTACCACCGGGCGGATGGGGCCATCAAATGCCCCTTTTGCATATCGATATCCATCGGAGGTATCAATAATATCAACTTCGAGGTATTCCCTGCCGGGAATTAACACTTTGTGACCCGGAGAATCAAAACCGATATAAATTCTATAGGTTAGATTATTTAAGATATTGGGAGGTATTTTGCAGCTGGCAGTATAATGCCCGGGTTTTCGATTAAATCCTTGCTGGATTTGAGCGTCTTCATAGGTGGCAAAAACTGTTTCACCCATGGTTGTTTTAAATCTTAAATAGAGTCGAAGGTTTCTAACTTCCTCTCTTAACTGGTAATGGATACGGATTTCAAATCCTTCATCGATTTGAAAAGTAGTTTTGACCTCGCCAGTATTAGAAACTAACTCGATGCCAAACAAGATGAGCTCTTTATCCTGCGGTGCATCTGCTTCTGACCAACCTAGCCGCCCCGCTGTGGAAATGTCCTTGCTGGATAAATAACAATTTATGACCTTATCAACTTCACCGTCTTTTACTAATCTACCCTCTTCTAATAAGATTCCCCGGGAACAGAGAGATCTGATGGCACCCATATTATGGCTGACAAATAGCACGGTCCTACCTTCTTGGGAGACTTCTTCCATTTTTCCCAGTGATTTTTTTTGAAACGCCGCATCCCCAACAGAAAGCACTTCATCAATTAACAATATTTCCGGTTCCAGGTGGGCGGCAACTGAGAACGCTAATCGGACACCCATTCCGCTGGAGTAAAACTTTACAGGAGTATCAATAAATTTACTTACCCCGGAAAAATCTACAATCTCATCATATTTTCGGTCAATCTCATCCTTGGTCATACCCAGGATGGTTCCATTAAGATATACATTTTCACGACCGGTTAACTCCGGGTGGAACCCTGTTCCCACTTCAAGTAAACTGGAAACACGTCCATTTAGCTCCACTTTCCCGCTGGTTGGGTAAGTAATCCGACTTAAGATTTTCAGCAGGGTACTCTTCCCCGCACCATTTTTTCCGATCACGCCGATGACTTCTCCGGGTTTAATAGCAACCGAAACATTCTTTAACGCCCAGATAATATCCTCGGCTTCTCCATTTGTCTCATCAAACTGAGTCAAACTTCTTAATCTCCGGTAATTCTTAATTGGCCGGGAAATCCAATCCGAGATTACTTCAGCAAAAGTATCTCTGGTTTGTTGTTCATATCCAATTCTGTACCGTTTGGATAAATTCTCTATCTTAATCGCATAATCGGACATACGCATTTACTCAATTTCCTGCTTTTAATAAAGCAATTAGATTTGATCCTATCATCCAGTTCAGGCAACATCTGCAAAATAACGTTCCATGGACCGGAAATATAGGGCGCCAGTTACAAAAAAGAACACAGCCATCAGGGAACCAATTCCCAGATACTGCCAGGGCATAGCGCGGGTACCTAATAACGCTGCCCGGAATCCTTCGATCACTCCTACCATTGGATTTAATGAGTATATAAATTGATATTTTTCAGGAATACTACTGGCTGGGTAGATCACGGGAGAAGCATACATCAGTAACTGTACAAAAAAGTTAGATCCGTACCGGATATCCCTGTATTGAATGGACAGGGCTGTTAGCCACATTCCCACACCAGCAGAAGTTAGCATCATTAATAAGATAAAAACCGGGATCATTAATGACCAGATCGTTGGTTTGACACCAAACCAAACCATTAAGCCCAGTAGAATCAAGAAAGAAATACCGAAATCAATCATTTTTCCCAAGACGGGAGCAATTGGAATTACCAAGCGCGGGAAATAAACTTTTGTAATCAGGTTCTTTGAACTGATTAAACTACCACTGGCACTGGTCAGGGAGGTCGAGAAGAACGTCCAGGGCACTAAAGCTGTGTAACTAAAAATTGCATACGGCATACCTTCCGAACTGACTTTGGCAATATTTCCAAATACGATTGTGAAGACAATCATTGAAAAAACAGGTTGGATTACCGCCCATCCAACACCCAGGATAGACTGGGCATATCTGGTTTTTATGTCACGCCAGACCAGGAAGAGGAATAAATCCCTGTACTGCCAAAGCTCCTGCCAATTAATCAGGCGCCACCCTTTCTTTTTAGTATCAATAACTATGGTCTTTTCCTGATTTTCTATCGCTCTTTTATTTATCTTCATCTCTTATATTTGTCCACTTTTTGAAAAAATCATTTTTCAGGCCATAAAGATTGAGATTATATCATCTTACCAGGAGTGTTATTGAGGGGGTGTCAATCACTATTTTGTACTCTTTACTAATGGTTGATTCAGTATTTAACAATCTCGTAGAGATGATATACTCTGGCAAGTTTTCAATATCTGGATCCAATCTTGCGGAGATATCTTCCACAGCTACATGCTTAAAATGAGGAGCGCCCACGGAAGCATTACGATTTGCTAGGACCCAGATTGGATACTCCCAATGATTGCTATCAAGGTATAAACCAATAACTTCTACTTCTAGATCGTTCACTACGTTCATGACTTTCTGGTAATCTTCATAGAAAGACATATTGCTTGAAAAATACATCATTTGCCTATCAGTTCGAAGCACAGATGATCGATTATTGTAGAAGGGGGCTATTATTTCAGCGTATTCATCATACAAATGAGGTCTGTTTGAAAAAAATTTATTAATCCGAAAATGCGATTCTTTCTTAAATATTGGTACTAATGGTCTAGTTGAGTTTAACATAACATACGGCACACTGTAGCAGAAGAAGCTGAAAATACCCAGCAGAATCAGGAAGTAAGATCCTTTTATTCTATCCTTCATATATCCAACTAGAGGGGATCCGAGGAAGAATAGTGGTAATTGCAACCGGTTTCCCCATGGTTGCCATTTAAATAATAAAGAAAACATGACAGCAGAAATGGTTACCGCTCCTGCGTACAAATATAGAGGTTCTTTAGGGGCGGTTTTAATCCAGGGAAGCAATAGAATGACGATCAGGATTAGGATAAAGTGGAGCAGGTTTCCAGCTTCATCATCATTGATAAGGTATTGGATTTTAAATCTTGTCCACGGGAAGGTGGAATCCGGATTTGAGGCACTATCTCCCAGATGAGTGATTACTCTACTGGTAAAGATTTGATTGACTTTTGGGAAAGGAACTGCCAATTGCATAGTGCCATTCCGAACTAAATTTGCGTATAAAACCTTGATCGAAAGTTTGTCATTGGTGATTCTTTCAGTTGCTGTCGAGAGTGGATGGGAATAGAGATCTATATTCCGATAATATATCCCTGAGTTAAGAATCAATGTACAAATGATAATTAATCCGAAAACGCGAATGAGTTTCAATCGAATTGCTGGATTTTTCTTGAATATGCTGTATCCACCAATGACGAGTCCGATTACACCACAGTATATATATGCTGTCCCCTTGGTAAGGAGTGCCAAACCCAAGCTTAGACCAGCATAAAAAATGTCACTCCACTTGAGTGAATTTATTGTCTTGAAAAGGTAATATGCAAATATCAAACAGAAAAGACCTGTAGTAAGATCATTCTGAGTGCTCGTGCTTTGTAATATTGCCATTGGGAGTGTTGCTGTAAAGAAAGCTGCTATCAGCTGACCTGATCGGGATACATTGATTTGTTTTGCGACCTCAGACGCCGTCAGAATCACGATGACAAATCCTGACCACTGGACAAGATTCGCAAATTGATCCGATTGACCAAGTAATTGGAGATGCAGGATCATATATTCTGCCAGGGGCATGGAATAATTTTGACGGGGAATTGATGTGGGATAAAACTTAATACTTTTATTTTGGATCCAATGGGCTACTCTAGCCATGTGATATGTCATTGAATCATAATTATTGGGGGGTGCTTTTAAAGAAATTATCAATGTAAGAATAAGAATAAATATAATACTAAGAATAATCAAACTTTCAATCCAGGATAATTGCCTTACCCAATCTAAAACTACTCCTTGCTGCATTCTCTTTCTTTTTCCTTTGAATTTGAAAATCATCCAGATCAAAGTCAATCCCGCAAGAAATAACCAGGCAACAAGAACTCCTTGCCGGGTTATTAGATCAGCAAGTGATAAAACCTCTGAAAGGATAGCAGTAAAACCGAAGATTAACAGGTAAGCTTTGATAACTGATTCCCTCAGGTTCTGTGAGGTAGACAGAAATTGGATCATAAATAGCAGGAGAAATACCACCAGGATTATCGAGGCCATTCAATTGTTCCTTTTATTTTATCTGTTAATTCATCCAAAATAATAAACAACTGCATATAAAAAACCAGGAAAAGACTTTACACACTACCCTCAATAATCAGAGAGGTTATTTACTGGTAAAATTGGAATTGTGTATTCAATATTTTATCAACTGCAGTTGTCGTTTCACAATCACTCGTTTTACCAGCCTGATCTAAATCTTTCCATCTATTTCTTTCTTTAAAAATGTTGACGAGTCAACAATAGTTCAATTTTTTCTCCGAGGAGATTCCATCCATGTTATCAAAACTTAAAGGTTTGATAAAAACCCTTCTAAATAATATTTTCGGAATCCAAATTATTAGAACAGTGGATCATATTCAAGAAAATGAACAGCCAAAATTTAAGATGAAATATGTTCATGATCCTGCCTATTCCTATATGCTCAACCCTGAGTACCAGGATCTGCTGATCGATGAATTAGCCCAGTACGCAGACAGTTTTTTTAGTATCAGATTTTTCGACCTGGATTCCAATTTCAACTCAAAAGTGTTGATTCGTGATTTTTTCGAGGTCTACCAAGGCCGGACACTAACAGATAATACGCATGGCAGCGGATTTCATAATGCCTTCTGGATTTACCTCTTCGCCCGGGCATTAAATCCCGCCCTGATCGTTGAAAGCGGGGTCTGGAAAGGTCACACGACCTGGCTGTTATCCCAAGCTTGCCCTAAAGCAGATCTATATGGCTTCGATAGAAGTTTAAAACATCTCGAATATAATCAATTGAACGCGAAGCTTTTTGAACACGATTGGCAGACATTTGATTTTCCAGACTTTGACCCTGACCGATCCCTAATCTTTTTTGACTGTCACGTTAACCATGCCCAGCGGCTTATCGAAGCAAAATCCAAAGGTTTTAAACATATCCTAATAGATGATAACCCACCGGTTCATAAAATATTCAGCCACATTCCAGGTATTCCAACAGCGGCGATGTTACATTCAGGGCAAGGTCTTGAGGTTTCCGAGATCTCCTGGATTTGGAACAGTAAAGAAGTCACCAGGTCGATAGATCTGGATCAAGCAAAGCAGGCAAAAGAATTAATAAAAATACACCATTTCCTTCCTGATGTTGGTGGTCCAACCCGCTATGGCGGTTTTGCATTTCTCACCTATATCCAGATCTAATGATTGATATTGATCAAGACTGCTTCCTTACATTGAACACACAATCCATATAAAAAACTAGAAAAAACCTTTATAATTCAACAACTGAATTATAAAGGTTTTATGAAATCTGTCAAGCATCTGTAGTCGTCACTCAATATTTGGAACACCAGCCGATCGGAGATCCTCAATGAGCAAATTTGCCCGGTATTCAACCCCTTCTCTATTAAGATGATAGGGCGAGTTATACATTAATAACTCAGGCATTTTATATCTTTCTGGCGTACCAAGCATAGTAAATCCATTTTCTATTAATCCTTCTTCCACTTGCTTGATATGATCCGCATAAATCTGATAGGTTAACTCTTGTAATCCGGGATAGGTTATATAGAGAGTAGCCCCTTTTTCATTAACCTTCTCTTCAAAGGCAAGTAACTCATTAATCACTTGATCATTAAACCTTCCCTCTATTCTTTTATTAGGTTTAAAATCACTATGTTTATGGGCCCAGTGAATATAAACATCTCCGTACTCGTTAAAGGATTTTCTTTCATAGATCCCAATTTCGGGATTTTCTTTGATGATATATTCGGTCGGTTTGTTTTTTGATATGGCATATTTGGGGATAAATTCAAGGAGATTGAACCACTGATTTAGATCCAGTAGTCCGATTTTAGAACGATCGACATCCAAGACAAGCCTTAAGAGTTCCTCTCCCCCGTATGCATTACGTCCAAAGAACTGGTGATATTCAGGTGAAAGAATAAGAATATCACCGGGTCGGACTTCATCAATGATGTCATCCATCATAAACATCAGACCAATGCTTATATGAATAGCTGTATTGATTGGATTCAGCTCCAGTTCCTCTTTAATCATGCTGCTGTCAATTCCAAAGGTTAAGTTCGACCCCCCTATAAGGATTAATCTTGGAGAAGGTGTGTTTTCTACCAGACGGTCCTTATCCAGTTTAGAAAAAAGCAGGGATGTTTTAGCCCTCGGTGTTGCTGGGAATGCAATAATAATCACTGCAAAAATTACTGCAGGAATCGCTAAAAATTTAATCAACCTGGATATGAACCTGCTCATGTTCAACCTCTAGAATTGAAAATAAATAAACTGCTGTTCAGATCCTCCGTAAATCCAAACGGTATACATAGTCCCATAATAAAAGATCCACCGGTAGGTTGATTTCCAATTATTACCGAATTTCTCTAACGCATGTTCGTTTTCTCTTCCGATCCATTCCACTACCATGCAGAAGAAACACCAAAGCAATATAAAAAATGCTTTTCGTCTGCCGAAGAAATAAGGAACACTGATGATTGATTGGGAAAACACTTCAGAAAGGATCAAAGATAAGTGATCCAGACTTTCAGCCCGGAAGAAAATCCAAGCGAATACAGTTAAACCAAAGGTAAGACCAATACTTGATAAATCCTTCAAGGATGGAAATATGCTTCCTTTGGCAACATTATCAATATTAGTCCGGTTTATCTTCAATAGCATCAACGGCAGAAAGTAGAGCGCATTTAATACTCCCCAGGCGATGAATGTCCAGTTTGCTCCATGCCAAAAACCGCTAACAAGAAAAATGATGAAGATATTCCTGATTGTCCTCCAGGTACCATCCCGGCTACCTCCTAAAGGTATATAGAGGTAATCTCTAAACCAGGTAGTCAGCGAAATATGCCACCGTCGCCAGAATTCTGCGATATCCCGTGAAAAATAAGGGAAAGCAAAGTTTTTCATTAAATCAAGTCCAAATAATCTGGTAACTCCAATGGCAATATCCGAATAACCGGAAAAATCCCCGTAGATCTGAAATGCAAAAAATACTGCACCTAAAATCATTGTGCTTCCGGAATAATCCGCGGCTCCATCAAAGATCAGGTTGGCAAATTCTGCACATCTATCTGCGATCACAACCTTTTTAAATAAACCCCACAGGATCTGCCTCAACCCATCCACAGCTTTAGAATAGTCAAAATCACGCCGGGCTTGAAACTGTGGCAAGAGGCGGTTAGCTCTTTCAATCGGTCCAGCAACTAATTGGGGGAAAAAGCTAACATAGGCGGAATAGATTATAAAATCCCTGGTTGGTGTTTTTTTGCGGTTATAAACATCTATCGAATAACTCAGAGTCTGAAAAGTATAAAAACTAATCCCCACAGGCAAAATAATATCCAGCGAACGGGTTGATATTTCCTGTCCAAAGAATGAAAAAAGGCCAATAAAATTATCCAGGAAAAAATTGAAGTATTTAAAATAACCCAGGAAACCCAGATTCACCAGGATGCTTACAAGTAAGAGAACTCTCCTGCGAGATTGATTTTACTCTTTTCCTAACCCCAGCCCTACAAAATAATCCACAACCGTACTAAACAGGATTAAACCCAGGAAACGTCAATCCCACCAGCCGTAAAATACATAACTGGCAGCTAGGAGCAGAATATTCTGTCCTCTCTGATTATTCTTAAAGACAACCCAGTATAGAAGGAAGACAATAGGTAAGAAGACTGCAAAGTCTAACGAATTAAACAGCATTTATATAATTCCACAGTTGAAAATCACAAAATTTCCTGCTGATATCAAGGCTGAGATGCAGGAAGTTTTGAGGGAAATAAACACATTATTCCGTTTTAATATCTTTGGCCCAGAAACGTTCCTGTTGATACCATTGTACGAGTTTTTCGATCCCCTCTTCCAGGGATACCTGTGGTTCCCAATCCAGCAGTGACTTTGCTTTACTAACATCTGCCTGGCTAGTTAACATATCTGCGGGGTGTCGGGGATGATTCACTATCTCTGCCCGATTTCCGATGTTTCTTTCCAGGGAAGCAATCAACTCGTTTATTGTCATCGGTTCATGCCCACCGAGATTGATAATTTCATACCCCAGGGGTTTGAGGGCTGAGATCGTCCCCCGGGCAATGTCATCCACATAAGTAAAACCTCTAGATTGGTTCCCATCCCCGTTCAGGTGAACCGGCATCTCCTCCTGGATCCATTTTGTAAAACGGAACATAACCATATCCGGTCGTCCTGCGGGTCCGTAGACAGTAAAATATCGTACAATAGATACATCAATGTCATATAGATAATGGTAGGCATACGCGAGTACTTCAGCTGCTTTTTTACTGGCGGCATAAGACTGGAGAGGTTTTTCACTACTAGCTGTTTCCGGAGTTGGCAACGGTGCATCCGCCCCATAAATACTTGAAGTAGAGGCGAGAATAAATTTTGAGATCCCTTCCTGCCGGCAAAATTCTAGCAGGTTTAAAGTCCCGTTTACATTAGTGTCCATATAAATCCAGGGATCTGCCAGGCTGTCCCGGACGCCAGCCCGAGCTGCCAGGTTTATAACCGCATCAAAATTCCGACCAGTGAGCTGGTCATCCTTCAATAAGGCTCGGTCACTGACATCAAGTTTATGAAATGAGAAGTTTGGATATTTCAATAACCGTTCCAGGCGGTATTCTTTCATGCGGATATCGTAGGCATGATTAAGATTATCAAGGCCCACAACGGTTGCACTTTTGTCGAGAAGCATTTCTGCAACTACTGAAGCGATAAAACCAGCCGTACCGGTGATGAGATATTTTTCCATAATCCTATCCAGGGGGTTATTTTCTATAAACGGGTTACTTTGGGATCATCTCGCCCGATTGAACCAAGTGCATTCCTGGCATCCATGACACAGTTAGCTTTTTCATAGATTTGTTGATAATCATATTCACTGTGGTTAGTGATGATAACAACACAATCCACACTTTCTACCGCTGCCATCAAATCAGGAACACTGGATAATTTGATATTTTCTTGGCTGAGCTGGGGAATATAGGGATCGTGGTAGGTCACCTCTGCTCCGTTTTGCTGCAACAGACCAATTACATCCAAAGCCGGAGATTCCCGAACATCATTAATATCCGGTTTATAGGCAGCTCCTAAAACCAGAATCCGACTGTTTTTTAACGGTATCTGGCGACTATTCAAAGCATTTTGGACTTTGCCAACCACGTAACGGGGCATACCGGTATTTATCTCCGATGCCAAGTCTATGAATCGCGCTGTATAGTTTAAAGATCGCAACTTCCAGGATAAATATAATGGATCAATTGGAATACAATGTCCACCCAATCCAGGTCCAGGAGTAAATTTCATAAAACCAAAGGGTTTGGTAGCTGCTGCTTCTATCACTTCCCAGACATCAATCCCCATCCTGTCACACATAATCGCCATTTCATTGACTAACCCGATGTTCACCATCCGGTATGTGTTTTCAAGCAGCTTGGTCATCTCAGCTACTTCTGTGGTGGAAACTGAAACAATATTTTCCATTGCTTGTTCATAAAATGCTGAGGCAATTTCCGTACAGGCTGGAGTTATACCTCCAACCACTTTTGGCGTATTAACTGTGGTCCAATCCTCCCTTCCCGGATCAACCCTTTCAGGAGAAAAAGCCAAGAAGAAGTTTTCTCCAACTGTAAGATTTCTAGCTTCAATCAGTTTGGGAAGGAGCAGTTCCCGGGTTGTGCCGGGATAGGTGGTGGATTCCAAGACAACCACCATATGTGGATGAATAAAGGGTGCAATAGCTTCTGAGACATCAACAATATAGGATAAATCCGGGTCCCTGGTTTTTCTGAGTGGTGTTGGCACACAAATACTCACGGCATCTGCCTCGGCAACCACAGAAAAATCACTTGTTGCTAGTAGGTTCTTGCTCTCAGTCAAGAGCTTCACCGCTTCAATATCTACATCATCGATATAACTGATCCCTTGATTAAGCAGTGTTACTTTCTCTTGATCCGGATCAACTCCTGTAACCTGGTAACCGGCTTCTGCCAACACAACTGCCAGTGGTAAACCTACGTACCCCAAACCTAAGACAACAACCTTTGCGGAGCGGTCATTTATTTTTTTCTGTAAACTATTCTTCTTATTCACCATATACACTCCATTAAGAAGTAGTAATCGATTAAAACAGTCTAAGTTGTTCAGCCTGGTTTTCTTCCTCGGGAGGATCTTTTGACTGAACCGCTGGTGTCTTTTCCGCGTTCTTGATCAATTCGGGTAGAGAAGCAAAATCCTCCTCCACAACAGATCTCAACGAGGGGCGGTGGAGAGCGGCTGCGGGGTGATAAAAGGGAACCACTAGCATTCCCTTCACCTGGACCGGCTGTCCATGAATCTCACTGATTTTCGCATGGGGGAAAAACCTAGCCATGGAAAACCGTCCCAGAGTGACTATGACTTTGGGGTTGATCACCTGAAGTTGCTGGTCTAAGTAAGGACTGCAAGTTTTAAGTTCTTCCGGTGCGGGGTCTCTGTTTCCAGGCGGTCTGCATTTGACAACATTGGTTATAAAAACATCCTCTCTCTTGAGCCCGATCCCGTCCAATAACTCAACCAAAAAATCACCAGCAGCCCCCACAAAGGGTCTTCCCTGCATATTCTCATGAAAACCAGGTCCTTCACCAATAAAAATGATCTCCGCATTCGAGGGACCTTCTCCCGGAACACCTTTTTCTCTTGAGTGATGCAGATCACACTTATTGCAGCTAGCAATCTTTTCGGCTATGTTTATCAGCACTTGATCCGGATTCATGGAGAAAATCAGCTCCTTATCTGGGAGATCTTTATCCAAGGATTGGATCCCCTTTATGAAGATAGCTCGGGGTGAGTTTCAGAATATTATCAACATTTCCATCCTGCCATCGCTGCCATGCCAACTCAGCCAGATATTTAGGACTGCGTAAAGCTAATGTGGGACTGGCAGGCTTGATCAATTCATTTGCCACAATACTTTGCCGGATTTCTTCTGATAATTCTCCAGTTAGAATGCAAGGCTGATCGATCTTTTTTAGGAGTTCTGGCAGGGTGAGATTTTCTACAGGACCTTCAGATTCCCAGCTCTCCTCTCCTGCCTGGTACCAGCCAACTGCTAAGCGGTTTCTTCCAGCCTGAAGGACTGCTGCTAACTTGATATCTCGAACCGGAATTGCTCTAGCAGTGATATCGAGTGTGGGAATCCCGATCACTGGCAATTGGTGTGTATAGGCGATTCCTTTGATCAACCCCAAACCAATTCGAAGACCAGTAAAGGATCCGGGGCCAATGGCAACTCCCAAGACATGCAGATCTGCCACAGATAATCCTGCCCGGGAAAGGTTGGCCTGGACAGCTTTTGCCAATTCAACAGTATGGTAGCGGGAGGAAATCCAGCTTTCCTCACACAGGAATTGGTTTCCATCAAAAAGGGCTATCCCCACAGCCCGGGAAGAGGTATCCACTGCCAGTAACATGTTTATATTCCGTAAATGTCCTCCCGGAATTGATCAAGCAGATCTTTATGCCGATCACCCCGTGCATGAACAATAAAATCCCTTTGTTCATCGTTGATCAATCGCATATTAATCCACAATAAACCTTCCGGTAAAGCATCCTTAATTCTGTCTGCCCATTCCACCAAGAGCGGACCTTGGACTAACAAAGCATCAATATCTAGGTCAACTGCTTCTTCTGGACTTGATAATCGAAAAGCATCCAGATGATAAAGTTGATTGTGATCCAACCGCCGGTAGACATTGACCAGAACATATGTTGGGCTGGATACTGAATCATAGGATCCCCAACCAGAGGCAACTCCTTGAACCAGGGTTGTTTTTCCAGCACCAAGATTGCCTTCCAGCCCAATCACATCTCCGGGATGCAGTAATTCACCTAACCTCATGCCAATACGGCGGGTCTGGTTAGGACTGCGGCTGATCACTTCGAACGAACCTTTTTCAATAACTGCCATTTCTAGAACCGACTACCAAGTAACTGCAGGGTTTCAAAAATAATTTTACCATTCTCTAGGAGTCAATTATTTTAAGATCAGCGAGGGATGCGATCAGTTTCTTCTTCCCCACCCCCACAAAGAAAATATCCACAATTTCATCATCGTCCTGTAGTGTGCTATTTAACACTAATCCTTCTCCCCATTTGGTGTGCTCAACCTTTATCCCGGGATGATACTGACTCTCCTGTGAACGTGTGGTAGTGGTTTCTCCCTGCATATCCTTCCAAGATCTGACATCCTGGGGAGCTTTAATAATGCCTGAGGTGTAACTTAGAAGCTGGTCCTCATCCCTCAATTCCGGGGGAATATCACGATAATACCGGGAGGCTTCCAGAGGTTCAAAATATCCATAACTGTAACGGTTCAAGGAATGGAATAGGTATAAACAGTCTTCTGCCCGAGTAATGCCGACATAAAAAAGCCGACGCTCTTCCTCCATTGCTTCAGGTTCATCAAATGATCTTTGATGAGGTAGGATTCCCTCATTTAATCCGATAATCATTACTTGCCCAAACTCCAACCCTTTGGCTGCATGGAGGGTTAATAGTGTAGGTACCTCCAAATCCGGATCCAATGTATCCTGATCAGATACCAGAGCCACATCTTCCAGGAATGAATACAAGCCGACAGTTTGATATTCAGAAGCCAATCTTCGAAGTTCTATTATGTTTTCCCAGCGATCGTAGCCATCCTCGCTGCCGTCTTCGATATAACCCTGGTAATCAATATCTGTCAGAATTTGATCAACCATTTCTACTGGCGGCAGGGTTTCAAAAACCTCTCTCCAGCTTGATAATAATCGTCCAAATCCCATTAGCCGCTTGCCTGCTGTCTTTGAAAAGGATTTTAGTTCTGGGGGATTTTCTTCAGCGAGGTTGAGAAGCAAATTACCAGGAGTGATCTCTGATTTCTGGGCAACTGTAATCAATTCTGCGAAGGTTTTAGTCCCGATCTTGCGGCTGGGTGTGTTAATCACCCGGGAAAGGCTGAAGATATCGTCTGGGTTAACCGTCAGGCGAAGGTAGGCAATGATGTCTTTTACTTCCCTGCGACCATAAAACCTTTGGGCTCCTACCAGCTTATATGGTATGTTAACCGATAAAAATGCTTCCTCCACCAAGCGGGATTGAGCATTGGTTCTGTACATAATTGCAAAATCTGCCGCGGAAGCCTGCTTCTCAGCAATTTGCTGAATAATGATATCAACCACTATTTGTGCTTGCTCCCGTTCATCATAGGCTTCCCGGATGATAATCTTCTCCCCCGCTCCCCGCTCAGTAAAAAGTTTCTTGGGAGTGCGTTGTGTATTCCGATCTATGATAGACATTGCTGTATCTAGGATATTTTGCTTGGATCGGTAGTTTTGCTCCAACAGAATAACTTCTGCATCAGGGAAATCCTCTTCAAATCTGCGCACGTTTCTGTAATCTGCACCCCTCCACCGGTAAATAGATTGATCTGAATCACCCACTACAAACAGGTTTCGATGATGAGATGCCAGGTGCATTAATAATGTGTATTGCGCCATATTGGTATCCTGGAATTCGTCAACCAAGATATGGTGATACCTTTGGGCATACTTTTTCCGAATTATTTCATTATCCGCCAGTAATAATGCCATCCATAGTAATAAATCATCAAAATCGAGAGCATTGCTGGAAAGAAGAATTTTCTGATACTGCTGATATACCCGAGCGATCACTTCATCACGATAGGTTTGAATTGGAAGATCTTCCGGCAGGAAAAGTTCATTTTTTGCGGCGGATATGGATGTATGGACACTTTGGGGACGATAGCGTTTCTCATCCAGGTTTTGATCTTGGAGTACCTGCCGCACTACCTTCACCTGGTCATCGGCATCAAAAATGACATAGTTAGAATTCACAGGGAGGTGATCAGATTCAATGCGGAGGATCCTGGCACAAGTCGCGTGAAAAGTTCCCAAAGTTAAACCATGGATTTGATGTCCGAGTAAATCAGCAACCCGGTCTCCCATTTCGGAAGCAGCCTTATTTGTAAACGTTACAGCCATGACATTGTAGGGCTGAACTCCTTGTTCCCCAATCAAATAAGCTACCCGGTGGGTCAATACCCGAGTCTTTCCGGAACCTGGCCCAGCCAATACTAAAATAGGTCCATGGGCAGCTGTTACAGCTTTAATTTGTTGGGGATTTAATAACTCGAGGGTTTCCATACTGGGCTGATTCTACTGGGTAGCCAGATTCATGTCAACAACATTGCGGAAATGGTTGCCCTATCGTAGAATTACTTCATGACCTGGGATGTGATAGGACACGATTGGGCAGTCAAGCTTTTGCGCGGACATATTCTGCAGAGTGCTCTTCGCCACGCATATTTAATCACCGGTCCTACAGGGATTGGAAAAAAGATTCTCGCGCTACGGTTTATTCAAGCTATCATCTGTAAAGATCCAGTTGAACCTGGCATTCCTTGCGGTATTTGCCAAAACTGTAAAAGAATCAATCGTTTAGAACATCCTGATCTTTTTCCAATCGCAAGGGAGGAAGAAAGTTCACAGATAAAAATAGACCAGGTTCGGGAGTTGATCCATCACCTCCACCTTACTCCCTTTGAGGTTTCACGAAGGATTGGATTATTACTTAATTTTGAGGAGGCGAATGCATCTGCCCAGAACGCCTTATTAAAAACATTAGAAGAGCCCCCCGGGAATGCAATATTAATCCTGACGGCGAAAACCGCCGGTTCTCTCCTGGAAACAATTTCATCGCGGTGCGAGGAAATTAGACTCCATCCCGTACCAATATCCACAATCAGCAAGGGATTAGAGCTGAAGCACGGCATCCCGGCAGATCAAGCAAGTTTCCTATCCCATATCTCTGGAGGAAACCCTGAATTAGCCCTTCACTACCATCAGACTCCCGCAGCTCAAGAACTCCGGGAAACACTGCTAAATGATCATCTCCAAATTGTGCAAAGCAATGCGGTTAACCGATTTTTATACGCAGCGAAATATGAAAAAGATCCCCGTATGGTCCAAAAAATAATCTCCATTTGGATCTCCCTTTGGCATGATATTCTTCTCCAAACAGGAAATTCTCAGGCACCCTTACAGAATATTGACCGGGCTGAGGAGATCGAACGATTTGTTAGCCGGGTTAATATATCTACAGCAAAAAAAACGCTGGATCATTTTCGCAGAGCACATTCTTTACTGCAGGACAACGCCAATCTAAAATTAACCTTTGAAGATCTCCTACTTCAGCTCCCAAGGCTTGAGATCTAGAAAGATGAGTCCTTTCCTGCCATTTAGAGGCCATTGAACATCAGTTTGGTGCAGGTGTTTTCTGATTATGCTATACTCTGAGCAGGATTAAAAGAATGGGCTTACCACCTGGGCGGCATAGTTCTTAATTGGAAATACCAGCATACAAATCTGAGAGCTCGATAATCAACTCTCTCCATGAAAATCGCTTTTAATTAAGGATAGCAACTTTCCGGAGACCACTGCCCTCCAGATCTTGATAGAATGAATATTAAAGGGGAGCGGTTTACTGATAGCACTCATCACTATGATTGAAATATCGCGGGACATATTAAATTTCTTACTATCCAGGAATAGGGTTAACCTGCTGAAGATACGATCCCTGTAATGGTTACAAAAAAAAATACCAAAAAGTCCCTGAGGGATACCCCAACCACACCTTTAGATCTTCTTTACCAAATCAGTAAAGAAGTTGCTACAACCCTTGATTTGTCCACTGTCTTGGAACGGGTCCTGTCTCTCTCGATTAAAACAATCGGGGCAATCAGGGGGAGCATTATTATTCTGGATGAGAACGAAAATCCAGTCGCATCGGCGATCATTGTTCAGGATCAAGTAATTTCTCATACCAATGAACAACTTCGCTCAACCCTGGATGAGGGTCTTGCTGGATGGGTGGTAAAGAATCGAGATGCAGTCATTATTCCCAATACCAGTAATGATGAACGCTGGCTTCGACGCCCTGATGATGAAGAAAGCGCTACTGGTGCGAAATCCGCCATAGCAGTCCCAATTATGGCTAGAAACGACCTTGTTGGCGTGATTACTTTGGTTCATCCTGAACCAAACCACCTGCAAGAAAAACGGATTGCTCTAATACATGCAATTGCAGATCAGGCAGGTATTGCTGTATTAAACGCTCAGCTGTATGAGGAAAGTCAACGGCAAGCCCGCGTGATGACAGCATTAGCAAACAGCGCTTCTGCCTTGTCTTCGACATTAAGATTGGAAAATGTGCTTCAAAATATTCTTGAGGAAATCCGGAATGCCCTTCAAGTTGAAGCAGTTACCTTATCCCTTATAGATCGAAATGAAGGATATCTAGTATATAAAGCTGCCATTCATGATAAGTTAGACCTCCAGTCCTCCTTGATTGGAAAACGGATAAAAATCGGTCAGGGCTTTTCTGGTTTTGTTGCTCAATCCGGTCAAGGAGAAATTGTAAATAACCCATCTGCTGATAAACGACTCAGGCAAACTAACCAGCTGTATCCAGAAATATCCCCTTACGCTATAGTTGCTGCTCCTATCTTCTTACTAGGAAAAGTATTAGGCGTTCTGGAAGCAATTAACCCGTACAGCGGTTACTTTGAAAGTGATTCGTTACTAGTGCTGTCCGGTATTGGAAGCCTCGCTGGCTCTTCAATTCAAAATGCCCAACTCTATGAGGATCTGCAAGTTGCCCACAGTCGATATCACGATCTATTCGAAAACAGCGCAGATCCAATCATTATCACTGATTTGATGGGCAACATCATTGAAACCAATAATCGCACCTTGAAAACTTGTAATTATTCCCCTGAAGAGCTTAACATAATGGGCATCAGTGAAATCCATGATATTAACTGGGATATTGTCGGAAAGAACTTCTCAAAGTTGATTGAAGATACATCAAGCAGTTACGAATCCATATTAGCCACCAAGGACGAGGACGATATCCCTATTCAGGTTAATGTTCACCAAATTCAAATTGCTGATCAATGCCGACTGCAATGGATCCTCCGGGACATCTCAGAACGGAAGAACTTAGATCAGCTGCGGGAAGATCTGACATCAATGATTTTTCATGATCTAAGATCTCCCTTAAGCAATGTGATTTCAAGCCTGGATGTGATACAGGCATCTCTGCCTGATGGGTATGACCCGGAAATAAACTCCTTGTTTGAGATAGCCAACCGGTCAACAGTCCGGATTCAGCGTCTTACAAAATCATTACTGGATATAAACCGGTTAGAAAGCGGTCAGCCAATAACCAATAAAGAGCTCCTTAACCCGGAAGAGCTGATAAACTATGCAAAGCAGGCATTAATCAGCCAGGCAAACGCAAAGAAACAAAAGGTCAATATAGACCTGGGTCCGAATATTCCCCAAATCAATGCGGACCGAGACATGATTGAGCGTGTGTTGATAAATATTTTCCAAAATGCAATCAAATTCACACCAACAAATGGCATGATCGAATTTGGTGCCAAAGTTGATGATAACGACACCCGTTTCTGGGTCCTTGATTCGGGATCAGGCGTAGATCCGGATTATATAGGACGGATTTTTGATAAGTTTACCCGGATGCACCCGGATGAAAGAATCAAAGGCTTGGGATTAGGATTGGCTTTCTGCAGGTTAGCTGTTGAAGGTCATGGGGGTCGGATCTGGGTTGAAAACCTCCCTAAAGGGGGAGCCATGTTTTCATTCACAATCCCGATTGCGAATTAACAGTTCCATCCAATCAAAATGAATATTCAAGATCTGCAATCCGAAGGAGTATGAATGCACGAAATTAAACCCGGGGTATATTACGAGGATACTTATCCTGGTCCGACGATTGGTGCTGTTGTCCTTCCCCGGGGAATGATATTCATTGATGCGCCTTTCCATCCAGAGGATGGTCATCGCTGGAAATCAACCTTACTGAATCGCAGTCAGGGCACCATCCATAAAATTTTGGTCTGCCTTGATGATCACCCGGACAGAACAATAGGCGCGAATAGTTTAGATTGTCCCATAGTCACTC
Source organism: Chloroflexota bacterium (assembly GCA_030609055.1). GTDB lineage: Bacteria > Chloroflexota > Anaerolineae > Anaerolineales > UBA11858 > B10-G9. The sequence goes on along the minus strand of JAUWCZ010000005.1, from coordinate 5,136 downwards.
ACAGAGATGCCGCCAGGACTTTGCAGGATCATTCTACAGTTTTCCGCGGGCAACTTCCAGAAAGTGGGGCTCTTTGGGAACAATATCCTGAGACAACAGGACTTCAATGGGTCATCCCGGATATTACTTTCACAGATAGAATGAAGTTTCATTGGGCAGATGAAGCTGTTGTGCTTGAACACCATCCCGGTCCAAGACCAGGTTCAAGTTGGTTGATAATACCGTCACAAAAGATTATCTTTATAGGTGATACAGTTGTTGTTAACGGACCCCCGTTCCTCGGGAAAGCCCACTTGCCTACTTGGATTGATACACTGGATGTCCTGTTAAGAGCAAAATACAGAGATTATACGATCATCAGCGGTCGTGGAGGTCCGATTACTCTGGATGATATCCGTGATCTGAAAAAATATTTCCGGAAAATTCACCGCCGTATTGACAAACTCGCCAGCCGAAGGGCATCAGTTGAGGATATAGGTGATCTGGCCGGAAAATATCTGGATGATTTTTCATTTCTTAAGAGAGACCGGGAATTTTTCCTCCAACGTCTACAACACGGTTTTACCCAGTATTACATCAGGAATTATATTCCCAAAACTGATGAAAGCGGGAGATAAAACATCCGAGTGTATCCCAGGGCTTGAGTATTCTCGTCAGGTTTTCTCATGAGTGACCCCCATCAAAATTCAGATCAAGGTTATCTTCCTCTTTTCCATACCATTCGAGGAGAGAGTATTGAATCGGTCCATTTCGGGACGGTTGTGGTGGTCGAGCCTTCTGGTAAACTCTTCGCCTAGTATGGAAATCCAGATACAGCCAGTTTCCTGCGATCCTCTGCCAAACCCTTTCAGGCGATACCTCTGGTGGAGCTGGGGGGTATGGAAGCTTTTCAAATTTCTCAGGCAGAATTAGCCATAACCTGTGCATCCCACTCGGGAACAGATCATCATCTTAGAACGCTCCACGGGCTTCAACAAAAAATTGGGGTTACAGACAAGGATTTGCTTTGCTGCGCACATCAGCCATTCCATCAAGGAACCCGGACAATCTTGAGAGATCGGGGAGAACAACCATCTCCCAATCACCATAATTGTTCCGGGAAACATACCGGTATGCTGGCGCAATCGAAATTACTTCAGGCTGATTTGAAAAACTATACAGAAATTCAACATCCTGTCCAGCAGCATATCCTGTCAGTTTTAGCAGATATGTGCTGCCTTGATCAATCTGGGATCCAGTATGGCGGGGATGGTTGTTCTGTTCCTACCTTTGCTATGCCTTTATATCATGCTGCCTGGGGATGGGCTCGGCTGACAAATCCTGATGGAATTTCGGAGAAACGGCAGACTGCCTGTAAAATGATCACCTCTGCGATGACTTCCTATCCGTTTCTGGTGGCCGGTCCAGGACGACTGGATACCCGGTTAATGGAATGTTCTGAGGGCAAGATCATCTCAAAAGGTGGCGCAGAGGCATTCCAGGCGGCAGGTATCCTGGAAAATGCACTCAACCCCGGATCTCCAGCTTTGGGCATCGCCCTAAAAATCTCGGATGGCGGTCAGGGGAAAAGGGCAAAAAGAGCTGTGATGATCGAAGTATTACGTCAGTTGAATGTTTTATCAGCCGATCAGATCGAAGCCCTGACAGATTTTGGTCCGGAACTACCCAACCGGAATCAATGTGATATCCTTATTGGCATTGGAAAACCATGTTTTCAATTACAATACAGCTAATCTATGACTGGTAATCAGCTTGCGGCCATGACACATCAATTATTGGTAGAAGAGTACGGCCTTCCAAACTGGCGCCCGCACCTTTCCCCGGTTGGTGAACTCATCTCCACTATCTTGTCTCAAAACACTAATGATCAAAATCGAGATCAAGCCTTTGCCCAACTCCGGGAGGTATTTCCTACCTGGGAGGAGGTTAGGGATGCTCCCGTCACCAAGGTTGCTGAGTCGATTAAAATCGGTGGATTAGCCAATCAGAAAGCACCTGCAATCCAAAATGCGCTAAAGACAATTACTAAAGAGAGAGGTCAAATCGAGCTGGATTTTTTACGGTCAAAAACAAGCCAGGAAGCATCGAAATGGCTGACAAAACTTAAAGGAGTAGGTCCTAAAACTGCAGCGATAGTGCTCTTATTCTCTCTGGATATGCCTGCTTTTCCAGTCGACACACATGTTTTCCGCGTTTCTGGAAGGATTGGAATCCGACCTGCTAAGATGAACCCAGAAAAAGCCCACAAATTTTTAGCAGAGCAGTTTTCACCTGATACCTACTATCCAGTTCATCTTAACCTGATCCGGCTTGGTAGGGAAATATGCAAAGCCCGCCAACCATTTTGTGAGCAATGTCCTTTAAACAATATATGCGATTATTACAAAAATGAATATCAATAAATTAATCAAACTAATTAGGTCCCCCTGCTTGATCATTGGAATAATATTCTTAATGCAGTTTCTAAGTGGATGCTTACCTACTTCACAATTGGACAAGACAGACTCAACTCCTCACCTTTATGAAGAAATTCAATCCGAAGGGATAACCGTAGAATCTACTTCTTCAACCGGAGATCTGCTGCCTTCCGAGGAGAGTTTCACACCAGTTGGGTTGAACCCGGATGATAACCTAAATATGTATAGTTCTCCCACATTAGATGCACAAATAATCAGTACAATTCCCGCATCAGGTACAGAGATCAAAATATTTGGAGAACCTGTTATCCTTGAGGATATCCCCTGGGTTTTGGCCGAGTATCGGCAAATCCAAGGCTGGGTTGATAAAAACCATCTTGCAATCCAAAAAGGTGAAATCCCTGAAGAGTTGATAAAACAAGGGCAGTATGTCCTGGCGGCTCTCCGCCGCTATGATTACATTTTGTTGGCGGATCTGATCCATCCTGATTACTGTTTGCGATTCTCACCATATCCATACCTTAACGAAAACAATCTAAGCTTTTGTCCCCAAGATCTGCCAGAATCAGCAAACACTTCTGAACTTTATTTATGGGGTAGATATGATGGGACAGGGGACCCGATCAAGATGACCTTCCAGGCGTATCATCAGGATTTTGTGTATGATGCAGATTACCTTAATGCTGAAATGATCGGATTCGATGTTGAGTTGAGTTCCGGGAATGCAATTAACAACATCCCGGATCTATATCCTGATGGTTTGACGATTGAATATTATTTCTCTGGTTTTGATCCCCTGTACGGCGGCATGGATTGGAGAAGCCTAAGGCTGGTATTTATTAAAGATTCCAACAACTGGTATCTGGCAGCCATTGTCCATGGGGAGTGGACAATTTAGCCTGACTACGCAGACAAGTTAAATTCCACTAATCCTATGAAAAAAAACTTCTACAAGATTTTCATCTTACTGATATTTATCGGGACGCTTTTTATTGGGGGAAACTATCTCTTATTTCAGAGAAATCCAGAAGGACCTGTGGACCATTCGATACAGCTATCTGTTACTCCTGATAACCTGGTTCTTCCGACACCGGTTCCCACTTCCACCCCGATCTTACCTCCCCTTCAGAGTACAATTCCCGGGGATGTGTACTATTTTTATGGAGACTGGGAATCGTCCATCGCTAGCTATGAGGATATGCTGGGGAGCGATTCCTCGCCGGATCAAATCAGCGCTGCCTTGTTGGGATTGGGAAAAGTTTACTTTCAGAAACAGGATTATCAGAAAGCTCTGGATTATCTGCGGCTCCTGGTGTCAACCTATCCCGACTCAACATTAGTACATAAAGGCTATTTTGCATTAGCAGAAACTTATACAGCCCTTAACCGGCATAAAGAAGCAGCGGACGCTTATTATGCCTATTTAGCTCGGCGACCGGGAATCCTGGATGCTTTTATGCAGCAAAGGAGAGGAGATGCCCTTTCTCAAGCCGGAGAGCCCAACCAGGCTATTGACGCCTATCAGTCTGCGATTGCTGCTGGAAGCGGAGATGCTCTTTTTACCTTGCAGTTGAAAATCGCCCAGGAATATGCTGCTCAAGATGACCATTCCACCGCGATCGTGATCTACAATGACGTTTATCTTCAAACCGCAAACGATTACACCAAAGCGCGGGCTGATTATCTGCTTGGTCTGTCTTACTTGGAACTGGAGCAAATCGACCTGGCTGAATCTGCCTTTCAGGATGCAGTGATTCAATATCCCTTGAGTTATGACTCGTATTTGGCATTGGTGGAATTAGTTAACGGCGGATTTGAGGTCAGCGATCTTGATCGAGGACTGGTGGATTATTTTGCCGGACAATACAGTCATGCCGTGGAAGCCTTTGACCGCTATTTAATCGAATCGGATCCCGGTGATCGAGGGACCGCGCTTTATTATAAAGGATTTGCACTTCGGGCAATGGGAAGGCATGAAGAAGCTCTACTCGCTTGGGATGAACTGATTAGCGAATATCCTGATCATGCCTACTGGGATCAAGCCTGGGAATTTAAGGCTTATTCGCTCTGGTTTTACCTCCATCGGTATAATGAAGCCAGTCAGACATTGCTGGACTTTGTAAGCCTTAACCCCTATCATCCTCGAGCGGCTGAATTCTTATTTGATGCAGCCAAAATTGAGGAATTAGTTGGGAATCTTGAAGCTGCTGCGAAGCTCTTGAAGCAGGTGTTTAATGAATATCCGACATCATCATATGCGAATCAATCTATATTTAGAAGTGGAATCGCATGGGTAAGATTAGGTGCCTATCCCCAAGCTTTAGATTCATTCTCAATATACCGTGATGCCTCCCAATCATTTGAAGAGCTCTCCCAAGCATTATTCTGGATAGGAAAAATTTATGGGTTTCAGGGAAATTCTGATGCAGCGCTCGCTGCTTGGAGTGAAGCAGCCAACGCAGATCCCACCGGGTATTACAGCGAACGGGCTCGGGATCTGCTTCAAAACCGGGGGCCATTTACTCCTCCCCAGGATTATGATTTTGGTTTTGATATCCTGGCAGAGAAAGAGGGTGCTCAAACCTGGATCCGAGATACATTTGTAATCCCTCCTGAAACGAATCTGGATAGCCTCGGGATGTTGGCCAATGATCCGCGGATAATCCGTGGAACTGAATTGTGGGAATTAGGTTTATTAAATGAGGCCAGGACCGAATTT
>JAUWCZ010000097.1 GCA_030609055.1 Chloroflexota bacterium | reverse complement strand
GGGAATTAAAGATCGACTACCGACGAGCCCGGCGGTCAGGTGTCGCAGATCCCGCGTTTTTTGCGGGGCAGCGGGGGTTAGGCTGTTTTCTGTCCCGAATAAAAAGCCTGATCTAATACTTATTGATAGATGGGATCAAATCATTTTCATTTCTTCAGTAGGTTATTATTTAGAAAGGTGATCACCTTTTCTTCATATTCCAAAGGGCGAGCCTTGAGCTGACCACCATGATATGTTTCGGGGATTTCCCAAAGCTCTTTTGGTTGATCTGCAAAGTGATAGAAATATCGTACCAGGTCTCGCCCTCCTGCTTCTCCAGTATTGATAAACATAATCGGTCGGGGTGTTATTTTACTTATTTCTTCTGGAACTCCGGCAGGAATGGGTATACCAGTCCAAAGGGAAACACATCTACTATCGATCCATGATATAGCATAGATAATTTTCTCTTTTATGTTCCTAGGCCTGGGGGCATCATCTACTGTAACAAAGCCTGGATCGTCCGCTATGATAACTCTGATTTCTTCAAATTCAGCAGCTGCTCGAATAGCTATTTGTCCCCCGATTGAGAACCCCATTATACCTATTCGATCAGGATCAACGTCTTCAGATCTCGACAAGAATTCCAAGGCGGCTTTGACATCCTCCACATCCTGCCATCCAAATGCTCTTTTATCGCCTCCGCTTTCGCCATGTCCTCGAAGATCATACAGAAGCACCCCATAACCATGCTGCGCTAAGATATCTGCTCGAGATATCATTTCTAACCGATTGCTGCCGAAGCCATGCAGTAATATTATTGCTGCCCCGTTCTCAGATGGAATATACCAACCGGAGAGAGCTATTCCTTCCAGGTCACTAATAAGGGTGACAGGCTGATATTCTATTCCTACATTATTATGGGGAGGACTACCAATAACACTTGACGCTGGATTTGTTATCCAAATAATATAGATTATCTCTATCACGATAAATGCTAAAAGAATTCCTCCAATCAAGCCAACGCTTAATAGGCGAATCCAATACTTAATACCTCGCTTTAATGATTTATCCTCAGATTTGTCTTTCTTCATCTCTTGAAAGCCTAACGTTAATTATCTTTCAAATGCGGAATAACAGCATAAGTATTTATCCACCAGTGGTTTTGATAACTGTATTCTATAATAATCCATAACTTTTTGAACTGTCAAAAGTCCTCAAGTTATCTCCCCCTTTATTTGAGCCCAAATTGTTCCTTAAACCAATAATATAATCCTTTCCAGTCCTCTCAGAGGACTGCCATTCTGACAAAGCAGAAACACCTCACCCCCGATTGGTCAGGAAGGTGAGGTGGCTACTGTGTAACTCAATTTTGAAAGCCTTAATCTTTGAGTTTAATGCGAGGTTTTTTCTTTGGAGTGGGTCTTCCTGGTGAAGGAGCCTTGGAGATGGCTTTAGGCACGAGATTAATCAGGCTCGGCAGGAACAAAAGGACGAGTAGGCCCCCAAAAATCAAACCGAACGTGACCAAAGGCACGGGCTCTGACACTTCTGGCACCAACCCGCCTGGATTATAGGTGATGGATTCTTCCTCTATCCCAGTCACTGGATTGGCAGCGTCAGCTAAGTTCACAGAAAGCGCCCGGTTGACGCCGTCCCGCAGGGCTGAGGGAGAGGTGTAGGTCAATTGGTATTCACTCTTAAAGGCGACCGCATAGGATCCATAAAGTTCACTTAAACTTTCCTGGTCATTGGCGTATCCATAGACGCCGCCGGCATTGTCCGCCAGATATTTTAACGCCTCCACGTCCAGGGCTGTCTTCTCAGCCAGGTCCTGATCCGGGTCCCCCAGACCGATGGTGGAGATCGATAAACCGGCCGGACCAATATCCCCCAAAACAGTATCGGGGGTTGCAATGCTCACGGTGTCCAAGCCATCTGTGATCACTACGATCGCTTTCCGACCCTTGATTTCACTTAAAATGCTGATCCCTTCGAGGAGCGCATCGTACATGGCTGTATCTTGTTCCGCCTCTAAACCGTCGATTGCGCTGAGAATTAGTTCGCGATCCCCTGTGATCGGTTGGGGGTAATCAATTTCCGTGTGGAAGGTGAGTAACCCAACCTTGTCACTGGGTCGGAGTTGATTCACAAATACCTTGGCCGCAGCTTTAGCAGCCCCCAATTTTCCGACGTAGAGCATACTGCCAGAAATGTCCATCGCCAGCAGGATTGTCAGGGGATCGATCTCCCCGGCCCCTTCAATTTTATCCACTGGAATTTCACCCCCGTTCTCCATCAACTGGATCCGGAGAGGATCCAGGCCAACCGGTTCGCCATCTGCATCTGTAACCGCGACATAGACAGTGACCTGGGGGAAGTTTGAGGTATCCACCTGGGTGATGCGGACGATTACTTCTTCCGCCTGATGCTTGGGGCTGAACCCGGTCAGGGTTAATAAGGAGATCAGGACCAGGATCAAATGAATGATCTTCTTTTTCCACATGGTTATTTCCTTTCGTGATAAACCAGTTCCGTGTTGCCGATTTTGATCACCTGGTTTACCCGTAAATTGGTCTGTTCGATTTTGCGGTTATTAACAAAGGTGCCGGTCAGGCTGAGATCTTTGAGGGTAAAGTGGCTGTCTTCCCCCTTGAGCAATGCGTGCTGCGGGGCGATATCCGGGTCAGGCAAGACAATGTCCGATTTGAGGGGACTGCTGCCGAGAAAGGCAGAGGGGCCATTCTTTTTAATGAACTTATCCAGGATGAATTCTGACCCCTTCATTTTTCCGCTGATCACTTCCAGCCAAGCCCGGGAGAGCAGCAGGACGATCAAAGCAATGAATATCCCAATCGATGCCCCGAGGGAGGTGAGGCCGATGGCTTTGCCGATCAGAGGGTCTGTAAATAAAACCCGGATGCTTTCCAGGGTAATCCCCCCTAACAGGCCTCCGATGCCGCCACCCAGGGCGGGTTTCCAGGCTTGATTGCCGCTGGTGATCCCGAAAGCCCCCCCGATCAAGAGACCAAAGAGGGCCCAACCAATCGCTCTGCTCCATGGATCTCCCCCTAAGATCTGGAAGATTCCCTCTGCGATGGGCAGGCCAATTGCACCGCCTAAGAATCCAAGACCCCCGCTGAAGGATCCAGACTTTAAGATCTGGAGCGGATTAAGAGTAAAAAATCCTTCTGAGGATCCGATCAATGCGCCAATACTCAGGCCGATCAATCCTCCTACAACGATCTCGCTCAGGTACAAATTTGACCAAAAGGATAAACCAACCATGTTGCTGGCTTGCCAGCCAATTAACCCCCCCATGGCACCCAAGATAGCGTAATAATACAGCCTCATAGTTCTACTCATATTTATTCTCCATCACTGCTAGTGATCCAGTAAATTCTTCTTTCATATTGGCCCAATGGACTACGCTTCGTTTTAGTCCGACGGCCAATTCATGAAACCCGAAATAATGCCGGGCATCCAGGTTTCCATCCCTGTCCCTGACAAAAAATCCTCCCACATTGGCATGGGGTTCAATTACCAGGGCAACCTGCCAGGGGTGTGGGAAGAAATGATTATGTATAAATAAGTCATAGTTAGATAAGAACACACTCATTTTGGGGTGAGTGTGATACCACCCCACCAATTCCTTATCCGGGAAATGTTCTTCCATGATCTCAAACATGGCGACTTGACTATCTTGAGTGAAGGTAAGATAGTCACTGCCCCGACGGGCATAAACAGCGGGCAAACATTTTTCAATCACAATATATTCTTCGCCTGTGATTTGATCTTCTCTCCAGTTTCCGATCAACCATCCGCCCACTTCGTTATCCAGGTCGGTGTGGGCATGGACATTTGCCCGAACGTAAGCTTTCTGTGTCATGAATACAGCGATACCTGGCTGGTGCTGATCAGCTAACGCTAGTTCAATATCGGAGCGCCAATAGCGGGAATGCCTGTAAGGGATATAACCGGTTTGGGCTGTTGGCAGGTCGATTGGCAGTAACCGTATATAAGAGGTAGTCATAATATTAAATAATTCCGGAGATGGGGCATTTTTTTGAAGTGCCCCATCCCTATTTACCCTGCTGTTACATCAGCGGTCATAACCAATTGGTCATCTTCGGGTACACCGGCTTCCGCTAGAGTTTCTTCTTCCTGCAGCTCGCGTCCTAACGCTTTGCTGTCCAAGCGGTAGCCCATGGGTCGGCCATCTGGTCCAGTAGTGGGTAGTTCAAGGGATGTAATTAATTCTGGAATCAATTCCTTGACTTGAACATCATCTGGGACTTCGGCAGTGCGGGTCCCTCCTGAGGGGAGTACAAGGGTGACTGAGAGATCAGCCATGGTTTTACCTCCATTTGAGAATTGTTTTTAACAGATCAAGGTTACTTACATGCCAATAAGCTTTTACTTCAAACGAATTTTTGGTTTAGCCTTCTTTTCTTTTATCAATTTGATCCGTTCAGGCCGGAGAAGTTCGCGGCTATCAACCGGAAAAGCCTGGGGGTTTTTCTGGCGGTAACCCCGGCTCCAGCGGGCTGCTTCCGGATCCCAAGGGAAAGGCGGTTTGGTGGGATCATCGTGAAAATTTTTGTACTGCACCATCTCGCCAATCATCAACACCAGGCGATCCAAGGAGCGGCTCGCCGTCCACCAGGCGGCGTCAACACAAACGGAGCCATTATGATGGTTGATATTTGGATGCCAGATGGGGGTCAGCCAGTGCATGCCTGGCCAGCGCTGGGGGTACTGGTTGTGCAGATAAATCTCAACCTGGTGTTTGTTCCCTAATTTTGGATTACCCTTGCCATCGACCCCGATTACACCTTTGCATTTATAGGTAACAGTATATCTTTCAGGAGGAAGTCCTTTTCTTTGAGAGATTGTTTTGAATTCGATCAGGTCGCTTTGGGCAGCCAAATCTTGCATACGTTTGTGATCTGCCTTTAACCTTCGCATCCTCGGGCTTTGGTCTAAGGCGATCCGGGCCCCTCCCGCACCTGCTGTGATATCGGCTGTAAGCACGAGGCGGTCATCATCAGGCACACCGGCATCCCCCAGGGTCTCATCCTCCTGCAGCTCGCGCCCTAAGGCTTTACTGTCCAGGCGGTAGCCCATTGGCCGGCCGTCTGGTCCGACAGTGGGCAATCCCAGCAAAGAAATCATTTCAGCCAAAAGGTCACCTACGCTGACATCATCAGGGACCTCTGCTTTACGGGCTCCACCGTTAGGCAGAACAATCGTTACTTCAATTTCAGGCATGAGACCCTCCTCTTTGTCCTAACTTATTCTTGGGAATGGGGAATTTGGCAAGCGCCGGTGATTCCCCAACAATCCGCATGGTGATGGGTCTTGCAAATCGAACAAATCTTAACCCCGCGGGGATCATGGTGCTCCACCGGGTCCAGGCAATAGGGGCAGTTGTGTTCCGCAACCCCAATGAGTTTAATTTCTTTTGCGTTAGCAGGTTTCTTCTTTGACCTTTTCTTCTTGAGCCCCGTTGGCTTTTTGATTTCTGGTCTTGGCACTGGCGTCAGGGATAACTTGTGCGGTGGGGAGACTTTTTTGGGCGATTTTTTAATCTTTTTGCCGGTGAGAAGGGTAAGTTTTGGGGGCCAAAGGTTGATACCTGGCTTTGATAAAGGGCTTGATTCCCCCAGCGGGGGTGTTGGAACCGGAATATCTTCAATCTCGTGAGGCGTAGTAAAGGCATTGATGACCAGCCAAGCACAAAGGGCTGCTAGACCAAATTGAATGAGGCTACCCCAATCGGGGGCTTCATTTAATTGGTAGTACAAATTGATCCCCAGGAAACCACCTGAAAGTAAAAATAAAATCGCCAGGCTCAGGGTAATAGAACTCAGGGCTACGAATAATTTAAGGATCTGGGTATTTGATTTTAAGAAGCGGCGGGCTGAGAATCCGGCGATTAATCCAATCCCAACCACGAGGGCGTATCTCAGAGGGAGGATATCAACAGTCTGCCTAAGGAGGAGCATTAACAGCAATACAACGCTGCTCAAGGTAGTTTGCAGGGCGGCGATAAATACTCTCCCTAAAAGGGAATGAAATATTTTATCTAGAGGGGTTGAACCAGCCATAAATCTAACCGTTTCTGTTTTCACGTTCACGCGTAGGTCAGTCCTTGATCTTGATCCTGCCGGCAGCAGGACTCTGGGGGGCTAATTTAATTTTGACCGGTTCTCCAATCTTAATTCGATCTCTTAATGGCACTTCATCGGCTGTGCCCTCAAAATGCCTAAAATGAAGGGTTTCCTTGAGGTCCCCTGTCAATTCATAGAAGCGGTATTCTTCCGTGTTGTTTGCTCTCAGGATGTGCAAAGGTGGGATGCCAACGCTCCCCAGGGTGCGGTCCAGAAAAGGTTCTTCCCCCGTGATCAGGTGGGTCATTTTTACTTCCCGCATCTCCCCGCAATTGGGGCAGTGCGCCGCTTCAAAGCTCACCTGGGACATGGGGCTGATGGTGCTATCTTTTGTGCCGCAGGTTTTACATTCCAATTCCAGAACTAATTCCTGGTCTAATTCGATCACTGCCTCTTCGCCCAGGTCGATCTTGATGATTTGGAGGAGTTCCTTTAATGTTGCTGTTTGAGCGCTGATTGGCAGTTCAGTTATATCACCATAAATCCAGTGGCTTTCACAATCCTCCCGGGGTTTATAAGCGGTAGTGTGCATCTGGTTGTTTAAACCGTTATAGTGAATTACTTTTCCGGCTGATACTTCCATATCATGGATTATTTTTAAAGCCTCTTGAGACTGCATGGCGCCAATTATGGAAGCGATCGTTGGAGTGGTGGGCACTTTGCCTAAAAGAATGTTCTGGCGCGCAAGTAACGGGCAAGAATAACGTAAAGCAAGATCACGTCGAGCACCTTCAGTCAAAGTGCATTCATAACAAGCTCCTTCGCCTGGAATGAAGACCCGGACCATTCCTAATAACTCCTGAATAGCTCCATCAACCCAGGGTTTTCCCATCCAATGGGCAAAACGATTTACCGCTAGGCGGGCTTCCCGGTTATCCAGGCATCCGATAACTACATCCATTCGCCTGATGATACCCAGGCCCAGGTCAGTGGTAACATCACCGTGAAGATACTGGATTTTGGTATTGGGATTAATCTCTTTGGCGCGGGCGGCAACTACCTCGGATTTTTTACGTTTCGTATCTGTCTCCCGGAACAAAACCGAACGGCTTAAATTAGCTGCTTCAATAGTGTCAAAGTCAATGACCAAGATCTGACCGACACCCATCAGGGCAAAGTTTTTAACCACCTCATTGCCGAGCGCGCCCGCCCCCACAACCAATACTTTTGCGGCGGCGACTTTATCACGTTCCCACCAGGAAATAAAATCGAATGTTCCGAGACGATCCTTACCCAAATTTGGAATCTTGAGAGGTTTTTCCTTCGCGACCGGTAAACGTCGTGGTCCAGGAGGGGGTTC
>JAUWCZ010000039.1 GCA_030609055.1 Chloroflexota bacterium | reverse complement strand
AGCTTGGTCTCTAGCGGATAGTCTTTACTTCCTTTTTTTCTTGCCATACAAAAACACCTCCTGTATTTATTATACGAGAGGTGTTTTTATTTCGTGTCCTGTTTACGGGGTTCAGTTCAAGTCAGAAAGGGGTTTTTGATTTGAAAATCTAAGCTCCCGGAGCTTTCATATATAGATTAAGGAATCATGTAAGTATCGTGAACTTCACCATCAGGGTCAATCAGGGTCACTGTCTCTCCGGGTTGCCAGATAGGATCGGATAATCCCAGGTAAAGTTCTATCGGATTGGAGTTCCCGGCTTTGGAATAAATATTAACAGCTCCCTGACTGTGGAGTTCCAAACTTGCCAGCCCGGATTGATCCAGAATGGAATAATTATGATTGTTCTCATCTTTGATCCGCCAATTTTGAAGTGAAATGGTATCCCCTGTATCTGACGCTGGACGAATCAAACGAACATATTCAGTTGCCAGGTTGTTAACGCCGCCAACTTCCCCAATTTCAATCAATAAATTAACTGTTTCTTCCGGCTGATCCTGGGCAGAAGCAGGCTGGGATACCTCAGCAGGTCCTACTGACCTGTCAATTAGTAGATTTTTTAACCGGGTGGTTTCCCATAAATAAAGGACGCAGAGGATAGTTACAGCTGAGACAATTATATTTAATACAACATAAAATAATAATTTTTTGGCTTGATTCATAGTCAGAATCACCTTTGGTATAATGGTCTAAACTGTACTCCATCATAGCATATTAATGGCTTAACGGCATGATTTCCAGGTAGGTCAATTTCCTATGCCATATCTCATAGACGGTCACAATCTCATACCGCATATTCCCGGTCTCAGTTTGTCAGATTTGGATGATGAAATCGGGCTAATTCACTCATTGCAGAAATTTGCGAATAAACGCCGGACAAAGGTTGAAGTTTATTTTGACCAGGCACCCCCGACCCATGCAAGGCGTCAAAACCACGGCTTGGTGACGGCAGTGTTTATTCGGCAGGAATCTAATGCCGATATAGCTATCAAGATACGTTTATCCCAGTTGGGAAAACAAGCCAAAAACTGGACAGTAGTGAGTTCTGATCGAGATATTATCGCTGAAGCTAAAAGTTCTCAAACTCGCGTCCTAAAATCAGCAGAATTTGCAAAGCTGATCCAGGAATGGTTGACTGGCGATCAACCCGGGGAAACTGAGGATGAAGATTCTGATCAACCCAACCTGGATGTAGATTACTGGCTAGATCAATTTTCCCAGGAATAAACGCTGGTTTCCAGGATTTTCTTTCTCTCTAATATTCTGAATCAATTCTGAAAACAAGAGTGAACAAATAGCTAATGACCGTGATTTAATCAGGTTCCAGTTGTGTTATACTTCACATGTTAGAAAAAAACACGATCCGCAAAGGGCATAAAATTATATGATTGTTGATTATATTCCGATTGCTATTCTCATATTTTTGTCTACATGTTTGGCTGTCCTGGTGATCATCCTCGGACATACATTTGGTCCCAAACGATTCAATGAAGCAAAAAGCATGGCCTATGAATCTGGCATGGATCCGATTGGTCCAGGAACCCGTCAGATGCCGGTCCATTTCTACTTAATAGCAGTCTTATTTATCCTGTTTGATATTGAAGTGATCTTTTTCCTTCCCTGGGCGGTTGTCTTTAAACGCCTGGGATTGTTCGGGTTAATTGAAATGCTGGTTTTTATTATCATCCTTCTGGTTGGCTATGTCTATGCCTGGAAAAAAGGAGCCCTGGAATGGGATTAGAGGAAAAAGCGGGCAATCTTGGAATTATTACCACAACCCTTGAAAACGTTGTCAATTGGAGCCGAACCCGGGCGATGTGGCCTCTGTTATCCGGTCTGGCTTGCTGTGCGATCGAAATGATGGCAGCCCAGTCTTCCCATTATGATATGAGCCGTTTTGGGATGGAGCTGATGCGTGCCAGCCCGCGCCAATCCGATTTGTTAATTGTCGCCGGTCGGGTCACTAATAAAATGGCGCCGGTCCTAAGAAGACTTTACGACCAGATGCCGATTCCAAAATGGGTTATTGCCATGGGGGATTGCGCATCCAATGGCGGGGTATTTAATAACTATGCCATTATTCAGGGAGTCGATGAAGTGCTCCCGGTTGATGTTTATGTGGCAGGCTGTCCGCCCCGGCCGGAAGCTTTAATTAACGGTATCCTGCTTCTCTACGATAAAGTGCAAGGTGAAAAAATCACCCACTGGTCCTGAGAGTGATAATTCAATTTGAAACTCGGAGCTGATATGTCCGATCATATTCAACAGGCAGCGGAAACAATCAAAAAAAAGTTTAAGGCAGAAGTAAGCATGTTCCGAGACCAGGTTACGCTGCAATTTGACAAAGTACATATCCTGGAGGTTTGCCAGATACTGCGGGATGATTTCTCGTTTGGCGTCCTGACGGATGAAACCGTTGTAGATTACTGGCAACGGAAGGAACCCCGCTTTCAGATTGTATACCAGCTGCATTCACGCGAGCATGACGCCCGGATATTTTTAAGAACGCCAGTGGCTGAAGATGACTCCAGCACCTTATCGGTTGTCCCACTTTATCCCAATGCGAATTGGTACGAACGTGAGATCTGGGACCTGTTTGGTATCCGTTTTGAAGGACACCCAGATTTACGAAGATTGTTACTGCCGAAGGGATATGAAGGGCATCCTCTCCGAAAGGATGTCCCAATTAAGGTGGAAGAGACCCGTTTCTCATTTAACTATGATGATATCGATCTCGGGAAACCCCGGGCTGAAGAATAAGACGGGATTTGATGATCTTCTGATGCTAAAGATCATCTTTGACTAGTTTCAGCTTTGATGATTAAAGAGGACGCTGCATGCCCATCCATTATGAAGTGACATCAGTGACATTGGATGAAATCAAGGACCTGGTTTCTGATCGGGCAATAACCGGGGAAACCATGCTGATAAATATGGGACCCCAACATCCCAGCACGCATGGTGTGCTGCGTTTACTGCTTGAGATTGATGGAGAAACCATCATCAGCTGTCTACCAGATGTCGGTTTCCTGCATACGGGGATTGAAAAATCCATGGAAGGGAAAACCTACCAGCAAGTGGAGGTGATGACCGACCGGATTGATTATTTAAATACCGTTGGTAACAATCTAGCTTATTGTTTGGCGGTTGAGAAGCTGGTAGAGCTGGATGTGCCACCCCGCGCGCAAACAATCCGCGTCATTCTAGCAGAACTTCAGCGGATCGCCTCCCACTTGATCTGGCTGGCGACCCAGGCGCTGGATTTGGCTGCCCAGTCTGTTTTCCTCTACTGCTTCCGGGAAAGGGAACTGATCCTGGATATTTTTGAGCTGGTTTCTGGTCAACGGATGATGACTACTTATATCCGCCCGGGAGGTCTCTGGCGAGAACTGCCACCTGAATTTGAGGATGCTGTCCGGTCTTTTATAGGTATGTTCCCCAAACGGATCCAGATGTATGAGGATCTGCTAACAAAAAACCCGCTCTTTGTAGATCGAACCAAAGGAATAGGTGTCATCAGTGGGGAAGAAGCTGTCCGGTGGGGGATGACCGGTCCCAGCCTGCGGGGTTCCGGTATTGACTATGATATCCGTAAAGTAAGCCCCTACTCTGGATATGAGGAGTATGATTTTGACGTCCCCCTGGGAGAATACGGGGATGTATTCAGCCGTTATATTATCCGCATCCAGGAGATGCGAGAATCTGTGCGGATTATTCAGCAAGGGTTAGATAAACTACCCGGTGGTCCCATCCGCAGCGATAACCGGAAATTTGTACCTCCTCCTCGATCGGATTTAGGCACCAGCATGGAAGCACTGATCCATCATTTTAAATTGTGGACAGAAGGATATAACGCACCGGAGGGTGCTGTCTATCTGCCGGTTTCATCACCGCGAGGTGAGCTGGGAGTTTATCTGGAATCTGACGGAGGGCCAAAACCATACCGGGTCCATTGGAGAACACCTTCTTACGGCAATTTACAAGCCATGCCGATCCTGGCCAAAGGACACCTGGTGGCAGATCTGATCGCAATTATCGGAAGCATTGACATTGTACTGGGAGATATTGACCGGTGAGCGATTTATTATCCAAGTACACCAAAGAGATCCAAAAGATCCTGGATAAATATCCTCCTGAAAGGAAAAGATCTGCGGTGATGCCGCTGTTATTCCTGGCTCAACGCAATGAAGGCTATATTCGGGAAGGGGCTTTATCTGAAATCGGGGAGATCCTGGACCTTCAAGAAACCGAAGTAGCCACCCTGGTTGGTTTTTATACCCTGTTTCATGACCAACAAGCAGGCTCCTACCGCATTCAAATCTGCACAGACTTATGCTGTGCTTTGCGGGGATCGGAAGAATTCTTGACCGGTTTGTGTGAAGCGCTAGAGATCAAACCTGGGGAGACCACCCGGGACGGATTAGTGACAATTGAGGAAGTAAAGTGCCTCGCAGCCTGTGATAAGGCGCCGATGTATCAGGTTCAGGGGGAAGCGGGAATTTCCTACCATGAAAACTGCACCGTCGAAGGCACTCTGGAACTGATCAGCGAATGGCGTGAGGTTACCCCTGACCAGGAGGAGCTCAAATGAGTGAGTTCGTTCTGCTCCGTCACCGGGATATCCCGGAGATAAAAGAGCTTAAAGGATATCAAAAACAGGGCGGATTTGAAGCCTTTAAGAAAGCAGTCACTAAACTGGATCCAAATCAAGTAACTGAGATTATTAAAACCTCCGGACTGCGCGGCCGGGGAGGGGCGGGATTCCCGACCGGGCTGAAATGGTCTTTTATGGATCCGGATAATTGGCCTCACTACGTGATTGCCAACGCGGACGAATCAGAACCGGGAACTTTTAAAGATCGGGAAATTATTGAAGAAAATCCGCTGCAATTCCTGGAAGGTGTGGCAATCTGCTCTTATGCAGTTGGGGCACAAACAGCTTATATTTACCTGCGCGGTGAATTCTGGCAGTTGGCAGAATTCCTCGATAGGAAAATCAACCAACTGGAAAAGGCAAGTTTATTGGGTGAAAACCTGTTTGGTACAGACTACAGCCTCACTATTCATACTCATCTGGGAGCGGGCGCTTACATCTGTGGTGAGGAGACAGCGCTGCTGGAATCCCTGGAAGGAAAAAGGGGGCTGCCGCGCCTTCGACCACCGTTCCCACCATCTTACGGTTTGTATGGAAAACCAACTGTGGTCAACAATGTAGAAACCTTAACCAACGTCCCGTTGATCCTGGAGCATGGTGCAGCCTGGTATCGGGACTTAGGAACGGAAGATTCAGCCGGTGTAAAGATATTTTCCCTCTCCGGGCGAGTAAAAAAACCTGGTAATTATGAACTTCCCTTTGGTTCTACATTTCGGGAGCTAATTTATGAACACGGGGGCGGAATCCTGAATGATGCAAAGTTAAAAGCAATCCTGCCAGCCGGAGCTTCATCAGCAATACTGAGAGCCAGTGACAAAGTATTGGATACACCGCTCGAGTATGCTTCACTGCGGAAATTGGGATCAGATCTCGGATCAGGATCTGTGATAGTCATTGATGAGACCGTAAGCATGGATTGGGTGATTAAAAAGACTATAGATTTCTTTAAGCACGAATCATGTGGAAAATGTACTCCCTGCCGGGAAGGAAATTACTGGATGGGTTATCTTACTCAGGAACTCCAATCCGGCGTGATCAAGGATGACCAGGTCGAGCTGCTGTATGATATAGCCAGAAATATTCAGGGGAAATGCCTGTGTGCTTTAGGTGAATTTTCGGTAATGGGCGTATTGACCAGTATTAAACGATTCCCGGAGGATTTTGGTAGGGAACCGAAATAGCCAGACAAGAGGTAGACGTTACGGAACGGGTATGAGCGAAAAAGTCACTCTGAGGATCGACGACCAGCAGGTCACAGTTGAGGAAGGATTGAAGGTTGTCGACGCTGCCAAAATAGCAGGAATTGATATATCTGTATTTTGCTACCATCCCAAGCTTGAGGCGGTTGGTGCTTGCCGGATGTGCCTGGTTGATATCGGACGGCCGCAACGCGACAGAAATACCGGGGAGTTGATTCTCGAAGCGGACGGTACTCCCCAGATATATTATTCTGGAATCCTGGAGACTGCCTGTACAGTACCGGTCGCAGAAGGAATGGTTGTTGATACCACCAGTGAGATGGTCACCAAATCCCGCCAGGATATCTTGGAATTCATCCTCACCTCTCATCCCCTCGATTGTCCTGTCTGTGATAAGGGAGGGGAGTGTTCTCTTCAAGATCTGACATTTAACTACGGTTTATCTGACAGCAGGTTCCCCCTGGCGGAAAAGATCCATCTGGGTAAATTCCTTCCTCTGGGAGATCTGATTACTTTAGATCAGGAACGCTGCATTCAGTGCAGCCGGTGTATTCGATTCCAAAAAGAAATCGCTGCGGATCCAGTCCTGGCGTTTTATCACCGCGGACGGAAAGCTAATATCGTTTCCTATTCAAATCCACCCTTTGATAGCTATTGGTCCGGAAATACTACCGATTTATGCCCGGTGGGTGCGTTGACGACCAAAGATTTCCGCTTTGAAGCCCGGATCTGGGAGATGAATGCCAGCCCATCCATTTGTTCCCACTGCCCGGTGGGTTGTAATATTACCCTTAATACACGCCAGGACCCCAAAACAGGGCGTAAGACAATCCAGCGTGTAATGCCCCGTCAGAATGAATGGGTAAATGAACTCTGGATGTGTGACAAAGGTCGGTTTGCCCATCAGTTTACTTCCAGTGAGGAACGTTTAACCAGACCGCTAGCCAGGAATGCTAAGGGCAAACTGAAGCCTGTTTCCTGGGGTAAAGCGATAAAAATAGCAGCTGAGAACCTAAAGTCCCACCCTGATAGCTTGGTGACTCTGGTTGGCGGCCGTTTATCCAATGAGGATTTATATCAACTCAAACTCCTTACGGAGGGTTTGTCTGGAAAAGCCGTCCTGAATAGTTACCTGGCAGGAGGAGACCTGACAGCAAAGGTAGGTCTTGGAAAAGGGACCAATCTACAAGATCTGGGATCCGGAACAGCGATTTTAGTAGTCGCCTGCGATCTGGAGGAAGAGGCACCGCTTTGGTGGCTGCGGATCAAAGCTGCAGCGGAGCGCGGTGCAATCCTGATCGTTGCCAACCCAAGGAAGACCAAACTTGACCGATTCGCAAACTACATTCTGCGCTATGAGTACGGAAAAGAAACTCAAACAATACTGGATTTGATTAGTAAGAAAGGTGAGGTACCCCGCGCGTTTAAGGAAGCTGAGAACGGTCTTATACTTTATGGCGCCGAAGGGATGGATTTTGTCACCTCTCAGGAATTATCGGGTGCCTGCGCAAATCTACTGATCAAAACAAACCATGTTGGGAGAAAGAATAACGGATTAATTGGCGTTTGGCCTGATGCCAACTCCCAGGGTGCTTGGGATATGGGATTTACACCTGAGAAGGATCTCGCTGATTGTCTGACGGGTGCTGAAAGTTTAATCATTGCTGGAGCAGATCCAATCGGTGATGGAATCATTGAGGATCTCAGCGGAAAATTCCTCTTGGTCCAGGAACTGTTCCTGACAGAGACAGCCGCCCAGGCTGATCTGGTTCTACCAGTGATGGCTCCCACTGAAAAATCCGGGACTTTCACTTCCGGTGAAAGGCGTGTGCAGCGTTTTGAAACAGCTCTCCCCCCCCAAGGTGAGTGCCTGGCTGATCATGAAATTGCCACTGCTCTGGGAGAATCGCTCGGTTTGGAAATGCTGAAGGGATCCTCTGAAATTATGCTGGAAGAAATCACATTAAATCAACCTGATTATGGTTCCCTTACTCTGGAAGCCCTGTGTGAAGTCCCTGAGCAGCGTCCCATCGTGGATTCGGATGCACTGTCATATACAGGAACTGTCTTTAAGAATACCAGCGGTGTGGGGGTGCAGCTGTCCCCTGAAGCTGAAAAGACAGAAATTATTCTTAAAAAACCTTCCCCTTCAAAGAGGAAAATTGGCAAGGGAACCCTTGCTGTACCGGTGACACATCTGTATGACCAGGGAATCATGATCCGCACTTCTGAGATCTTGCATCCCAGGTTGATAACCTACCAACTGATCATCAATCCGAAGGACGCTGATAAAAAGGGATTTTCCGATAGCAGTCAGGTTGAACTCAAGCTTGGAGATAAGAAATATAATGCTGAAATTCATCTTGATCCGTCGGTTCCCGAAGGTGTTATTTTAATCCCGCGCAGTATGGGGATTCCCCTGGATGGTCCGGAACGCGCGGTGCTGGGACCCGCAAAATAAATCTGGCAGCCGGGGTAAAAGGCAATTTTTATGGACGTATTTTTAGTGCTTGAGTGGGTGATTAAATCAATCATTCTGATCCTGTTTGGAGTGGTTGGTTTTGCTTATACAACCTACTACGAACGACGTGCGTTGGCCCGGATTCAAACTAGAATTGGACCCAATCGGGCTGGTCCTGCTGGTTTGCTGCAGCCGGTAGCCGATGCTATTAAATTGATATTTAACGAGGATCTAATACCTGCCAAGGCTGATAAATTTCTATTCCTGCTGGCGCCAGTTCTCACGGTTCTGCCTTCGCTAATCATCTGGGCTGTTATTCCCTGGGGAACGTCAATCACCCTATTCGGCAGAGAAATACCCCTCTACCTGGCAGATATTAACGTTGGCGTATTGTATATCATGGCGGTTGCATCCATCGCCGTTTATGGGATTGTAATTGCTGGATGGTCCTCAAATAGTAAATATCCGCTGCTGGGAAGTTTAAGGGCGACCGCCCAGATCATCAGCTACGAACTGTCATTAGGTTTAGCTTTTGTGGGACCGATTTTGTTAACAAATTCCATGAGTATGATCCGGATTGTTGAAAAGCAGCAGGAAACAACCTGGTTCTTTATTCTTCAACCCCTGGGATTTGTGATCTTTCTATTAGCCGTTCTGGCAGAGGTTAACCGGGCTCCCTTTGATATGCCGGAAGCCGAACAAGAATTGGTGGGTGGTTACCATACCGAATATTCCGGAATGAAGTTTGCCCTGTTCTTCATGGCGGAATATATCAAGATGATCGCGGTTAGTGCGATTGCAGCTACTGTGTTCCTCGGTGGTTACAGCGGACCCTGGGTGGAGAACCTGCCCTGGTTGGGTCCGATTTATTTGCTGCTAAAAATCATTCTCTTACTTTTCGGAATGATCTGGGTTCGCGGAACTTTGCCGCGGTTCCGCTATGACAGGCTAATGGCCTTCGGATGGAAAATTATGCTGCCGGCTGCCCTGATAAATGTATTTGTAACCGCTGCAGTGATTGTGCTTTTACCTTAACGACCTTTGAGGTCGGAGTAAGTTTATGAAAATACCAGACTTGTTGAGGGTGAACGAAATCTTCCGGGGTCTTTGGACGACCTTCCGTTCCATGTTTGAGCGGCCGGTAACGATTCAGTACCCGGAGGTCAAACGTCCGGTAAAACCGCGGTTTAAGGGAAGACATGCCCTCAAACGATATGAGAATGGCTTGGAAAAATGCATCGGTTGTGCTTTGTGCGCAGCTGCCTGCCCGTCTGACGCCATTTTTGTGGAACCGGCGGAAAATACTGACCAGGAACGCTACTCTCCCGGGGAACGGTATGCTGCCTACTATGAAATTAATTTGATGCGTTGCATTTACTGCGGATATTGCGAAGATGCCTGTCCGACTGAGGCGATCGTCTTAGAACATATCTATGAGCTGGCCTACCTAGATCGTAATGAAGCCTTCTTTACCAAGGAGAAACTACTGGATCCTGTTTCTGACCCCGGAATGGACACACCTCAAACTGTCGAGCCGGGCTTATACACCCGTTCCATCCCGGAAATGAAGGATCCAATTTAGCAAAGACGATCCAGGTAGAACTTAAGAATTTATGATCGGAAAAGGTACCTAAACAACGGAGAATTATGACAGCAGATCTGATAATTTTCATCATCTTAGCCCTGGTATCAATAGGAGCTGCACTGGGTTTATTATTCAGCCGTAATGCGGTATATGCAGCATTATTCCTGGTGTTGAATTTTATTACCGTGGCTATTTTTTATCTGCTGTTGAATGCTCCTTTCCTGGCGATGGCGCAGGTGACGATCTATGCGGGAGCAATTATGGTTTTGTTCCTGTTTGTGATCATGCTCCTTGGGACCAAGAAGTTAAAAACCAGGGGTTTAAATCTCTGGCAGCGCCGGCTGGCGATGGGTCTTGGCGTGGTCCTATTAGGAGAGATTACAGCCTTGTTTTTTGTCCAGGGAAGGGGTGGTATCCTGATTGGGGATATCGGGGCTAATTTTGGAAGCCCGGAAGGAATTGGCGTTGAGTTGTTTAACCAATACCTGCTTCCTTTTGAAATTACTTCGATCTTGCTGCTGGTCGGAATGATCGGCGCGATAGTATTAACAAAGGATGACTGAGAACAGATCGGGAGAATGAATTATGGTTCCCATTTCGTATTACATAATCCTTTCTGCGATTTTATTCACCATTGGTGCGGTTTGTGTGTTGATCCGCAGAAACGCGATAATTATCTTTATGGGTATTGAGCTGATGCTCAACGCTGCAAACCTGGCTTTTGTAGCCTTCGCCAATCAACACCAGGTAATCAGCGGACAGATTTTTGTCTTTTTTGTGATAGCCGTCGCTGCTGCAGAAGTCGCTGTGGGATTGGCGCTGATCGTCACCATCTTTCGCACCAGAAAAAGTATTGATGTGGACCAGTTAAATAGCCTGAAAGGCTGAGAGAGTTTAAACGAGAGAACCTTATGCTGTTAAGTGAAGCTATCACCCAAGGACCGGAATTCTTTTCCCTTGCCCCCTGGATCATCTTTTTCCCGGTAATTGGCCTGTTGATAAACATGTCTTTTGGCGGGAGGATGAAAGAAAGGACAATCGGGATCCTGGCCAGCTCTGCATCCGGTTTAGCCTTCGTGACCTCAGCCCTGCTGGCGATCTCGCTTTTGGCACATCCGGAAGGCGCTATCCTCCCCCTGGCGGAATGGATTTCCATCGGGGATCTGCAGTTGAATTGGTCTATCCGGGTAGATACGCTGTCCACAACGATGATGCTGGTTGTCTCTGGTGTTGGCACCCTGATTCACATTTATGCCATCGGATATATGCATGAAGATGTCCGGTTCAAAGGAGATCCGGGCCGATACCAGCGCTTCTTTGTGTTCTTTAACCTCTTTATTGCTACCATGATGATCCTGGTCAGCGCTGACAACTATTTGATGCTGTTTGTTGGCTGGGAAGGCGTTGGTTTGTGTTCCTACTTATTAATTGGTGTCTGGTATGACCGTGATCTATTGGGCAGACCGGGAACAGAAAACGCTCTGGCCGGCAGCAAAGCCTTTATCGCCAACCGCATCGGAGATTTTGGTTTTCTGATGGCTGGATTCACCATGTTCTGGACCTTCCGGACGGTGACATTCAGTGGAGTTTTTGCCCAGGTATCCCAGATTGCTGAAATCCAGCCGGGTGCTATCCTGGCGATCACCTTATTCATGCTCTTAGGAGTAGCTGGAAAATCAGCCCAGCTGCCGTTATTTGTCTGGCTGCCAGATGCCATGGCCGGTCCAACACCGGTGTCAGCATTGATCCACGCCGCCACCATGGTTACCGCAGGTGTTTATCTGGTAGCCCGGTCTGCCCCGCTTTTCAGTGCTGTACCGGAAGCCCAAGCCTGGGTTGCCTGGGTAGGAGGTATCACTGCGCTATTTGCGGCCACGATTGCGGTGGGCCAGCATGATCTGAAAAAAGTGCTGGCGTATTCCACCATCAGCCAGCTGGGTTTTATGATCGCAGCAGTTGGCATGGGCGCTTATGTGGCAGGAATGTTCCACCTTGTCACACACGCATTTTTCAAAGCGTTATTATTCCTCTCCGGTGGATCAGTTATCCTGGGAATTGAGAGAGGTCACCATCACCTGGATCATGAAAACCATCATGATGAAGAGGTCTTCGATCCGGGCGATATGCGTCTGATGGGTGGGTTGCGGAAAAAAATGCCGGTTACCTTCCTGGTCTTTACCGTGGGCGCAGTAGCGCTGGCGGGTATTCCTCCCCTGGCAGGCTTCTTCTCCAAAGATGAAATCTTAGCAGAAGCATTCCACCTCAACTTCCCGGTCTATATTCTGTTGGCTATCGCTGCCTTCTTCACAGCCTTTTATATGGGAAGACAGGTCTGGCTGGTATTTTTTGGAGATCCCCGCCATCCGGCTGCTGACCATGCGGAAGAAAGTCCGCCGGTGATCACAACCCCTCTTATCGTTCTGGCAGGCTTGGCAACTCTGGGTGGAATTCTAAACCTGCCTTGGGTTCATACCTTTACTCACTGGTTGGAACACACTTTCGAAACCTTTCATCTGCATCTACACCCCGGTAAGTTTAACCTGCTGATCGCAATAATCTCCACTGCCCTGGCAGTTCTGGCGATATTCCTTGCCTGGTTACTGTACGGACGAAAACCACTCCTGAAAAACCAGGCAGATCCCCTGAAGAAAATCCTCGGCCCGATCTTTACCGGCATGAACCGCAAATGGTATGTGGATGAGGCCTATGACCATTTATTTATCAACCGCTATATTGACCTGGCAAGGTTCCTTTCAATCAAGGTGGATTGGGATTTCTGGCATGACTGGTTTCATGACAGGGTGATCGTTGCAGCCTACCGCCAGGGAGCCCGGATCCTTGCCGGCCCAATAGATTTAGGCATTATTGATGGAATTGCCAATGGATTGGCAAAGTTCTTCCAGGCAGTAGCGAACAGATTCAGGAAGCTACAAACCGGCTATGTACGGAATTATGCCCTGGCGGTATTCGCAGGTGTAGTTGTTTTACTGGGTTATTTGATTCTGCAGTAAACGTTGGATGTTCCCGTTTCAACGGACAATAAAGGACCAATCGCTATGACTTTTTTCTCGAATCCCCTCAATCTGGTCACCCTCTTCCCGCTGGTAGGGGTGCTGGTGATCCTGTTTTTCAAACAAGAGCAGAAGAAGGAGATCCGTTGGACAGCGCTGATAGTTTCCCTAATCACATTTGGTATATCCATTTGGGTTTTGACGCTGTTTGATTCGGGAGATCCTGATTTGCAGCTGGTGATCAATTTACCCTGGATCGAAATCGCCAGCTGGACGATATCCTACCAGATGGGTGTGGATGGATTGAGTATCTTGCTGGTCCTGCTGACCGCCTTTTTGACACCCATCTCACTGCTCTCTACCTGGACAGCGGTAGAGGAACGTGTGAAAGACTTTATGATCTTTTTCCTTCTTCTGGAAGTGGGTATGATGGGTGTATTTTTAGCCCAGGACTTATTCCTGTTTTACGTCTTCTGGGAATTCACGCTGGTCCCGATGTATTTTTTGATTGGTATCTGGGGAGGTCCCCAGCGCATGTATGCCGCTGTAAAGTTTTTCCTCTATACCATGGCTGGTTCGGTGCTGATGCTGCTGGCAATACTCTGGCTGGGTATCTACCAGGGGTCCTTCTCGGTTCCGGATCTGACCATCCTGGGCGGCATTCCAGCCCAGGTTCAGCTCTGGTTGTTCCTGGCTTTTGGCGCCGCCTTTGCAATCAAAGTGCCCATGTGGCCGCTGCATTCCTGGCTGCCGGATGCGCATGTTGAAGCGCCCACGGCAGGGTCTGTGATCCTTGCCGGTGTACTGCTTAAAATGGGGACCTATGGCTTCCTGCGGTTTAATATCCCTCTCTTCCCCCAGGCTGCGGTGAAATTGGCACCCTGGATGGCTTTGTTATCTGTGATTGGAATCCTATATGGTGCGGCTGTCTCGTACTATCAGCGGGATGTGAAAAAACTCGTCGCATATTCATCAGTAAGCCACCTTGGCTTTGTAATGTTGGGTTTGTTTGCCCTAAATCAACAGGGCATTCAGGGCGGCATCTTGCAGATGATCAACCA
Organism: Chloroflexota bacterium; assembly: GCA_030609055.1. Lineage (GTDB taxonomy): Bacteria > Chloroflexota > Anaerolineae > Anaerolineales > UBA11858 > B10-G9. The sequence continues at coordinate 4,894 of JAUWCZ010000039.1, read as the reverse complement.
CGGTATCAGCACAGGTGCCTTGTTTCTCCTGGTTGGCATCATCTACGAAAGGCGTCATACCCGGGAGATGGATGATTTTGGCGGATTATGGAAAGTGATGCCAGTTTACGGGGCGTTAACCCTGGTGGTGACTCTATCCTCCATGGGATTGCCCGGGCTGAATGGGTTTGCTGGTGAATTCCCCATTCTGCTGGGCGCTTTTGGTTCCGAGGCAATCGGATCTTCCTGGTATGCTGGTTTTGCCACCTTAGGAGTCATCCTGGCAGCAGTTTACCTGCTTTACATGTTCCAAAAGCTATTCCTCGGACCTCTTGATAAAGATGAGAACAAGGCAGTCAAGGACCTCACAGTAAGAGAATTAATAACCATTGTGCCGCTGGTGATCCTGATCTTCTGGATCGGACTTTACCCCAAACCATTCTTCACGTTGATGGCGCCTGCGGTAGAGAAACTGCTTACGGTGATCCAGGCAGCATCACTGGCATTGTATTAACCCTCCAGGGCAAAACCTATGACTTTGATCGATTTTACTTCTATTCTCCCCTTGATTTTCCTGGTTGGCTGGGCCAGTGTCCTCCTGCTGCTGGATATATTTCTCACCCGCAAAGTAGAAGGATTAACTGCAATCCTGGCAGGGGTGGGACTGGTGACAACTTTGGCGATCGCAGGTACAAACTTTGGCATCAGTACCTCAGCGTTTAATGGGATGATCAAAGCCGATGGTTTTTCCAGCTACCTGCAGATTCTGTTTACCGGTAGCGGTTTAGTCGGGATAGCGCTTGCTTATGGATATTTAAAACGGATGGGTATAGACCGGGGAGAATATTACCCGTTACTGCTGTACTCCATCTGCGGAATGATCCTATTGGCGCAGGCTGCCGATCTGATTGTGGTCTTTTTAGCCCTGGAACTGCTTTCTATCCCCCTCTATGTTTTAGCTGGCTTTGCCCGACCGGATCCTGCCTCTGAAGAAGCAGCCTTGAAGTATTTTTTGTTAGGCGCATTTGCGGGAGGATTTGTAGTTTACGGCGTGGCACTCAGTTTCGGCGCAACGGGTACTACCTCTCTGACTGGCATTGTCGCGGGAGTAGCTTCCGGAAGCGCAGATATTGGGTTGCTGCTGGTTGGCTCAGGTTTGATCCTGATCGGGTTGGGTTTTAAGGTGGCGCTGGTTCCCTTTCATATGTGGACTCCGGATGTGTATCACGGAGCCCCCACTCCCGTTACCGCATTTATGGCGGTGGGTGCCAAAGCAGCTGGGTTTGCTGCCTTGCTGCGTATCTTCCTGGCAGCGCTGCCTGTTCTGGCGGGAGACTTAGTCCCAGTATTCTGGATCTTGTCTGCCCTGACTATGTTTGCGGGTAATCTGATCGCCATCGTACAGGAGAACATCAAACGTATGCTGGCCTATTCCAGCATCGCCCATGCCGGATATATCATGATGGCAATGGTGGTTTTCGGGCAGGAACTAATAACCAGTGATGCGGTGGCTTCCAGCCTGTTTTACCTTCTCACCTACGCTGTGACCAACTTTGGCGCCTGGTCCGTGGTCATCGCCCTGGAAGGCGCAGAGGGACAGGGATTAAAGCTGGAGGATTACAAAGGGTTGGGAAAAAAATATCCCCTTTTTGCTGCAGCCATGCTGGTATTTATGCTCTCATTTATCGGGGTTCCGCCCACTCTGGGTTTTATGGGGAAATTTTATCTCTTCCGCACAGTCCTGGAGGGCGGCTTTGTCTGGCTGGCAGTAATCGGGGTGTTAACTTCTTTGCTCTCTGCTTATTATTATCTGCGGGTTGTGGTCAACATGTATATGCACGAGGGAGATCCAGAAATATACCGGGATCGCTTAATTCAGCTGGTATCCGTTGTCGGAGCTGCTGCTGTTGTACTGCTGAGTATTTTCTCTACTCCGCTCTTCCGTTGGGTGAGCAGAGCTGTATTAAAAATGTTCTAGATACAGGAACAGACCCTGATAGTTAAATAACCATCAGAGTCTGTGTTTATCAACCAATCTTCTCTCAGTAATCCAGATAAATCAGCGCAAAAATCTAGGCATCGTAGCCTGGACCATCCGAAAAGAAATCGTAGTTAGGCTGGATGTCCTCGGTTAGATCAACGATTTCCCCTTCCTCCAGCTGTTTTACGGTATCCAGGACAACGGTTTCGTCGTAATGGTCTGTTGCTTCATAATGGCCATCCAGGCCGAGACGGCTGATATATTCGCCACCGTAAGCCTCATAGGCATCGGGAACTTCATCTTCCATGAAGATAGCATCATAGGGGCATTCCGGAACACAGGCGCCGCAATCAATGCAGACATCTGGATCAATATACATCCAGGGCCATTCTTCAATTGGTTTGCCGGCTATGATGCAATCCACCGGGCAAACTTCAATGCATCCTCCATCCCGTAAACAAAGACTGGTGATGATATAAGTCATGGGAATTCCTCCTGTCTTGCGCTGCTTCAATTGATACTCTATTTGAGAGAGTTTGACCCGGGCGGGAGAGAAGACTAATCCAGGACTATTGAAGGGATCAAGCTCCGTAAATTTTATTATATACTACTTCACAGCTTGATTTAAACATTTTTATATGACTTATGGAGTAGAATAGAACACCGGTAGACTCCAGATTTAGATTGGATCTTAATTTATGAAAGTACTTACCGTAGATATCGGGACTGGCACCCAGGATATTTATCTGTATCATTCCGAACTGGATATTGAAAATGGTTTTAAACTGGTGGTTCCCTCCCCAACAATGATGATTTATCGGCGCCTAAAAGACGCTACCAGAAGAGGTGAAACGGTAGCCCTAACAGGCGTTACCATGGGGGGAGGACCCAGTCATTGGGCTGCCAGGGATCATGTTCAAGAGGGTTATACCCTTTATGCTACACCCGAGGCTGCCCGGAGTTTTGATGATGACCTGGAGGTAGTTCAGGAAAGCGGGATCCGGGTGATCGGAGAAGATCAAGTTGGATCTTTGCCGTCCGAAGTTCAACGGATTGAATTAAAGGATTTTGATTTCCCTGCCCTTACCAGGGCTTTCACGGAATTTGGTGTATCACTGAATGATCTCGATGCTGTCGGGGTGGCAGTTTTTGATCACGGCGCCGCTCCAGTTGGTGTTAGTGATCGTCAGTTCCGGTTTGATTACCTGGCGGAGCGTTTAATACCTGATCCTTCAGAACTGGCCGGGTCAGCCCTCAGCAGACTGGCTTTTAAACGGGGGGAGATTCCGGAAAAAAATGACCCGGCTGAGGGCAGTAGAGCACTCCGCCCGTGACCTGGATGCCCCGCTGATGGTGATGGACACCGCACCGGCTGCGGTCCTGGGCGCCACACTGGACCCGGAAGTCCAGAAAAAAACGCGGGTAATGGCTGCCAATGTGGGGAATTTTCATACCCTGGCATTTCGTCTGCGAGATGATCAGGTAGAAGGAGTTTTTGAGCATCATACTGGGTTAATTGACATCGAGAAGCTTGATAAAATGCTGCGGTCGTTTGCTGCAGGCAGCCTTACTCATCAGGAGATCTTTGAGGATCAGGGACACGGCGCACTGATTTATTCATCTACCCCATTTGATCTAAATGAGGGGGATTTTAATATCGTTGTTACAGGACCACGCCGGAATCTGATGAGAACCTCATCCCTGCGCACTTACTTTGCGGCGCCGTTCGGGGATATGATGCTGACGGGATGTTTTGGATTGCTGGCTGCTGCCGCGGATGCCTTTCCAGAGATGGGGGATGTGATCCGGTCTTCCCTGGGTAAAACACAGGAACCGAGACGCGGAAAACCTCCCTGGGAAGTTGACTAGGTTAGCCGAATAACCCCCGGGTTTTCCCCAGGCAGTTCTCAAAACCCAGCTTAGTGAGACCCTGATCCTGATCTGAAAGTTGAAGAATTGTTAGCTTGACCTCAGGATCGGAACCTAGGGTTCAGCGCCCGGACTTGCTCAGCGGCGTGATAGGAAGACCGCACCAGCGGGGCACTTTCCACCCATTTAAACCCGAGATCCAGTCCGTAGTTCTTCAGGTCCTCAAACTCATCCGGTGTGTAGAACCGAACGACGGGAAGATGATTTTTGCTGGGCTGCAGGTACTGCCCAACCGTCAGGATATCCACATCCCAACACCGGATCTCAGCCATGGTCTCTCTAATATCCTGGGGAGTTTCTCCCAGCCCGGTCATTAAACCGGATTTTGTGAGGACTTCCGGCTGGAGTTTTTTGGCATTCACTAAAGTATCCCGGGAAGCCGGATAAGAGCTTTGGGGCTGGATCGATTTAAACAGGTGGGGAACCGTCTCCAGATTGTGGTTCAGGATATCAGGTTGGGCATCCAGAACGATTTTTAAAGCTTCCAGGCTGCCTTTAAAATCAGGGATCAAGACCTCAATCGAACAGTTGGGCTGCAGTTCCCGGATCCGGCGGATGAGCATGGCAAAGATCGGCGCGCCGCCGTCCCGGCGTTCATCCCGGTTGACGCTGGTGACCACGGCATGCTCCAGGTTCATGAGCTGAATGGAGCGAGCGATGCGTTCTGGCTCATTCCAATCCAGCGCTCCGGGTTGGCCGTGTTTAACATCGCAGAATTTACAAGCCCGGGTGCAGACATCTCCCAGCAGTAAAAAGGTTGCCGTTCCATCCCCCCAGCATTCGGCCCGGTTGGGGCAAAGCGCTTCCTGGCAGACCGTGTGCAGAGATTGGCTCTGCATCAAGGTATCCACTTCGTGGAAGGCCTGGCTGTTGTTGAACTTTACCCGCAGCCAGGGCGGCAGACGCTTTCGATCAGAATTGTTTTCTTGGGACTTGATACGGTACCGGGTAGGAGTAGAAGCCATATGAATACTATCCAATAAAATCCAGTATTAGGCAAGCTGC
>JAUWCZ010000079.1 GCA_030609055.1 Chloroflexota bacterium | reverse complement strand
TTTAGATTTTGAGATCCAAATTGGATTCATTTATTTTCCGATTGCAGTAATTGTTATTACTGGTTTCTCAAACGCTGTTAATTTCACGGATGGCTTGGATGGTCTGGCTGGATTAATTTCAGCCACAGCTTTTGCTGCATATGGTGCGATTGCTCTAATTCAGGGACAAATCTTTTTGGCCAGATTTTGTTTTATTCTAGTTGGATCAGTATTTGGTTTCCTCTGGTTTAACGTCCATCCAGCGGAGCTGTTTATGGGCGATACAGGGTCCCTGGCACTGGGAGCGACCCTGGCAGTTGTTGCATTCATGACCGGTCAATGGGCAGTTTTGCCCATCATCGGCATTATTCCTTTGAGTGAATTATTAAGTGTTGTGATCCAGGTCGTGTTTTATAAACTAACGAAGGGTCGGCGTGTGTTTAAGATGACACCACTGCACCACCATTTTGAATTATTGGGTTGGAGTGAAACCCAAATTGTCCAGCGCTTTTGGTTAATTGGGCTGGTGGCCGGATTAGTTGGTGTGGCTTTATCGCTGGTGTGATGATGAATGACTGGACCGGAAAACACCTGGTCATTGTCGGAGCGGCGCGACAGGGGCTCGCGCTAGCAAAATACCTCAGCAGTCGAGGTGTGAAGATTACCGTTACAGATTTAAAGGATGACGTTGTGATCAATGCTGTCAAGCAGGATTTTCAAGAACAGAATGTGAATTGGGTGCTCGGAGGGCATCCAATTGAGCTCCTGGACAATGCAGATGCCCTATCAGTATCAGGTGGGGTTCCGCTAACAATCCCGCTGGTACAGGGTGCGATCCAACGTGGCATCCCTTTGACCAATGATTCCCAAGTATTTATGGAGACAGTACCCTGTCCTGTGATCGGCATCACTGGATCGGCTGGAAAAACAACCGCCACTTTATTGGTGGGAAAAATGTCGGAAGATGCCTTTGGCAAAGAACACACCTGGGTTGGCGGTAATATCGGTAATCCTTTGATTACTGTTGTAGATCAAATTAATGCCGACGATCTGGCTGTGCTTGAATTGTCAAGTTTCCAATTGGAATTGATGACTTCTTCTCCTGAAATAGCCTGTATTTTGAACATTACACCGAATCATCTTGACCGCCACGGAACGATGGAAGAGTATACACAGGCAAAAGCACGCATACTAGACTTTCAATCCAGTTCAGATATTGCAGTGTTGAATCGGGATGATGAAGGTTCCTGGAGTTTGCGGAAAAAAGTTCGAGGTAGGATTATTAGCTTTGGGCGATCCCTGCCAGAAAAAGGATTGATCGGTACATATATCAAAGATGATCAGGTTGCCTATTGGGATGGATCCTCCTCCAACGAAATATTCCCAATCAGCAGTATTCGCTTACGGGGAATGCATAATGTGATGAATTCTCTGGCAGCATGTGCAGTAGCCTACGCAGCAAAGATCCCGCCTGACGCAATGAAAAATGGTGTCGAAGCCTTTTCTGGTGTGGAACATCGCCTCGAACATATCCGAACCTGGAAGGGTACAGATTGGTATAACGATTCCATCGCCACGGCACCGGAACGGTCGATTGCAGCGATCAATTCCTTTCAAGAACCACTAGTCCTTCTGGCTGGAGGGCGGGATAAGGATTTACCCTGGGATGATTTTGCCCGGCTGGTCCTGGGGCGTGTCAGGTATCTAATTTTATTTGGTGAGGCGGCTGATCTGATTGAGAAAGCGCTCCAAAAAGAGATTAATTCGGGTCTTGTAGCGGTACCCTCTGATAAATGTTCCAGCTTAAGGGAAGCAGTCATAATCGCTGCTGATAATGTAAAAGCTGGGGATGTAGTTTTATTGTCACCTGGAGGTACCAGTTTTGATGAATTTGCCGATTTTGCGGAAAGAGGAGATTGGTACAAAAAATGGGTTCAAGAGTTGAGTTGAAAAATAATCCATCAAGAATGGATTTAGCCATTGATATCCCGTTTTTGGGAACCGTAACCGCATTGCTGGTTTTTGGACTGTTAATGCTGTATTCCGCTTCCTGGGATGTATCCTGGCATGCCTTTAAGGATGTAAATTCCTTTTTCCTGAGACAGTTAATCTGGCTGGGAATTGGGATAACCTCGGCTATTTTCTTATATTTTATGGACTATCATCGCTGGGACCGTAATCACTTTGCCATCATAGCCATTCTTGTGACTGTTGGATTGTTACTGGCTGTGTTGATAATAGGAGAAGGCAGCGCCCGTTCTTTATTTGGCGGGAAATCAGTTCAACCCTCAGAGTTAGCAAAAATTGTGATTGTCATCTACCTGGCAGTTTGGTTGAACTCAAAAGGAGAAATGATAAATCAGATCGGCTTTGGTTTGGTCCCGCTAGCTCTGATTTTGGGGCTTGTGGGGGGGTTAATCGCCATTCAGACCGATGTAAGCGCTGCGGTGACTATATTCACACTCGGATTGCTCCTATTTTACATGGCTGGCGGATCATTGATACAGATATTTTTATTGCTGGTTATCTCTGGAGCGTTGGGATCCGGCATTGTCGCTCTTCGTAAACCGGAAGTCTACCAGCGAATTATTGACTTCTGGATTGGTATCAGGGACATAAACGCAATAGGCTCAGAGCAAATCACCAAATCATTCACAGCCTTCATTGATGGTGGATGGTTTGGTGTAGGATTGGGCAGAGGTGTAGCTAAACTGGTCTTGCTGCCTGTACCACATACGGACAGTATCTTTGCCGTGGTGGGAGAGGAATTGGGTTTCGCGGGATCATCAGTACTGGTCCTATTGTACAGTTTACTGCTTTGGCGGGGGATGATGATAGCCAAAAAAGCCCTGGATGGTTTAGGATCACTCCTGGCGGCCGGGTTGGTATTTTGGATTGTTTTTGAAGCATACGTGAATATTGCTGTGATTATCGGATTGTTACCTGTGGCAGGTAATCCTCTCCCCTTTGTTAGTCAGGGAGGTTCTAATCTGGTAGTTACTATGTCAGCTGTGGGCATCATTCTAGGTGTAGGGCGTAGGGCTGAACTGGAACAAAGAAAACAGGAACGGAGGTCTTTAGGTGCGGTTGTTGATTTGCGCGGGCGGGACAGGCGGGGGAGTGTACCCGGCTTTGGCCGTCCTCCAGGCACTAAACGAGCATAAACCATCCTGGAAATCAGATGGTGAGTTGCTTTGGGTAGGTGGTGAAAACGGAATGGAAATTGAAATCCTGACCCGACAGAATATTGAGTTCAAAACCATACCCGCAGCTGGTCTACACGGCGTAGGTATGTTAAACCTGCCTGGAAACTTGGCGCAGTTACTGAAAGGTTATCTCAAAGCAGGAAAGATTATCCGAGAATTCCGGCCAGATGTTTTATTCTTTACGGGGGGTTACCTGGCAGTCCCGGCAGCTTTTGCAGGTCGATCCGTTCCAAGTTTAGTATTCATTCCGGACATTGAACCCGGATTGGCAATTAGGACTATTTCAAACTTGGCTGCCCGAATTGCTGTCTCTATGGAACAGACAAGGCTGTACGTTCCTCCCGGGAAACCAGTCACGGTATCAGGTTATCCAGTCAGGTCAAACATACAAAATTGGACTCGAAAGACAGCTTTGGAAGCCTTGAATCTACAACCTGATATACCGGTTTTACTGGTCTTTGGAGGAAGCAAAGGAGCCCGGTCCATCAATCGAGTAGTCAGCAGAATTTTGTCAGAATTGCTCCTTGAGATACAGGTGATCCATATTACTGGACAATTGGATTGGGATGAAATGCAAATCAATCAGGAAAGGTTATTCGCACAGCAAAAAGACAGATACCGGATGTTCCCTTTCCTCCATGAGGAAATGGGTGCTGCCCTCCGGTGTGCCGATCTGGTTGTCTCCCGCAGTGGTGCTTCAATCCTTGGGGAGTATCCGCTTTTTGAACTGCCGGCGGTCCTTGTTCCTTATCCGCATGCTTGGCGGTACCAGAAAACCAATGCCAAATATTTAGCAGACCGAGGCGCTGCGTTAATCATTGCAGATGAGGATTTGCCCGAACAGCTCCTACCAGCTATCCAAACCATTATCGGGGATCCGGAGCGATTAACATCGATGAGATCTGCAATGAAAGCGTTGGCACAACCAAAAGCGGCTGAAACGATTGCCCAACAGCTCTTATCCCTGGCAACGAATGCAAAGGTAGGTAAATTCTTATGATATCAATCCTGTTTGCATTCTGGATGTTTATTATTCTCTTCGGATTAATTGGAGCCATGCGAGGATGGGCAAAAGAACTGCTGGTGATATTCAGTATTATACTGGCGCTGTTCATGATTTATGTTTTGGAAACATTCACACCTTTTGTTATTCCTTTTGAGGTGATATTAAACCAGGTCGAAAACCTCAATCCCAGTGCGGGTTTTGATACCTTGCCTGTTCCGATTCAGGATGAACTGAGGGTTCAATTTTGGACCAGGGCATCAATTGTAGGTATTCTAGCTTTTTTTGGGTACCAGACACCACGTTTAGCAGCCCTGCGGGAAAAAGCACGCCGGGAAAAAATCCAGGATGTTTTGCTGGGTGCAATCTTAGGCCTTGGCAGCGGTTTTTTTATTGTCGGAACACTCTGGTGGTATATGGCTGCCGCACATTATCCCTTTGCTCCTGAAATTCTGCCGCCTCAACTGGGCAATCCCATGGGAGATGCGGCTCTTGCCGCACTAAGATATTTCCCGCCGGTTTTTGCCAGTAATCAAATCGGTCTATTTTTTGCGGTCGTTGTGGCATTTATGTTTGTGTTGGTGGTGTTCATCTGATGAAGCATATTCATTTCATTGGTATTGGAGGTACAGGTTTGTCTGCAATTGCTAAAGTCTTGCTAGAACAAGGGTATAAGGTGAGCGGTTCTGATCTCACGCCCTCCTCTCTGGCTGAAGCGGTTGAAATGGCAGGCGGTACGATCTATCTAGGGCATCAGGCTGAGAATATCGACGGAGCGGATATAGTAGTCAGATCCTCTGCGGTTCCAGATCAAAACGAAGAGATCCAGGCAGCCCTGGTAGCGCAAGTCCCGGTTTTAAGGAGGGCTGAATTCCTGGGTCGTTTAATGGAAGGGAAAGAGGTTACAGCAATCGCTGGAAGCCATGGAAAAACAACCACCACGTCAATGATCGCCTGGATCCTCTCTAAGCTGGACAGGGAACCATCCTTTATTGTTGGCGGTGTGGTTGCCAACTTAAACACAAATGCTCGGTCTGGCGAAGGGTTTGATTTTGTGATCGAAGCGGATGAATATGATTACATGTTTCTGGGTTTATCGCCCATAAGGGCTGTAATCACCAATATCGAGCATGACCATCCAGACATGTTTCCGACAGCGGAATCTTTTCAAGATGCATTTCGTGAGTTTGTAAATCGATTAAAGCCTGATGGAACCTTATTCCTCTGTGCCGAAGATTCAGGTGCTATGCAGATGAAAGATGAAATTAAACCAGGTCAGCAACTGGTGGTCTATGGATTTCAGGCACCTGGAAGAGACTATCTTGCGCGGAATTTACAAATCAATATAAATGCCGGGATTAAGTTTGAAGTTGTGACAAATATTGATCAGGATTGCGATCCCGTAGAAATATCTCTTCAAATTCCCGGTAAACATAATGTATTAAACGCCTTGGCAGCCTTTGCTGTGGCAGACCAGATGGGATTACCCCGTGTAGAAGTCTCCCGGGTATTATCTGATTTTCAGGGAAGTGAAAGGAGATTTGACATCCGGGGAGAATACCAGGGAATACTGATTATTGACGATTATGCCCATCACCCGACTGAGATCAATGCCACTATATCTGCGGCCAGATCCACTTACCCGGATCGACGAATCTGGGTTGTCTGGCAGCCGCATACTTATACCAGAATTCAAACCCTTGAGTCAGCTTTTAAGGAAGCATTTTCAGGGGCCGATAGGGTGATTGTTTTGGATGTGTACGCCGCTCGAGAAGAGAAACCTGAAAATTTTTCCATGCCTGACATAGTAGAAGGAATCAATCATCCGGAGGTAATTTTTGTTCCGGAGCGGGAGGGTGTATTTGATTATCTAATGAATGTATTGGAAGCAGGAGATCTGGTGCTGGTATTATCCGCCGGGGATGCGATAGAAATCAACGATCAATTGGAAAAGGCTTTATCCCACTAATGGCATTTTCTGGGAGAGGAGAATAACCATGAGTGCAAATATCCTTCAGAATGAGAGAGACCAAAAATTTAAAATAGCGTTTAATCCCACCAAGAAAATGGAGTGGATTGTCCGGGAGAATGCTAAGCTGCAAGCTGAATTAAATAGACTGCCCAAAAAAGGGGAAGAACTAACTTCCCAAGTTGTTCATAAGGTTGTTGACCGCATTAAAGATCTTTAAGGAAAGATCAATGAAACAACCGGCAGTTACAACATCTCAGGTAGAAACACTGAAAGCCTTCTTTGGCCCAAAATTAAAGAAGGATGAAATGATGGGACGTTACTCTGTTATGCAGGTTGGGGGACCGGCTGATTATTTAGTTATTGCAAATGATGGGAAGGAATTGGCAGACTGGGTCCGATTTATTTGGGAACAGGATATTCCCTTTTTAGTGCTGGGAGCAGGGTCTAACACCTTGATCAGTGACGCTGGGATGCGGGAAGTGGTGATTATTAATAAAGCAAAAGAAGTTAAGTTCATTGATGAGAACTCTGAATCACCCAGATTATGGGCTGAATCTGGAGCCAGCTTTGGAAAATTAGCCCGGCGAGCCGGGTCAAAAGGATGGTCTGGCTTGGAATGGTCAGCTGGCATCCCAGGCACTGTAGGAGGGGCGGTCGTAAACAATGCTGGTGCCTTTGGTTCAAATGTGGCTGAGACTTTGGTTGTGGCAGAAATCTTGCATCCAGTAGGAGACAGAATTCAGCGGTCGAAATGGTCGGTGGATCAAATGGCATATGGTTACCGGACCAGCTCAATAAAAACAGGTGACCATCCTGCTGTGGTCCTGAATGCGACCTTTCAACTGTATAAAAGTACGCCCAAAGAGGTGAAAGGGCGAATCTCTGCCATCTCTGAGAAACGCCAAGGTTCCCAACCGCAGGGAGCAAGTCTGGGCAGTATGTTTAAAAATCCTCCTGGTGATTATGCCGGAAGGTTAATCGAACAAGCCAGTTTAAAGGGAACCAGAGTAGGGGAAGCGGAAATTAGTCTGGTTCACGGCAACTTTTTCCTCAACCATGGCAATGCGACGGCAGAGGATATTGCTGCTTTGATTAAACTGGCGCAAGAACAGGTGAAGAATCAATTTGGGATAGAACTGGAATTAGAAATCCAGTTTGTAGGAGATTGGGAGCAAGGATAATCATGGACAAACCAATCCGTTTAGGTGTTATTTTTGGAGGTCGGTCCGGGGAGCATGAAATTTCTCTGGTATCCGCGCGGTCTATCCTGAATACCCTAGATCCTCAAAAATATCACATCACTCAGATTGGTATCACAATTAATGGTGATTGGCTGGTGGGCGAGAATACACTTGAGACTCTCAGCGCGAAACAAAGTGAAGATCTATCACCGGCTGTCATGCTGCCTCTCCCCACTCGATCTGAATTATTTACTATCGCACCATCAGAACAGGGTGAAATACTCAAAGTATTTGCAGAATTGGATGTGGTTTTCCCTGTTTTGCATGGCACATTCGGCGAAGATGGCACATTGCAGGGGTTACTAGAATTATCTGATAATGCTTATGTTGGTGCAGGTGTGCTTGGTTCCTCAGTAGGAATGGATAAGGCTTTGTTTAAGGATGTAATGAAAGCCAATGGTATCCCGGTCGTACCATCTTTTCTGGTACGCCAGTCCGAGTTGGCAAACATGAATGAGGTTCTCACTCGGGTAGCTGAATTTGCTGAGTATCCCCTGTTTGTAAAACCTGCCAATATGGGATCATCTGTTGGCGTAACTAAATGTCATGATATTGAGGAGGTTGCTGTCGGTATCCAGGATGCTGCCCGGTATGATCGGCGGATATTGGTTGAACAAGGAATAAACGCCAGAGAAATAGAATTGAGTGTGCTGGGAAATCAATCCCCAAGAGTATCTATACCTGGAGAAATCCGGCCAACTGCGGAATTTTATTCTTATGAAGCCAAGTATCACGATGACAGTTCAGAATTAATCATCCCTGCAGCCCTCGATGAAGATCAGGTAAAGCAGTTCCAGGATTATGCCCTGAAGGCATACCAGGCAATTGATTGTGCCGGGATGGCCCGGGTTGATTTTTTACTTGACAAGGACAGCGGGCAAATCTATTTAAATGAACTCAATACTATACCGGGATTTACTCCCATTAGTATGTATCCAAAATTATGGGAAGCAAGCGGATTGACTTATGCTGATTTGATAGATGAATTGATTCTTCTGGCACTGGAAAGAAAACAGGAGAAAGACCAATTACAGAGAAAGTATGAGTTTAAGGCATAAGGCTGCAAAATGAGAAGAGCTCAACGGACCAGAGTAGAACAGAGAGGAAAGAGGCGACAGTCTTCCCGGCTAGCGAGTAATCAAGGCACGCTTCACCAATCATCCAATGTAAACACGCGGAGGATGCCGCCTGTTCTCTCCCGGAGTAAGTTCGGCGCAAATGCGGTTGTCATGGAAAACCGACCTGCGCCACGCCGGCGGTATGATGTCGCATTGTCCTCACCTGGAGCGGAAATTCGATTTCCCGCTGTGCCCAGAGTTAATAATAAATGGAGGTTATTATCAGGTCCATTAGTGGTAAGTCTGCTATTGGGTTTGATATTGATTACAAATGCTGGGAGATTCCATGTAAACGGGATACAGGTTCAGGGACTGAAACGATTTACAGAGGGAGATATATCTCAAGCAATAAATATCACAGGATCATCCATTTTCTTCATAAATCCTGAGCGAATCAAGCAAGATCTGCAGCTTACTTACCCCGGTTTATCCGAGGTAGAAGTAACGGTAGCCTGGCCAGCAACTGTGAGTATTTCACTGGAAGAACGTTATCCTGTTTTAGCCTGGAATTGGGACGGACATGTTAGGTGGGTTGATGATAACGGAGTGGCTTTTGAACCCCATGATGAAGGATTGGATGTGATCCAGGTGAAATCAGCCATGTTACCGCCAACTGTTGATAACCGATTTGTAGATCCGAGGATTGTCAGAACAGTAAATGTCCTGGCGAATTATTTACCTGAGAATGTGGATATGATATATGACCCCGCCCACGGTTTGGGGTGGAGTGACCCGAGAGGCTGGGTTGTATATTTTGGTTTTAATGATGATGATGCTGCCCAAAAAATGATTCTTTACCAATCATTGGTTGAGTATCTGGAGGGGAAAAGAATAACCCCCGCAATAATTAATGTTGAGTTTCTGGATGCACCTTATTTCAGGATGGAATTATGAGTTCGCAGGATGCGCCGATCATTGTAGGCATTGATGTAGGTACAACAAAAAT
>JAUWCZ010000072.1 GCA_030609055.1 Chloroflexota bacterium | reverse complement strand
AGAGGAAATGCTTGGATTTTGGGATACCACTCAATTAGACCCAGGTAATTATTATTTACGACTAGTTGTAATTGACAATCAAGGTATTCAACGGGATCCATGTTCTGTCTACTTATATGTGGAATCTCCCAGTGAATAGCCCTGGAGGGATCTATGACTGAAATTGATATCCGTCCCGCAATTTCTACTGACATCCCGAAGATGATTTCTTTAGATCATAATTTTGCTACTGGACATGTCTGGCAGATGACGCTAGATCTTACAGATACTCAAACCCAGGTCTCTTTTCGGGAAGTCCGTCTGCCCCGGGAAGTCCATGTCAATTACCCCCGGATTCCACGCAAAATGGTAGATGATTGGACCAAACGAGACCTTCTATTACTGGCAGAAGAAAACGAAGTAGTTCGGGGTTATGTCAGTGTTAGATTGGGACTCGCTCCGGCGAGTGCCTGGGTTGAAGACCTGGTTGTTGACAGGATTTACAGACGAAATGGGATTGGTAGTGCGCTGGTCCTGGCTGCTCAGGATTGGTGTGGGAAAAAGGGTATCCATCGTTTGACCATGGAAATGCAGCCCAAGAACTACCCTGCCATTCAGTTTGCATACAAGATGGGCTTTGAATTTTCTGGCTACAATGATCAGTATTACCGTGATCAAGAGATCGCGATTTTCTTTTCTTCTTATATATGAACTTTCTGGGTTTTGTTCAGACACTTAACCAGCTAATTGCAGCTGGTATCTCAATCACCGCATTTTCTTTACTTCTCTATGCTTTAACTTTCAATTTAAAAGACAAAGTCGCTCGATCCTTCGCATTTATCATGGCATGTGTAGTGGTTGTTTTTGTGGGGGAATCTGTAGCAGGTGTTGTAAGTTCTCCCCACTGGATCGAGCGCTGGTATCAATTCCAATGGATAGGGATTATCTTCCTGCCGGCAGCCTATGCGCTTCTCTCAGACGCAGTATTGGCTACAACCGGGCGCCCATCCCGAGGACGGCGGACAAAGCTTGTCAAAGCGACGTTTGTCATCTCAGGTGTATTTTTATTTACGATTCCATTTTCAATTCTGGTGGGTCCTCTAGTTACAGAGAATGTAGTCGCCCCGCATCTGGAACGCACAGATCTTACCTGGGCGTTTTCTGCTTTTTATATCCTCAGCATGATCTGGGCTTGGATTAATTTTCAACGTGCTTACCATCGAACAAGAACCCGTTCTGGCCGTAGGCGAATGGGATATCTGATAGTTGGTGCATTGGCACCCGTCCTGGGTTCTTTTCCCTACCTCTTGTTTGGTTCTACTTTTGCATCGCTTCATCCTTATGTTTTCTGGATTACTGCGCTTTTGAGCAATATTGTGGTCTCTGGTTTGATTATCATTATGGCTTACGCAGTTGCTTTTTTTGGAGTCCCTTGGCCTGATCGGGTTGTTAAGCGCAGGTTGATTAAATGGGTAATGCGAGGACCTGTGTCAGCCAGCACAGTACTGGCATTTACTACCCTGACCCGGAGAGCTGGAGAACCGGTGGCTTTTTTTGCGCCCGTAGTTATGACCGGCACATTTCTACTTATGCAGTATATGATCACCATGTTTGCACCAATTTGGGAACGCTGGTTTCTATTTGGTGGGGGAAAGAGCAATCTGACTCTACTTCAGAATCTGGAAGAAAGATTATTTACAACTGAGGATTTAAAGCAGTTTCTGGAATCAGTCCTGGCAGCAATTTGCGATCGCCTTCAAGTCCAACGGTCATTTGCAGCTTCATTTAATATAAGCGGGATGGATTTCCTGGTTTCTGTGGGTGGCCAGGTTGATTTTGATGAGGAGGAACTATCTCAAACAATACTGGAAGTCGCCACCACGGAAGACCGGGTTGGTGAATTTGAATTATTTTCCTGGGGAGAGTTCTGGATTATCCCATTGTTTACTGAGTCTGAACCAGAAGTTATGCTGGGATTGGTGGGTGTAGAGATACCTGAGGAGGATTTCCATGGGGACCAGGAAGAAGCGTTTCAGATATTAATCCAGCGTACTTATCAAGCGTTGGAAGATAGAAATTTCCAGCAGCAAGTATTTGTTTCTATCGAAGATTTAACTCCTCAGATGAACAGGATCCAGCAGTTAAGGGCTGCTGCCCGATATGATGGAACCAGCGTCCTGACTGCAGCGACCAATGATATTATTTTGGATGAGGGCACACTGACTGAATGGGTCCGCGATGCACTTTCGGACTATTGGGGAGGACCGGATCTCTCAGAGAGCCCCTTGTTGCAGCTAGAAATTGTGCAAAACGCCCTTGAGGAACATGAAGGGATTTCTGTCAGAGCTGTTAGATCAATTTTGAGAGAGGCAATCGATAAAATCCGCCCGGAAGGAACCAGGCGTTTTACATTGGATTGGGTTTTGTTCAATATTTTGGAAATGAAATTCCTGAAAGGACAAAAAGTGAGGGATGTGGCCAAACGGCTGGCCATGTCTGAAGCAAATCTCTACCGCAAGCAAAAAGTCGCTATTGAGGTTGTAGCAAAAACGATTCTGGAAATGGAGAAACAAGTCCGGGAAGAAGGAAAAAAATCTTCTTCAGGAAATGAAAAAAAAATGTTACAATGAATTTTGCTTGCTAATATCAGTGATGAGGATCATTAATGGTTCAAAAGGATCAGTCTCAGAAATTGCAAGGTGAACCTCCCCAATTGGGAGATTCATGGTGGGAAGCTGCTTTATCTGACGGGGAAGAGAAAATTGAGGGGACAGATTTGCAGGAAGAATCCCAACCATCCCCTGATACTTACAACCTGACTCTGATTAGTTTGAGCCAGCCTGAAAATGATTGGAACCAGATTAACAGGTTGTATCAAAAAGATGAAATAATCAACCTGAAGGTTGTCGGATGTAATCAGGGCGGATTACTTGTTCAGGGGGAAAAAATCAATGGATTTGTACCTTGTTCTCATCTGCTGGCAGGGCATAAAAAGAAGGAATATCTGCAGCAGGTAGTATCCCTGAAAGTTATTGAATACGATAAGGATCGCTGCCGGGTGGTCTTGTCTGAGCGGGCAGCACAAGCAGAAGCGGGCACTAGAATTAAATTACTGGACACACTGGAGGAAGGAACCTGCATTCCCGGTGTGGTAACGACGCTTACCGATTTTGGTGCCTTTGTGGATTTAGGAGGTATGGAAGGATTAATTCATATCTCTGAGCTTTCTTGGGGAAGAGTGGACCATCCCTCTGATGTAGTTGCTTTGGGTGATGAGCTTGAAGTCTTTGTATTAAATATTGATCGGAATGAAAACAAAGTCGCTCTGAGCCTGAAAAAAATGTGTCCTAATCCTTGGGAGACAATTACGGAACGTTATCACCAAGGACAGATTGTGGAGGCTGTTGTCAAGAATATTGTTTCTTACGGGGCTTTTGTCCGTTTAGAGGACGGCGTAGATGGCTTGATCCACGTTTCCGAATTGGGGGATAACGGAGATAATATATCTCCCTGGGACGTGCTGGAGGAGAATCAAAAAGTTTCTGTGGAGATAATCCACCTAGACCCGGATGAACAGCGTCTCGGGTTAAGTCTGGAAGTGGGGAAATAACCAGGATTACCAATCGTCAACATGTTTAATAAATGGTGGGATCTTTTTATCGGGGTTCTATTCGGCATGGTATCTGCCGGGCTGATTTTGCTGGTCTGTAAACCAAAATCCGGAACGGCAATTTTGCTGCGCCCTCCGCCTACACCAGCCCCGGTGGTTGTTAATGTGGATGGAGCGGTTTATTTTCCCGGTGTATATTCTTTGCCGGTTTACAGTCGGGTTGAGAATGTTGTGGCGGCGGCAGGGGGATTTACAGAGAATGCCCGACCGGGGTCAATCAACCTGGCCGCATTACTGGAAGACGGCAGCCATATCTATGTTCCATACCAAGACCCTGGTGCCAATTCGAATTCCAACGAAACCGCGGAAACATATGGTATGTCATCTTCCGGGGAAATGATTCCTCTCATAAATATTAACCAGGCATCACTGGAAATACTGGTGACTTTGCCAGGCATTGGACCAGCTACAGCAGAAAAGATAATTGCTTTCCGGGAAGAACATCTGTTTACTAAGATAGAGGAGATCCAAAAAGTTGCCGGGATTGGGCCGGCAACTTTTGAAGATATAAAGATCTATTTAACTTTAGGGGAATAATATTACTAACGCCTACTTAAAAGCAAAACCTTGTCAGCAACATCATTGGCGGGAAAGAACAGATTACCGTTGTTGGGCGGTTACTTTCTTCGCAGATAACTGACAAGGTTTTTAGTTAATTCGGAATCTTAATGATCCAGCTTCGTTGCTCTTCCTAATTTATGCTTTTTTCAGAACGGGTAATCCGTTTTTGGTTTCAGAAACCATATACCCTGCTGGAACGCTGTCAAGAGCGTCTTCTTTTACTTCTTTGGCAAAAAAGTAAAGGGTTGATGTTTTTCCACTTTTTAATATACGTTTCCTTCCGTGCAAGTAATAGGTTACACCTTTTTGGTTTTTGTGACTGTATGCCATAATATCTCCTTTGTCCGTGACTTTCTGTCAAACCGCCCAACAGAATTTCTTGGTGAGGTGATTTTACCTCGGGTTAATAGGTATTGCAGCTTTTTCTCTGAACAGAATACGATTCAGATTCCATTGTGTTGAGGAGTTGGATGATCGTTCTTCTCTTCTTATTGTAACCCCTAAACCTTAAAAAGTTCTGTATTTTACCCTATTTTTAGGGGATTTTTGAAGTTTAAAGCCGTTTTTTCAGTGTAAATTCCCCATATTCAGCTAAAATTCTGAATCCCAGGGAATAATAAAGGCTTAAAGCTGCCACATTATCCTGTTTAACATTGAGTCCAATAACGTCAACTTTTTCCCTGAGAGAGTGACAAAGTTTTGTTGTTACTGCTCTCCCTAGCCCCTGACTTCGGTATTCAGGATGGGTTGTAATGTTGCCAAGAGCAGCTACCCGGTATACAGTAGAATACACATGGACACCTCCAATACTTAGAAGCTTGCCGCTTTTTCGGTATCCGAAATACTGCCCGGTGGACAACATGCGCGGATCAAAGGAGTTGCCCGGATAGCTTATTTGATATAGGTCTTTGATTTCTTCCAAGTCATTTTCAGTTAGTGGGTGCGTATTTTCAACAGTATTGTTTTCGATTCGGGAATAATCCGTGAGACCCATCTTATAATGACCACCATGGTCCGTGATTGTATATGATTCTGAGAATACCTTTTCTAATCCAGGACTGAGATGGGCGTAAAATTGGGCTGGCAGGAACTGAATAAGTTGGTTTACATAATCCTTGTCAAATGCTCCACTAGAAAGAGCCAGCAGGATAGGCAATGCTTCTGAGCGGTATAAAAGAGAAACCTTATCCACCGCTTTCTCGGTTTGGAATCCAAAATATGCGGTCCTAGGCCAATAAAAATTATCCAAGTCTCCTAAGTTGTACATGTGGAGAAAGATATCCTGGCGAAAATATCGGGCCAATAGGTGCCGATCATTAAGGCGGACAAGTTTCATAGGTTTGTAATTTAGCCTGGTAGATTATTCCCTTATCTTTTGATCAAACTCGTCACCAGTTTATATGAAAACCCTGACGGTGTCAAATTGCTGCTACCACTCTGACTTAGACTTGTTTAATAACTGTGGAATTAATATTCGGTATAATCTAGCAAGGAATAATAGTCTGACTTAATGGTTAAGAGGTATAGTTTATGAATTCCCCCCTTGTTGAGTGTGTGCCAAACTTTTCTGATGGTCGACGGCCAGAGGTGTTGAAAGCAATCCGGGATACGATATCCAGTGTCGAGGGAGTTTATGTGATGGATATCCATTCAGATGCAGATCACAATCGCAGTGTGATCACATTTGTTGGGCATCCACAAGCAGTTGAAGAAGCCGCATTCAGGATGATTAAGAAAGCATCCGAGTTAATTGATATGGAAAACCACATGGGGGAACATCCCAGAATTGGAGCAACAGATGTAGTGCCTTTTGTACCGATTTCTGATATCACCATGGCAGAGTGTGTGGAAATGGCTCACCGTTTAGGTGAACGTGTGGGCGAAAAGTTGAAGATCCCGGTATTTTTTTACGAAGAAGCAGCCCTGATACCGGAGAGGAAAAGATTGGAGATCGTAAGAAAAGGTGAATATGAGGGGCTGAAAGTAGAAATTGGCACGGTTCCTGACCGGAACCCGGATTGTGGTCCGGCAGAGCTTGGGTCAGCTGGCGCTACAGTGATTGGCGCCCGCGAATTCCTGATCGCTTTTAACGTAAATCTAACGACAGATGATGAGGAAATCGCCAGCAAGATTGCCCGAACTGTCAGGCAATCATCGGGCGGACTCCCTTATGTAAAGGCATTAGGTATGACGGTCGATGGGAGGGCACAAGTTTCGATGAACCTAACTAATTTCCGGGAAACTCCCTTGTCCCGGGTGGTAGAAACCATCCGCGGGGAAGCGGAACACTACGGGGTGGAGATTCATAACAGCGAATTAGTCGGGTTAATCCCTCAGGAAGCGATGATTGATACAGCCGTCTGGTTTACTCAGATGGATTTATTCTCTCCGGATCAAATACTGGAACAGAAAATTTCATCTGTGGTTGGCCAGGGGGAAGATCCCGATTTCCTGGAATCACTAGCTGCAGGAACCCCGACTCCGGGAGGAGGATCAGCGTCAGCGTATACAGGCGCGATGGCTGCGGGTCTAGTTTCAATGGTTGCCCGTTTAACCATCGGGAAGAAGGGGTATGAAAAAGTTGAAAAGCAGATGCAGAATATTCTTAATGATGCTGAAGATCTCAGGGAGGACCTTACTCTGGCAGTAGCGACGGACGCAGAGGCATTTATTCATGTGATGGATGCCTATAAAAAACCAAAATCAGACCCAGATCGTGAACAATTAATTCAGACTGCAACGCTGAAAGCGGCGGAGGTTCCCCTTGGCGTGGCAAGAAAAGCCCTGCAGGTCTCAGATCTTGCCCTAAAAACGGCAGAATTGGGTAATAAAAATGCCATCACTGATGCCGGGGCAGGCGCTAACCTGGCCTATGTTGCAATCACCTGCGCTGGATATAACGTCAGGGTCAACCTCCTATCCCTGAAAGATGTGGCGGTGAAAAAAAGGCTGCTCTCAGAATTAAACCAATTAGAAACTAGCGCGCTGGAGAAGATTGAGAAATTGAAAGTAATATTAACCGAACGGGGGAGATTGTTCTGAATCTTATTAAACTAATAGGGTATAGATATCCTCTCTTTGTTGGAGGATGAACTAAAAGAATGGGGATTGGTATCCTTTCATTCTGACACCAGAACGATAAAGCTGTTGAAATATGAAAAAATCCTCTCGCTGGATACCATTGATTGTTGTGATTGTATTAGTCGTTATATTGAGCACGATTTCTCTTAGCAGGACTGGATTTCCCTGGTCACCCCGATCCCAAACTGTAACTCCCTATGTACCTCCTCCTGGTGAACAACTTCCCACAGCAACTTTTTTTACCCCTTCGACAGCCACACCCACACAGGACCCCGATCTGCTTTGGATCAACCCGGCTCTCCCCGAGCTGTTCCGATCCGGGCTGATTTTTAATTCCTCTTTCCCGCAAGCTGATCAGCTAGAAGGTGCCACAGAAGTGATTACGATAGGGGATGAGAATCTCATAACTCACTGGATTTATGTCCTGGCAGCGCCATTTCCGACTGTGCCGGATGGTATCTCATTAGTAGATCTTAAAGCAGCCTGGGAGGGTGATAGGAATCCAGTTTCGGGCAGTCATCCGCTGTTGATGACCCAGGAAGTAGCGGCTATTTTATCAGTCTATTGGGGAGAGTCCGCAGTGGGGGCAGTAGAAGTAATCCCCGAGAATAAGATTGCAGATACTGCCTGGCGTAATCAACCATCCCTGGCGATTCTCCCATTCGAAGCGTTGTCTCCAGATTGGAAGGTGATTAAGTTGGATGGGATTTCACCCCTGCAGAAAGATTTTAAACCGGAGGAATACGCCCTTTCAATACCGATTTCCAAAAGCGGTTCAGTTTTGGATACAATCCATGAATTTCCGAGAAACTATGATCCTCAAAAACTGACTACGGTAATCATGACCGGTGTTACTGCCCTGGTGAGGGCAACTGCCTGGACGATGGAAGCGGAAGGTATCAACTATCCAGCTCAGGATATAAAAGCTTGGTTAAAGAATGCGGATATTACTCATATCAGCAATGAAGTTCCTTTTGCGGTCGGATGTCCATATCCAAATCCCGTTCAGAAGGGACTCCGCTTCTGCAGCGATCCCCGGTATATCCAGCTACTGGAAACAATTGGAACCGACGTTGTAGAACTGACGGGAGACCATTTTGGAGATTATGGACCTGAAGCGATGTATTACACGTTAGAGTTATACGAGCAAAGGGACTGGCCCTATTACGGTGGAGGGGCAAACCGTCAAGAAGCGCAGGAGCCTGTCTTGCTGGAGCACAATGGGAATATGATCGCCTTTTTGGGTTGTAATGCCAAAGGCGGTGGATACGCGACCGCCGGGCCATATCAGCCGGGAGCAGTAGCCTGCGATTTTAACAAAATGACACAACAGATAAAAAATCTGCGGGAAGAAGGATATCTTCCGATTGCTACCTTCCAGCATTTTGAATACTATACATATACTGCCCAACCAGACCAGATTCGTGATGCAGATAAACTCACCCAGGCTGGAGCTGTAATTGTTAGCGGCAGTCAGGCTCATCAGCCGCAAGGATTTGAAATCAAAGAAAACGCGTTTATTCATCACGGATTGGGCAATTTATTTTTTGATCAGATCTATGAGATACCACCCAATACGGCAACAGCATTTATTGACCGGCATATATTTTATGATGGGAAGCACATCAGCACTGAGCTGTTGACGATTCAGTTTGTTGATTATGCCCGGGCGCGTCCAATGACCACAAGTGAAAGAGAAACGTTGCTGCGAACGGTGTTTCAAGCCAGTGGGTGGTAAGTTAGAAAGGGTACAGATGTCTAGGAGGTTACCATGGGTGGATTGACAAGTATTCCAGGTTTTAAGGTTGGCCATGCGCAAGATTTGGAGGCATTGACGGGCTGTACTGTTATTCTATGTCCTCCCAACACAGTGGGAGGGATCGATCAGCGGGGAGGAGCCCCGGGAACGCGGGAGACAGATTTACTGCATCCCGTACATCTTGTAAATCAAGTCAATGCGATCCTATTAACAGGCGGGTCCGCTTATGGGCTGGATGCAGCGGCGGGTGTGATGCGCTTTTGCGAGGAGAATGGGATGGGTTTTACCTTTGGTCCAAGCCGGGTTCCTATTGTCCCAGCAGCGAATCTATTTGATCTTTATATTGGAGATCCGAAAGTACGTCCGGACGGTGAAATGGGCTATCAAGCCTGTCTAAATGCTTCTGAGGATCAACCGGAGGAAGGCAACGTTGGTGCAGGAACCGGGGCGGTTGTCGGAAAAATTCTCAGTTTAAAGATGGCCATGAAGTCCGGTATCGGCACCGCGAGTGTGGATATCGGTGGGGGAGGAAAAGTGGCTGCGATCGTGGCCGTGAACGCTTTTGGGGATGTGATTGACCCGGAAACTTCAGAAATCATTGCTGGCGCACGGGGATTGAAGGGTTTTGCGGACACACTGAAAGTGATGAAATCATTTGTGGGTCGCAAGGTGATGAGTTTTGCTTCTGCAGCGGATAATACAGTGATTGGTGCAGTAGCAACCAATGTCAAGCTGAATAAAGAGCAGATTACAAAAGTTGCTCAAATGGCTCACAACGGTTTGGCCAGGACGATCCGACCGGCTTTTTCATTATTCGATGGGGACACGGTATTTGCCTTATCTGCCGGGGAAGTAGAGATGGATCCTAATATTGTTGGAGCTTACGCGGCAATTGCCTATCAAGAAGCAATTTTACGCGCCGTCAGGAGTGCTGAAAAAGTAGCCGGTCTTCCTGTAGCTTCTAAGTAATACGGTAGTGGATTGTCATACTCAACATTAGAAAACCTCCTGCTAGACACTGCCACCGGGAGGTTACTATTTAAGTTGCGATATTTATTTTTTAATCAGCGAAGGCGTTGTTCTTTCCAGATATCCCCTTCGTTATGATACCCGGCTTTCTCCCAGAAACCCAGCTGATCTTCCGTTAGGATTTCAAGCCCCTTCAGCCACTTTGCCCCCTTCCAGAAATAGGTTGTTTTGAGATCCGACCTGCCTGGAATCTGCCCCACAATTCCCCGGACAGGGAAACCATGTTCTGGTATTAGCGGTTCTCCTTCAAAATGAGTGGCCATCAGGAAATTTTCCTGCAGAACTATCTCAAGCGGGAGATTCGTTGTATAGCCACCTTCCGAGTGCTGGAGCACAAATTTCGCATCTGGTAGGAGTTGGATCAACCCCTCATCGATCAAGGTCTTGAACGCTACCCCTTTCCAGGTTGTATCAAATTTACTCCATCGGGTTACGCAGTGGATATCCAACTGGATCTCACTTTTTGGAAGCTGGGAAAATTTTTTCCAGGTCCAGCTGCGTTCTTCCTTCACCTCTCCCCAAATCCTAAATTTCCAGGTTTCCGGATTAAACACAGGGATACTTCCATAATGAAGTATAGGAAATTTTTGCGTTAAAGATTGTCCGGGTGGCAGACGCCCTTCCTGATGCATCTGATTTTCCAATTCCTGGCGGCTGATGGGTTGTGTCATGGGAAATCCCGCTTATAAATCAATGCTGGTGTCAGGCTGCAGGACATGGACGATGGTGTCGGATTCCCCTTCGACACGCTTTTTCCAGGCTGCCGGGTCCTGAGCAATTAAATCAAAGGTGTTGTAATGGGCGGGGATTGCATATTTTGGTTTGATCAGTTTAACCGCCCGGAGGGCATCATCCGGTCCCATGGTGTAGTTGTCTCCAATCGGAAGCACCGCTAGATGTATGCCTTCTTCCCCGATCAAAGACATCCCGGCAAACAATCCGGTATCTCCGGCAATGTAGATTTTCTCATTGTCAGGTGTAGTGATCAGGAATCCTCCTGGCATACCACCATAAGATCCATCTGGCATAGAGGATCCGTGGATTGCCTGGGTCAACTTTACATAACCAAAGGGATAATCATGTCCTCCGCCAATATGCTGGGCATGGGTCTCAGCTCCTTTGGTACCCAGCCAGTTGGCAACCTCAAAATTAGCGATCACTTTTGCACCGGATCGCTGGGCAATACCAACTGCGTCTCCTACATGATCTCCATGCCCATGAGTAATCAGCAGGTAATCCGGTTCAAGATCTTCTGGTTTGGTTTTTGTCGCCGGATTGTCAGAGAAAAAGGGATCTATCACCAAATGGTGACCCTTAATATCCAGCCCAAAAGTCCCGTGACCATAGTAAGTGAATTTATAACTCATCAGTACCTCCTGCCGAATGAATTGTAAGATCACAACCGCTTTATTTTCTAATTATATGCTAGCTTTTGAGTTTGTTGAACCATCCTGGAATAAGATCCCTAATTAACCCTCACTGGTTAAGGTAAAATCAGTTAACATTCAAACAAATTTTTCGCTGGGAAATAATCTTAACCCGGCCTTCAAGCAATTCTGTATTATTCTGTGAGGTATCTGATGACAAAACAAAAGGATCGATTTTATTTGGGTCGAGTATTTGATTCCCAAAAAAGTGAAATCACTTCTGATCCTCTTTTATATGATCCAGATGATCTCACCACGCACGCCGTAGTTGTAGGTATGACT
>JAUWCZ010000038.1 GCA_030609055.1 Chloroflexota bacterium | reverse complement strand
ATGTCTCGCTGGGAACGGGAATTAACCTCAGCGTTCTGGCGCGATTGAGTGCGAAGGAGTTGAACCGCTTCCACCGCCATAGAAATTATTAATATTTTTAACTTTGGTTAAAATCAATGATCCAAGATTATATACATTTTGTTTTGGCTCTTATTATTAAATCAGACTACTTAAGAAAATGAGAGCCATGAGATACAGGTTCGCTATCTATTGTCCTGACCAACACCTTAGATATAACATCCATACACTCGACGACCATGGTGTGGGCGGGGGAGTCACTGCACGTATCAGGGTAGCACATGCTTTGGCAGCGCAAGGTCATGATGTAACTGTTTTTAATAACTGCCCGAGCAATCAAACTATTGAAGGTGTCCGCTACGTTCACTATGAACAAACAGGGCGAATTGAAACCGACATATTCATCGCTAGCACGAGTGGCGATGCCCTTGATTTGAGTGAGTGTTGCGAGATCGAAATTCATGCCAGGCTTCAAATATTAATGGTCCACGGAGTTGATCCGCCTAATGGTATTGACTTGGAAATATTCGATTATATTTACGCCTTAAGTAATTTTGTGCGTGACAGAATTTAGGACCAGTGGGAATTTGACCCTAAAAAAATATTCACTGCTCAAAGAGGAGTGAAAGAAGATCATTATCATCATCGCGAGGATGATAATTTCCAACGAGATCCCCTTGGCATAATATACTCCAGTCATCCTTCTAAGGGATTAGACCCATCAATTAAAATCCTAAATATCTTAAATAAACTTGAGATGGGATTTTCTCTTCATGTATATGGCGGGTACTCGCTGTGGGGCGAGGAAGAAAAAGCACTTGTTTCAGTTCCAAATCTTACTTATCACGGATTGATTGGACAACGAGAGTTAGCTCATGAAATGGAGAAATTTAGTTACGCTCTCAATATTCAAGACCGAGAGGAACCATTTGGAATTAGTCTCATCGAAGCTCTGAGAGCTGGATGCATTGTACTAGCCAGTTCAGTTGGTGCTTTCCCTGAGATCATCCAAAATGGGCACAATGGTTTTTTGGTTAGCGGGAGATCTAGCGCTCTTAGAAGGATTTATTCATTGGCATGAAACAAATAGCCCTGACCGATGCCTGGTCAAGAACTTGTACCGTCATATTATATCGAATCGAGTCGCCAATCCAGTTGGTGGATTTTCGGGTGCAGTTTGGGTGCAATTAGAATGGAACTTATGGAAAGAATGGAATTTGTGGAAAGAAACCCCTCTGTCGAGGGGAATCTATGGACAGGATGGACTCCCTGATAAAGGAAAAACACCCTTTCATCTGATTCAAAGTCAGGTGGAGCGGGGGTTATGTGTAACCTCTCGGGTTATAAATTGATTTGCTCTTCTTGTCCATCAGATCCCTTGCGAGATGCCAAATAACTTGTGATAGTGAGAGGAATAGGAAGAATTAGATTCGCATAGAAGAAAACATGATCAATCCCTACCAGTTCACTCGTGCCAAGTACAAACAACTCATAGATATGAATTCCAAACCCAATAATTCCCGCGATTACACCCGCTTGGAAATGTCGCCTTCTGAGGCAAAGAAAAGACATTACTGAATAGAATGCTAGAGCAATAAAAGCACCACCGTGCCAACTTACGATCAACCAAACAGCATTGGCTACTGCGAGAGAAATCAGGAATGCAATACTAATAATGCCACTCGGTAAAATCTTTTCCTCTCTCTTCATTGTATTACCTGACATAGTAAAGACTTAAATTCCAAAAACTGTGGTTTAGCCTAACGGATGAGCTTTACGAAGCCCTTCGGCAAGCTCAGGACAGGCCCTTCGATTCCACTTTGTTCCGCTCAGGATAAACGCAGTCGAAGGGTCAGATGGAGAGTGGGTTAAATGGCATATCACTACATAGTTGAACTTGAGACATAATTCAGTTTAAACGGATTTGGTTGATTTAGTCTGATTTATATATTCTAAAAATAAAAAATAGAATGCTGCACAAGCAAAATTGAACCAAGCTTCACAGGCATATATCCTTCTTATCAGCATATCGTTCATTTCATCGGTTGTTAACATGCGAACACCCGAATAAGAAGCACCAACAATAAAATGAATAAATACAGCCAGATGAATCCAATTTGCCCATTTTGGATCATCATGAAATTGTTTTTTCCATAATCCAATCGCAACCAATAAGGTCAGTACAATATAAAAAATATATTTTGACCATTCAGCCATTGGTGTATAAAAAAAATCCATTATTTATGTCTCCCTTTTATTTGGTTTTTTTATGCAAAATGCCATTTAACGGACCGCGCATAAGCCGCAATGCGGGTGACGCAGTATGACGATACTTTATTTTGAACTCATAAAACCTGAAGCCTCTTCAAAACGAGACTCGATAGTATTGTCGGCTTCATGCGCTGGTTAGGCGGGCCTGCCAATGAGTAAAACGTCTTACTTCATTACTGACCACGGCCCACTACCCTGCACTGAACGAGTAGGTTATCGCACTTTCCGGACAAACATCTATGCAGCTTCCACATAGAATGCACTCACTATTTTCCATCTCCCCTCGCTGTACCCTCCCGTTCACATCCAGACTCATCGGACAATTCTCCGTACAACTCTTGCAGTCTTTGCATTTGTCCTTATCCGCCACCAAGCGAAGCGCCGGCCATTTGACAAGATTCCTCGTCTTTCTCCCGATTATCATGAACGGAGCCATCCAACAGATGTAATGGCAGCCTCCTCTCTTACCAGTCGTAAGGGAAAGTATCAGAAACATGCCGACCACTGTATAATAGCTGGGGTAGACAAATGGTTGATCTAATGATATTCCGCTGTCAGTCAAATGGAAAAAGTTCACGGCTTGATATCCACCGGCTGATATTGCCATGATGACAATAATGCTTACCCAAGGAATCCAGATTCCCCATTTGATCCAGTCGAACCTCCCACCATGGGCAGGTTTGGCATTGATGGCGAAGCAAGCCACTTGAAGACCCCCTGTCGGACATAGCCATGCGCACCACAGCCTACCAAGAAACAAAGAAGAAAGAAACAACAGCACAAAGACAATGAAGCTACCGTTGATGATACCAAGGGAGGCGCCATCAATGATTATGTAAGGAGAGATATAATTCAAGGTGATAGGGAACAATAGAAACGAAACGAGTATCATTGCCTTTCGAGTTCTCTGCCGTTTTGCTTGCTGTTTAGCCATCACAACCTCCTCCTTGAGTTTTTGAACAGTATCCACTTTGCGAGTTGTCCCGCATAACTGAAGAGCTTCGCGAAGCCCTTCGGCAAGCTCAGGACAGGCCCTTCGATTCCACTACGTTGCACTCAGGACAGGCATCCTGAGCCCTTCGTTAAACTCCCCTCGACTACGCTCGAGACAGGCAGGGTAAACTCTATCGAAGAGTTATTCGCCCGGCGAATGTGGAACCAGGCATCCTGATTAAGTTAAGTGGAGCGAGACCATATCGAAGGGTGACTGGTTTATATTTTCTCCCCACTTCTAACTTCATAGACTAGACTGGATACTGACAACCGATTACTGAATTGCGGTAATATTTGGTGGTCTATGAAAATCAACCGCAAAACCAAGCTTCAGATTGTAAGTACAACAGTCATCCGAACGGTCTATAACACCAGATTCCGAGAGGTTATTAACGAAAGCCTGATCTATCTGCTGGCTTTAATTTCGTTGAGAAATTTATTGTTTCAGGTGCAGGAGACAGACTGAAATGTAAAGCTGGAACAAGATATTGCTGGAATATGGATGGGATTTCAATAATTTGATAAATACCTGATGTTGGTGACCAGGTATTTATTTTTTAATGATAGGAAGACAATTATTGCGGATTACAGTCTATTGAACGGTATAACCCTGGAAGATCATCTTTCTTTAGCTTGTAGCCACTAAGTGTATATACTTTTTCAACCAAATCAAATCTTTCCGAGAGCAACTTTCGGATAGGTTCTATTTTTTCAACATTTTTAGACGATTCAACGAATACATTAACGAAGAGTTTATTCGAATGCTGAGATATGAAGATCCATTTGCATTCCTTTATATTTATAAAATCTAAGAATTCCTCCATATTCTCAATGTCCGGATCACGAAAATGATGATCTGCATCGATTACCTCTGCTGGTCCTTGGTAATAATATTCTATATTAGCTGAATTTCCACCAAGAACTAATATTTTATCTTTGGGCTCTGCATACTTTTCAAGATATTTTCCAACATTCCTCCAATCATCATTTGAATTGTAGTAATAATAAGAAATCAGACTTGATAGTATTACCATAATCAGAATTGTGGAAATCACGTCAACCCAAAGATAACCTGCTCTTTGACTCCATTTTTTCGTTAGCCATTCTTTGAGTCCTACAATTCCAAGGGCAACCAGGACTAAATAGGCAGGTAAGATAAAAATGAAATATCGTGTTGCCCAGTGAATATAAATCAAATAATTAAACACAAGCGGAATAAACAACCAAAAGCTGATAAATATAGTTGGCTTCTTATTACTTCGAAAAAGGAGGAAATAGAATAGTCCAATAAAACCTAAAATCGGAAAAATAATCTCAGCCGGCGTAAAAAAATATTTCGGCCAAGGCAGATTGAAAATTGCCTGGAATTTATCAATTATGAACTGTATTATAAGATTGGGTTGATTATTGAATGAAGGCCAATTTGACCAAGATGCCCGGATGAATACCCTATCATAACCTGACATATTCAAGAAGTTCAGGGAATTGGACACATTATTAAATCGCCGGTCTATCTGTTTTTTTAATACATTCAACCAGGGAATGTATAGGATACCAACAATAAGAAAGCCTAAGAAGGGACGAAATAAATACCGTATACCTTCCTTGAGATTCCCCGGTTTTTTTTCAAGTAGGATTTGTAAGAATAGGTATAATCCATGCGTAATGATCACATATATACTGAAGTAATGTGTATAAAGGAGGGCTAGATCGGTTACGAAAAGGAGTATTAAATACTTTACTTTTTCATTGCTTACATACAACCATAGATAGAAGAAAGATAGTGTTGTTAATAAACAAAACAAACTGTACATTCTTGCTTCTTGGGAAAAATGGATATGGAATCGTGAAAAAGCTAAAAGTAAGCTGCTGAAAAAAGCTACTTCAGTATCAAATGCTAATTGTGTAAGCTGGTAAAAAATATAAATTGTTAGAGTTCCAAATATGACCGAATTCAACCTTACAAGAAACTCGCTATCACCGATTGACAGAGTCAAGTGTAATAATAAATAATCTAATGGGGGACTAAGATGACCAGAGATAGCTTCAATAATTCCTGGAATATCTTTGGAAGAAACGAATATTTGTCCTAATTCATCTATCCAGAGCG
This sequence comes from Chloroflexota bacterium, assembly GCA_030609055.1. Classification (GTDB taxonomy): domain Bacteria; phylum Chloroflexota; class Anaerolineae; order Anaerolineales; family UBA11858; genus B10-G9. The sequence continues at coordinate 14,607 of JAUWCZ010000038.1, read as the reverse complement.
ATTTTTTGGTTAACCTGAATATTCTAAGTAATCCCCCAAGCAAGGTAATTAACATTGAAGAAATAAAAACTCTCTTATTTTCAAAATAATCTTTAATTAAGTTCATATTGACTAATTACTTTGTAAATATAGGTTCGAGAATATTTATAATCGATGACAATTGTAACACGTTGAATCGATGAGCTTATGATGTGGATTGACTTTGATTGATCAGTCTATTTGTAATTCTTCCAATTCCTTTACCATCCGTTCAATCACATCAAATCCTCCCTGCCAGAATTTTTTATTGGAGACATCGATCCCGGATTCCGACAGGATCTCCGCCGGTGCCCTGGATCCGCCGGCCTCGAGTATTTTAATATAACCGGGCTTAAAACTATCTCCTTCTTTTTGATAACGCTCATATAGCGATAATACCAGCAGCTGGCCAAAAGCATAGGCATAGACATAAAATGGTGTATGGTAAAAGTGCGGGATAGAGACCCATTCCCAGCGGAATTCATCGCTTAATTCCACTGCCTCACCGAACTGCTTTTTGAGATTGTTTAAATACATTTCAGAGAGATCATCGATGATAGCGCCTTCCTTGATCATCTTGTGCGCTTCCCGCTCAAAGAGAGCAAAGAAGGACTGGCGCATAATGGTCGCATAGGCGTCATCCACCAGGCGGAATAAAATATCTCGGCGCACAGAAGGATCCTTTTCCTGAGCCAGTAGCCGGTCAATCAGCAGCATTTCTCCGAAAGTGGAGGCGTTTTCTGCTAGCGGAAGGGAAGAGTGAAAGGTGAATACACTGTGGTCGGCTGCCAGTAGGGAATGGATACCGTGACCGAGTTCATGGGCCATAGTGGCTACACTATCTGCCCGACCCTGGTAGTTTAGCTGCACCCAAGGGGAACAGTCTGGTTCGACTGACCAGCAGAACGCACCGCTTCGTTTCCCTTTTCTAACCTCACTATCGATATGATCATCATCCAGGATCTTTTGAGCCAATTCCGCAATCCGGGGATCAAACGACTGGAAAGCGTCCAGCACCATCTCCACCCCTTCCTGGAATCCATAAGTCTTATCTGATTCAGCAACTGGCGCGTAAACATCATAACGGCGCAGGTGGTCCATTTTCAGCCAGCGGGCTTTAAGGTCAAAGAAGCGCTGGAAAAGGGGAGCATTACTTTCACAGACATCCAGCAGGACTGTCACTGCTTGGTCCGGAATGTCATTTCCCAGGTTGCGGACAGCGATCGGGTTCTTATACCCGCGCAGGTCAATATTTTCATTCCGCCAATCCCGGACAAGGGTTTGGTAGATCTGACCCAGGATGGGCCCGTCATCGCCAAACACTCGGTACAATTCCTGGTAAATCGCCGCCCGTAAATCCGGATCATGATGGCGGGCGTAAACCATTAACTCTCCCCGGGTCAGCTCCTGTTCCATCCCTTCCACATCTACCTTATAACTGTAGCGATTAGTAATAGAGTTATACAGGGTTACCAGGGCGCTGAAACCGGTCACGTTTTTAATATTGAGAACTTTTTCTTCCGGCTCAGTTAGGGTATAGGGTGTAAAATGGCGCATTTCTTCCAGCCAGTATTGAAGATCACCGGAATTCGCCAATAACCGGTCGGCATTCTTTTGATCCAGTTTTTTCCACCATAAACTAAAGAACATAGTCCGATTCTGTAGGGAAGCAGTATACTGTTCAATCCTGGCCTGCAGCGCCTGGGCATCCTGATTCTGGGTGTCTTCTGTGAACCAGAGCCCGGCAAATACATACAGGCGGTTGCTCTCAAGTGTGATCTCCTCCAGATCTTTGATAATGGTCATAAATGTTTTTTCATCGATTTCTGGAGTAAGCTGCGGGCGGAGTTTTTCAAATCCCGTCACGGCCTGATCAAGAGTCTCCATAGCCTTTTTTAATTCCGGGGAATCATGACCCGGAAACAGATCAGATAGACTCCATCGTTTTTGGGAATAGGTTGCTGTCATTGATTACTCTCTTTCCACTTTTTCGGATTGATATATAAGTTTTCTTTAAGCTTTGGGATTATACTTCATATGTAAAGCCCTATGGGATAAAAACCCCTGGGGTAGGATTATGTCCGCCCGGGATACAATATCCCCCCATTACCCCGTGTTATAATTTTCGGACATAATTTCCTTATTAATGGTTTCTAACTTTAGAATTATTAATCAATCTTGCATGTACGTTTAGAGTCGAGACATTAAGATCCGGTGAGCGTTCAGAACTCTTGGAGAGACTATGGCAGAAGCGCTTAATTTTCAATCTATCATCATGGCTCTGGAAAAATTCTGGGCGAAAAAGGGTTGTCTGATCTGGCAGCCTTACCACACAGAGGTTGGCGCAGGGACAATGAACCCTGCCACATCATTGCGGGTGCTGGGTCCGGAACCGTGGAATGTAGGTTATGTGGAACCCTCTATTCGGCCTGATGATGGACGATACGGAAAAAATCCCAACCGTTTTTATCAGCACCTCCAGTACCAGGTAATCCTTAAACCGGATCCGGGGAATCCCCAGGAATTGTACCTGCAATCACTGGAAGCCGTGGGCATTGATCCTAAGATTCATGATATCCGGTTTGTGGAAGACAACTGGAAATCCCCCGCCTTGGGATCCTGGGGATTAGGATGGGAGGTGTGGATTAATGGGTTGGAGATCACCCAGTTCACATACTTCCAACAAGCTGGTGGAAAATTGCTGGATCCAGTCTCCGTAGAGCTTACCTACGGATTGGAACGTATTGCCATGGCACTGCAAGGTGTGCGTGATTTTAAAGATATCCGCTGGAATGACGACTATACTTATGGGGATATTCAACTGCAAAGTGAAGAACAGTTCAGTAAATATGCCTTTGAGCTGGCTAATGTGGATAATCTGCGGGAGATGTACCGGCTTTATGAAGAAGAAGCAGAGCGCTGTCTGGAAACAGGCCAGGTGCTCCCAGCCCATGATTATGTTCTGAAGTGCTCCCATACATTTAATCTCCTTGATACTCGAGGAGCAGTGGGTGTTACAGAACGTCAGGGATTCTTTCACCGTATGCGGGATCTATCCCGCAGAGTCGCTGACGCTTACCTGGATGAACGTCAACTGCTGGAATTTCCCTGGTTAACCGACCCAGGAGAAGGGGGTCGGAAAGGAAAGAAGTATGCCAAAAAGAAATATCCCACCAAACCTGCCCCCTTTATTTTTGAAATTGGCACAGAAGAGCTGCCGACCGGTGATGTAGTTAATGCCGTAGACCAGCTAAAAAAGAGGGTGCCAGGAATCCTGACTGAACTTCGGTTGGAATATTCTGGATTCCAGGTAATGGCAACTCCCCGGAGGTTGGTGGTCAGTCTGGAGGTATTGGCAGATCGGCAGGAGGATTTAGAGCAGCTGGTTAAGGGACCACCGCAGGAGCGGGCATATGATCAGGAAGGCACACCCACCAAAGCAGCAGAAGGTTTTGCATCCTCCAAAGGTGTCTCCGTGGATGAGCTGGAAATCCGGGAGATGGAGGGTGGTAAATATGTTGTCGCCGTAGAGAAGAAGAAGGGAGTATCCGCTGCTGAGGTCTTGTCCCAGGCGTTGCCCGGGTTGATTGAATCGATCCGTTTTGGGCAGTCAATGCGCTGGAATGATGCCACTCTTTCCTTTTCCCGACCAATCCGCTGGCTGGTGGCATTGCATGGAGAATCCTGGCTGAAATTTTCTTACGCTGGATTAGATTCCAAACCCTGTACAAGGGGACTGCGATTTCTTAATGGCGGGGACATTAAGGTCAGCTCCCCGGCTGAATATTTCCAGACCATATCAAAACAGGGAATCATCCTGAATCAAGCTGAAAGGCAGGAACGAATCCAAAAGGACCTGAAATTTTTGGCATCCAAAGTCGGAGGAAAGGTAGCGCCTGATCCTTCCTTATTAAGAGAAGTCACCCACCTGGTAGAAGCGCCTACTGCGCTGCTGGGAAAGTTTACGAAGGACTCCCTGGAACTCCCCCGTGAAGTATTGATATCGGTGATGAAGAAACATCAACGTTACTTCCCGGTAGAGAAGAAAGGTGCGCTGCTGCCATACTTTATTACCATCGCCAATAAACCCAGTGGGGAGAAAGAATACCCGGATCTCCCACTCATTACTCAAGGGAACGCGGATGTGATTCTTGCTCGTTTTGCGGATGCGGAGTATTTTGTCCAGGCCGACCGGGAGAAAACCCTGGAAGAGTATCTTCCTGATTTGAATTCCCTAACCTTCCAGGTAGAATTAGGCTCGATGCGGGATAAAACCAATCGGATCTGCAAATTGGTGGAAAAGATTGCTCCCATGGTGGATATCTCCGAGGAGGAACTGGTCTTCGCCCGGCGGGCGGCTGAGCTCTGCAAAGCAGATCTGGCAACCCAGATGGTAGTGGATATGACCTCCTTGCAAGGAGTGATGGGTTATTATTATGCACTGGGTTCCGGAGAACCGGAGCCGGTAGCCGAAGCGATTCGGGAGCATTACCTCCCGGCTTCTGCCGAAGATCTTGCACCAAAAACCAAACCCGGTCTGGTTGTGGGTTTGGCTGATCGTCTGGATTCCCTGACCGGTCTTTTTAGCGCTGGATTGGCGCCAACCGGAAGCAAAGACCCCTTTGCTCAGCGTCGAGCGGCTTTGGGCTTGGTCAGTAACCTGATCAGCTGGGATATTGATTTGGATTTATCCTCTGCGGTGGAATACGCCGTTAATGAGCTGCCAATTGAAATGGATCCAGCTACAAAAGATGCCTGCCTTTCATTTATCATTGATCGTCTTCATAACTACTTGCGTGGGGAAGGGTACGCTCATGATGTAGTAGATGCAGTGGTTGTATCTCAGGGACCAAACCCGGCAGGTGCCTTCAGAGCTGTAAAACTCTTAGCCAGTTGGGTCAAGAAAAAGGATTGGGACCTGACCCTGGATTCATTTGCTCGCTGTGTTCGCATCACCCGGGATCTCAGAAAATCCTACCAGGTGAATGAAAAATTACTAAAGGAAGCGGCTGAAAAATCCCTTTTTAAAGCAGTAGTTAACGCAGAGGGCAAGGAAATAAAAACCGGTGATCTCGAGGGGTTCTTTAAAGTCTTTACACCACTGATTCCTCACATCACAAAATTCTTTGACAATGTTCTGGTGATGGATGAAGATCAGGATGTCCGGGAAAATAGGCTGGGTTTGCTGCAGCGCATCACCCGGCTTTCTGAGGACATCCTGGATATGACCCGTTTGGAAGGGTTTTAACCTCTAGGACCTATTCCGCTGGAGAGCGTTAACTAAACTAGATATCCATTCCACCTGGTCTTTTAGACAGGGGAGGGAATTTTTAATCTGGGTTGCTCTTTTGCCTTGGTATAATCTTTTTTGAATCCAATATATTACGTTGGGGAATGAAATGAGCGTTACCGACGAAATCAAAGACCGGATTGATATCGTTGACCTGGTATCAGAAAGCGTGGAACTTCGCCGGGCAGGGAGGAACTTCACCGGTTTTTGTCCCTTTCACCATAATGTAAATACACCTGCTTTTGTGGTATTTCCAGATACGCAGACCTGGCGTTGTTTCAGTGAATGTGATGAAGGGGGAGATCTCTTCAGCTTCACGATGAAGAAAGAAGGCTGGGAATTTTTGGAAGCCTTGAAACACCTGGCAGAACGAGCTGGCGTCCAATTGAAACCGCTCACACCAAAGGCGCTGGAAGAAAAAGAAGAACATGAACGACTCCGGGGTCTACTGGAAGAGGCGGTGAACTTTTTCCGCCACAACCTGCTCCAAACCGATGCCGGGAAATCAGGGACATCCTACCTCCAGAAACGCGGATTAACTGAGGTAACCATCGAAACCTTCGGATTAGGCTACGCCCCGAATTCCTGGGATTCAGCACTGGATTATTTTCAATCCAAAGGGTACTCAGTCGAAGAACTACGGGATACCGGATTAGTATCTGAGAAGGAGGGTGGGGGAGTCTATGACCGATTCCGCCACCGTCTGATGATCCCCATCCGGAATCGGAGCGGAAAAATTGCCGGATTTGGCGCCCGGGTGCTGGATCCTGAAGATCTACCCAAATACCTCAATTCTCCCCAAACCCAACTCTTTGATAAAGGAAAATTACTTTATGGATTGGATTTTGCTCGAAAGAGCATCCGGGAAATGGATGAGGTTGTTATCGTTGAAGGGTATATGGGTGTGATTGGTCCTTACCAGCATGGTTTCAGGAACATTGTAGCCCAGATGGGAACAGCTCTCAATGAATACCAACTGAGGATTCTAAAACGATATACAGGACGATTTATCATTGCCATGGACAGCGATGCGGCAGGACAGAAAGCCACCCTGCGGGGATTGCAGATCGCCCGTGAAGCGCTGGATCGGACCCCGGAGATGGTATTTGATCCCAGAGGATTGCTCCACCAGGAAGCGAGATTAAAGGCGGATATCCGAGTCCTGACCCTGCCGGAAGGGATGGATCCTGATGATGTCGTGAACCAGGCTCCGGATGAATGGCGGGACCTGGTCAAGAAAGCCCAACCTGTTGTTGCTCATGTGATGGATACGCTGGCAAAAGACCAGGCGTTGGATGATCCCAAGGTAAAGAGCGCGATAGCCTCGCAAGTACTACCCTTGATTGACGACATCCCCAATGCCATTGAAAGGGATGCTTACTTGCAGCGTTTGTCCCGCTTGCTAAAAGTAAATGAGCGTGCGTTACTCAGTTATCGACCTGAGCGTAAACGACGCCCGGCGGTACGCATCAACCCAAAATCTCCCCCGGTAAAAGATCCTGCTGCCCGGGAAAAAGGTTACCGAACCGGGGAAGCCTACGAAGCACATTGTGTGGGCATTTTATTAAGAGAACCGGAATTGATTTACAAAGTGGATCGAGAATTAGGCAAGGATGGATTGGCCCGTTTTGACGAAAAGGATTTTCAAAATACGGATTTTCAGATATTGATTTTGTTAATTAAGGATGCCCTGGTGCAAGGTGATGAAGAACCCCGGGACTATGTTACAAACCATCTGCCGGATGCTTTTTCAGAAATTGTGAGTGAACTTCTGATCCAGACTGAGAATCTTGATCCAAAAGCCGATAAGGTTCTGGAGGATCTAATGCGGGCATTTCTAAATCTCAGAAAATGGCAGATCATCAAAAATAATGATCATTACCGGTACTTGCAGGAAACCAGTCACGAGAATGGGGACTTTAAAGCGCTTGAGTACCAGGAAAATATTACCCACTATTTACAGGAAAAGCATAAAATAGATAAAGCAATGAAACGCTACACCAGCCGAACAGCTTTAAATCACTAAACCGCTGTAAGTTATCCGGTAAATATGTTTTGACACCCTTTCCATTACTGAATACACTGAGGTAGTCAGGCAAAATGCAGAAAGAACGACCATTCCCAGAACCAGAAGGTGCAAACATCAGAGCCGCTCTGCGTGATGATCCAGTCCAGATGTACCTGAATGATATCGGTACGATCGATTTACTGGATGTACATCAGGAATTCTGGCTGGGAGCTCGTTTGTTATCTACCCGCCGCATGGACCGCTTAAAAAAGGAATCCCCGCTGATTGATAAGAAGCAGCCAAGGGCGCGGGAAATTTATTCGGCGATTTATGATGATCTGCGGGTTATATTCAGGCGCATTAAAGAAGATGTCAAACGGTTCAAACTGGAATGTCCCGATTGGATTAAAATTGTTGAAGAAGCTCAGGATTTGCGTTTAACCTGGTTCCTGGAGCCACCTTCCTATACCAGGGATTATCTGGATAATGGTTTGTGGGGGGAGAATGAAGAATGGGGTGGTGTCGCCCGGAACGTGTTTCATTTGTTTGTAGCATTTTATTCCTTCCCTGATACCATTGTCGAATGGTTGAAATCGTGTTTGCAGGAAAAAAACAAACTGCCCTCACTGCGGAAATTCCAAGACCAACTGCCTGAGGATGAAAAGCTCCAGATCGAGATTGAAGACCTGTGGAGCCGATACTATGAAGCCTACCAGGCCTTGATCCGGCGCAATTTAAAACTGGTTGTCAGTGTGGCCAAACATTATATCGGACGGGGAAATTCTTTCCTGGATCTAATCCAGGAGGGTAATGTTGGTTTATTGCGAGCTGTGTCTAAGTTTGATCCCACCCGGGGTTTTAAATTCAGTACCTATGCAACCTGGTGGATCCGCCAATCTGTCAGCCGCTCGATTGCCGACCAGGCCCGGACGATCCGGATTCCAGTGCATGTTTTTGAAACCGTTACTCAGCTGCTCAGAATCCGCCGGCGTTTAACCCAGGAATTGGAACATGAGCCCACCCTGAAAGAAATCGCCCTGGAAACTGAATATCTGTCAACCGCGGATAATAAAGCGATTAAATCACACCTGCAGCGGCAGGATTCACTTCCTCCCGACTTGCTTCGAAAGTGGCGGGAAGCGACCAGCAAAGTTCACCGCTACTTACGTGCCGCGGAAGATCCTATGTCATTGGATCGACCGATTGGTGATGAGGATGATAATCAGCTGGAAGATTTTATCCAGGATGAGGATGCCACTTCCCCGATCGAAGCCACAGCACAGGAAATGATGCGGGAACAGCTTGGAAAAGCCTTGGATAATCTCTCTGTCCGGGAGCGGCAGGTTCTGGAACTCCGGTTTGGTCTTATGGACGGTAAGGTTCACACCCTGGAAGAAGTGGGAGCGTACTTTGATGTCACCCGGGAAAGGATCCGCCAGATAGAAGCAACAGCTCTGCGCAAACTGCGCAGTCCCAATGTATCCTACAAACTTGAAGATTATGTGGAATGAAACTGGTAGGGGAGAAATCGATTTCCAGTTTCTTTTGGGCTGCATATGAAACGAAGGTTAGGCAGTTTTTTTCTGTTGTGCGGTTTAATCTGTTTGGTGATTTTCTTTTCATCCTCCTCTTTCGATTATTTGTTTTTCTTTTTTGGGGGAATGGGATTCATTTCTCTTGGTTTTCTACTGAAGCGAAGTTCCAGATCCAGAAGGGAAAGCCGGCTCCGAAAGAGAAAGGGGGATGAACACAAAGGAAAAACGGATTTTGATAATGAAGATGATTGAACCTCTGGTATTCAGCCGTTCTGGTCCCACTCTCTTGTTTACCCATGCCAATGGATATCCACCAGAATCCTACCGGACCTTCTTGATTCCCTTATTACACCACTACCAGGTCATGGCCATCTCGTTGCGTCCCTTTTATCCTGGATCAAACCCCGATAATCTCACGGACTGGAAGGATTTCCGGGATGATTATCTGCACTATCTGGATGATCTGGAATTCAATCCGGGAAACTCCTCTTCCCGGGATAATAACTCAAACCAGGTCATCGCGGTGGGACACTCCGTAGGCGCGATGACGAGTCTGATGGCTGCCATTGAACGCCCGCATCTGTTCCGGGCGCTGGTGTTGATTGAGCCAGTTATATTTCCTCCCCTGTGGGGAATCCTGACCCAGATCCTTTCACCATTTAATTTGGCACACAGAGTTTATCCCCTGGCCCGCACTACACTGCGGCGGAGAACTCGTTTTCCAAGCCGGAAAGCCATGTTTGAAAATTACCGGAGAAAACCGATCTTTTCCAGGTTGTCTGATGATGTTCTGCGGGATTATGTCGAGGGTTTGGCCCGGGATCTTCCTGATGGATTTGTTGAACTCAAGTACAGTCCTGCCTGGGAAACCAGAATATATGAAACGGGTGGAATTGCGGATCCCTACGTGTGGAGAAATTTACCCAAAGTCAATTGTCCTGTTTTAATTCTCCGGGGGGAGGAGACAAATATACTTCGCCGCAGGGTCATTTGGTTAATGTTAAAACGGATTTCAAATGGGAAGGCATTTTCAATTCCAGAAACTGGACATCTGGTTCCGCTGGAAGCTCCCTACCGGACGGCGCGTATAGTTCTTGATTTTTTACAATCAAATTTAAAAGACACCGATAATAGATTTCCTGAATAGGAAATCTATTATTGTTTAATACACCCTTATTGATATTTCCTTTGGAAGAGATCCTTATCGTATGGTACTCGCCGGTGAGAACAGTTGTCCCTGGGGCAGAGTTCACAGTTAGAGAAGTCGCTCTCAGAAACAAATCGGATACCAGATACTGTCTGGTTGGGAACCATCAGCAAACTTTCAAGCAGCTGAACGCCGATGGCATCTTCGGGATTTCCCAATAATTTGAACAAGATTTGCTGACCTGAAAGGGGCCAATCTTTCAGGGAGCCGGGATTCATAGATGAGGTCCTTCCCAGCTGGTAGGTTTTTTTCAGGTGATCCAGTAGGGTTTTCCCGGCGGTTCGGAGCGCCATCTGACTGATCTCATCCGCATAATAATTCTCGAGCAGATCGTCCTTTGTTTGTCGCCATTCATACAATTCCCTGCCGCTGGTTGCGATGTAAGGAAATACCCGGTTAACATCGCTTAAATTTACACGCATCACCCGGCTATCTATGCGGTAGCCATCCAGAACAACGCCCTTTTCATCTTTGTCATTGATGCCGGAGATAGTATAGATTGCCTTTGGATGTCCAATCCCTTTGGCTTGCTCTATTAGATCATGGACCAGCCCCTCATTCCTGCTTCCCTTTTTGATGCGGAGTTTCTTAAAAACCTGTGGAGTGGATGGATTAAACTCGATTTTGTCCAGGACGATTGTATCCATGGTGTTTTCCCAGATCCTTTTAGTATTATGAGCACTCATTTTAGCACGACGGACTTGAAAATGAAATCTTCCGGTGTTGTCGTATGGCATGATTATAGTTAGCTTTCCAGCGGCGACTGATGGGGATGCCAAAACCCTTCCATGCTACAATACATAACAATTGTTGAGGACAAAATTCATCGAACCATGTTTTTTCTTGCGATTTCTCCCATCCTGGTAATTCTGGTTTTAATGGTCGGCTTTCGTTGGGGAGCTTCCAAAGCCGGAGGAGCTGGTTACCTGACAGCCTCACTGATTGCCTGGATCTGGTTTGGGGTCAATCTGGAAACCTTTTCCTATGCCCATGTCAAGGCTGTGTTTTTGATTCTAGATGTGTTGCTCATCATCTGGACCGCATTTTTACTTTTCAGAGTGGTGGATGAAGCAGGTGGCATCCAGACATTAAGCGAATCTCTCCCCTTTTTAACGGCGGACAAAGGCATGCAGGCCTTGATTATCGGCTGGATATTTGCCTCATTTTTGCAGGGCGTAGGTGGCTTTGGCGTACCGGTAGCCGTGATTGCCCCGATTATGGTGGGGTTGGGATTTTCTCCCCTCAGTGCTGTCGTGATTCCCTCTCTGGGCCATTCCTGGGCGGTTACATTTGGATCTCTTGGGGCATCCTTTAACGCCATGATGGCGGCAACAGGCTTGGGATGGGAGATATTGGCTGCTCCAGCTGCGATATTTTTAGGGATTACCGGACTCTGTGTTGGTATCGCAGCTGCCTATGCAGCAGGAAGTTGGAAAACAGTTCGTGGTTACGCGCTGCCAATCCTGATCATTGGAGTGATCATGTCGTCCGCCCAATACCTGACAGTCACGCAGGGATTATGGAATATCGGCGGTTTAGTAGGAGGTACTACAGGATTATTGGTTGGTATCCCGCTTGCACTGGTAATCAGAGGAGGGTCGGGCACACCAGGAAAACTGAATTGGCGGAGGTTACTGATTTCCCTGGCTGGATACGGTGTACTGGTTGCCCTCACTTTGATTATCCAGCTGGTGCCCGCAATAAACCGGTTTCTGAGCCAGGTTCAATTTGGATTTACCTTTCCCGCGACAACAACCACATTAGGTTACATAGTGCCAGCCGGTCCAGGTAGGCAGATCACAATTTTTCGTCATGCTGGCATGATTCTGCTGGTATCATCTGCTGCTGCCTATCTGATATTTAATAAAAATGGCTGGTATAAAAACGGAGCCCTGCCTAGAATTTTACGCAGTACAGGTCAACGCGTGATATCGTCCAGTGTGGGCATTACTTCTATTGTGATGATGGCGGTCATCATGCAGCACGCAGGTATGACTGATACCCTGGCCCGCGGATTTTCATCCTCCATCGGCTGGTTATATCCGGCATTATCTCCCTGGATTGGCGCGCTGGGCGCGATTATGACCGGTAGCAACGCTAACTCAAACCTGATCTTTTCCGCTCTGCAGCTGCGGACAGCTGAATTGTTAGGTTTGCCGGCAGCAATCATCCTGGCTGCCCAAACAACTGGTGGAGCGCTTGGATCCATCGCTGCCCCGACAAAAGTGATCGTGGGAGCTAGTACTGCAGGGTTGGAGGGTCAGGAAGGGGATATTTTAAGAAAACTATTACCTCCCGTTTGTGCCTTGCTTTTCATCATCAGCATCATCACTATGATTGGGATCAAACTGGCATGAAAAAATACTTTCCTTGGGTAAACAAAAGATCGAAACTCATTTATCTGACATTGTTCCTTTTAATGATCATTCCGGGATTGATTTTATTTCCTGCTGCCCAGGGGGACAGCGGGATTGGGATGGCATTTTTCCTGAGTCTGGTGATCCTGGCCAATGTCGTAGCTGTGCTACAATAACTCCTTCAGATCAGTATTCTGGTCAATTTAGAGGGAATATATTCTTATCTTTATATGTAGGCTGAAAACTTGCATTCGGATGGGTTTATAAATTATCAAAGTATCATATGAGTAGACTTTAATGGTAAAGGAGTATCAATAATGGTAGATCCTAATAAGATTTCTTGGAAATCATTTCTTTTTGTTTTCGTACAGTTTATTTTTCTCGGATTGATTGCAGTTACTGGACCGCTTTTTTCTACAAAGCTTGTCCTGTTTTTGGTTGAAATCTTAGGCGTAGGACTGGGAGTATGGTCAGTAATAATAATGCGGCCAGGTAATTTCAATATTACGCCTGACCCTCTTTCCTGGAGCAAACTCGTAAGGATAGGACCTTACCGAATAATCCGACATCCGATGTATCTGGCTCTATTACTCACCACCCTTCCTTTGATTATTGATAAGTTCAGCATCCTCCGCCTACTCCTCTGGATAATATTACTTATTAACCTGGTCCTGAAGATTAACTATGAGGAAAAAATGCTTGCAGCAGAAGTGGATGGGTATGAGAATTATGTGAAGGATTCCTACAGATTAATTCCATTTATCCATTAACACCAATAATCAATTGATCAAAGTCAAAATATGAGGGAGTTGCATCAGGGTTATCAGATTCTCCCGAAAGTGTAAGGTTTAGATCATCCTGATAGGATTTGAGAGCAGAGATAAACATAATTATGATTGTGACCTCTATATTGGTTTCCCTTCAGTTTATAATATATAAAATCTACTGAGGGAAAGGATCGTCAGAATCTTATGCAGGAAGTAGCGATTATTGGAATCGGTCAGGTACCGGTAGATGAACACTGGGATAAGCGGCTGGTTGAATTAGCCGGCGAGGCAGTCTTTGCCGCCCTGGAAGACGCTGAATTAAGCCGGGTAGATGCGCTTTATGTAGGAAATATGATGGCCGGGCAGCTGGACAAACAGAGTCATCTGGGCGCCCTGGTTACAGATTGGATTGGTATGCGGGGGATTGAAGCGATGACCGTTGAGGCTGCCTGCGGCTCGGGTGCCCTGGCGTTACGAATTGCCCTGATCGCAGTCTCTTCTGGCATTGTGACCAGCGCATTGGCAGTCGGGGTTGAAAAGATGACTGATACTTCCCCCAGGGAAACCACTGCTGCCCTGGCGACGGCAGCGAGTGCCGATTGGGAAGGGATCCATGGTGTAACCTTCGTAGGATTAAACGCGCTGATCATGCGCCGGTATATGCATGAGTACGGCTGGAAGCATCAGGATTTTGCACAATTTTCCATTAATGCCCATGCCAATGGCGTGAAGAATCCCAACGCCCGTTTCCGTTCACCGATCACAAAAGAAATTTACAAGAAAGCCGCCATGATCGCTGATCCTATCAATATAATGGATGCCTCTCCGATCGGGGATGGCGCTGCAGCTGCGGTGGTTGTTCCCGCGGATCTGGTCAAGGGGCAGAAAGGTAAACCACTCATCAAGATTGCCGGATCTGCTGTAGCCACCGACAGTTTGGCAGTCCACGACCGGCAGGATCCCTTATGGCTGAAAGCAGCGGAAAAATCATCCAGGGAAGCCTATTCTCAAGCTGGAGTGGGACCGGATGAGATTGATTTCTTTGAAGTCCATGATGCGTTTTCAATTATGTCAGCCCTGTCCTTGGAAGCCAGCGGTTTTGCTGAACGAGGGCAAGGACCCCGTCTAGCGTTGGATGGAGATATCACTCCCGATGGAAGAATACCAGTCACCACCATGGGGGGATTAAAAGCCAGGGGACATCCAGTTGGCGCGACTGGTATGTATCAAATTGTGGAATCTGTTAGCCAATTACGTGGTGAGGCCGGTCCTGCCCAAATTGATGGGGTAAAGGTCGGCATGGCCCAGAATATCGGCGGCAGCGGCGCGACCATCATCACTCATATTCTAAAAGCTGATTGATTTAGCCTGAAAGAAAAGATCCTTTCCACTCAACGGCGGTAATTATGCCAGATGATCAGGCAT
>JAUWCZ010000074.1 GCA_030609055.1 Chloroflexota bacterium | reverse complement strand
AGTTCACTATATAGTATATACGAGAGATCTTCGTTTTGGTTGCGATGATTCATAAGTTAATTAGCGTAATAGCAACAACAAAAGAACTGTGCCTAAGCACAGCTCTTTTGTTAAATTCACCAATATATTTACGGACAGGTGCCAACACCAAAAGTACACAACCATTCCAAATCATCCGCCTGATCCAGACGGTAGACACCTCCGGTTCCTGCACACGTGGGATTCATACCATATGAGGTCACACCAGCAATGACGTTGCTATCACCCAGGAAATTCGGTCCGCCGGAATCTCCGTAGCAGGTTCCGCCAGTAGCATGATTGTTGGAAAGAAGCAATGAAAAATCTCCGGTGAAGCCAGGGGTGTTAATTTGGATCAGGAAAGGGTAGGAGACATATCGGGTTTTAAATGCGACATCTTTCCAGGATGCAGCATCGGGAAAAGCCTTCTGCAGGCCGTAACCGACTGAAGTAAAGGTAGCTCCCTTTTTGCCCTTCTTAAGTTCGTCCAGCTGATTGAGTGCTGGTAGTGCGCCATATGTTAAGGGATTTCCGTTCTTATCAGTGGTGACAGGAGTATCAAGGATAACGACACCCAGATCATGTGTAAACCAAGCAAAATTATAATAATCAGGATGAGTGTAAGTTGTCCCAGACACATTACCTTTAAAGGGGTAACAATTTCCTGGAATATACTTACCGTCAACATCCCTAGGGCATACAAGAGGTTCAACATCACTTTCGAACCATACCTCTGCTCTGGCCGCAGGAGCTTCAGTACAGTGACCGGCAGTCAAAAATATCGTTTGTGAGAGCAAGGTACCGCTGCATCGCCACTGTGGATTTCCACTATTATCGAAAGCTACCATAAGTCCTACAAAGGGGTGACCATCACCATCCGGGACGCCATCAGTTACTGCCGCTACTGGTATAACCACAGCTAACAGTAAAACAAGGGCGATTAAAATAGCTAAGGTTCTTTTTTTCATTTTTAATTCCTCCAAATAGATAGACAATAGTAAGATATGTATCTGGCAGCAAATAATAAAATAGTCTGGGGGATCTCACCTCCTTGTGGTTGCAAAAATCACCACAGTGTCTTTCTCAGTGTGATGGATTGCAAAATGATGAAGCAAGTCGGATAGAAATGTGGAAATTATGACCTAACAAAATTGTTAGGTGTATCCCTATCATATATCAAAACTTAATTTAGTAACCTTAAATTTTTATGGAATATTTTCCTAATGCCACTATTTTTCACAATTACACTCAAATCTATCTTTTGGAAACTCACGATCTTCTTGTGTTAAACTTAGATGGGTTTTTGAGGAAAATGGTATAAAGTTTCATCACCGATATGGAGACACATTAATGAATGTTCACCTTCTTTATGAACCTGCTGAAGAGGACCTCACCTACCTAAAATCCTTGTTGGATAAAAATATTTCACTCACTACCGGCGAGAAACTTCCCGAGGATCGGCAGGTGCAGATTTTTGTGGCCGGGCGTCCAACCCAAGAACAAATTGATCAGTTGGGATCCATCGAAACCTTGATCGTTCCCTGGACAGGTATTCCCCCAGAGACACGTTCCGTTATGCTCAATTATCCGGATGTCCGAGTCTATAAATTGCATCATAACGCATCTGCAACAGCGGAAATGGCGTTGAGCTTACTCCTGGCAGTCGCAAAGCGGGTGATACCCTTTGATCAGCGAATGCGTAAAAGCGATTGGCGCCTTCGGTATCAAAAGAGTGATACTGTCCTGCTGGATGGGAAAAATGCCCTAATTCTCGGGTATGGGAAGATTGGGAAGTTAGTGCGGAGCTACCTGGAGGTTTTGGGTGTCCAGGTACGGATAATTAAACGAACCTTGACAGAGAAGGAATCTAAGGAGGAAACAATCTTTCCGCCCTCAAAATTGAGGGAATTGCTACCCGAGACAGAGATCCTGGTCCTCGCATTGCCCCACACCGATGATACGGATAATTTGATCTCTCATAAAGAACTAGCTCTTTTACCAAGGGATGCCATCCTTATCAATATCTCCCGGGGGAAGATAGTTGATCAGGAGGCATTGTATTCGGCATTAAAGGAAGGCAAAATTTACGGGGCCGGGTTGGACGTCTGGTACAACTACCCTAAGACAAAGGGGGAAAGATCCTCCACTCAACCAGCGGATTATCCCTTCCACGAGCTGGATAACTTGGTGATGAGTCCTCATCGGGGGGGTAATGTTAAAGAGACTGAACAACTTCTTATGACTGCTTTAGCGCGATCGCTCAATGCAGCTGCTAGGGGTGAACCCATCCCAAATCCAGTTGATATACAATTGGGGTATTAATTGAACTACAAAATCCCCTGATTCTTGAACCACCCTAAACTATCCCGGACAGTTTCTTCCAGGAATCTTGAACCCAAACTTAATACCCTGAGTGCTTTTTCCACATTGTAAGCCTGCAAATGCTGATATGCTCTGAGATGATTTTGTGGGTAGGGAATAAAGGGCAGTAAGTCAGATAGTTGAATGAAGGCATCAACACTCCAGGTGGGAAGTGTAAATAGCGGGGGTTTCACATTAGCAATGTCCGCAATAATCCCAACAGCTTCGAGCAGGGGATAATTCTCTCCCCCCAGGATATATCGCTCACCAGATTTTCCAATTCGAGCTGCGTTTATATGGGCAGCGGCGGCATCCCGAACGTCGATAATATTAATTACCCCGGGAGGTACAGCCAGGACTTTTCCCCGGGCGATGATTACCAGGATTTGACCGGTGCTGACATGAACATCTCCCGGACCGAAAACAGTGGAAGGATTGAGAATGACAATATCATATCCGACAGCTGCTGCATCGAGGGCAAGATTCTCCATGACACTTTTTGATTCGTAATAACCGTTGTCCGGCAGACTGCCCAATTTGTAAAAATCTTGTTCATCTGCCAGCCGGGTTCCATTTTGGGGTGGATGACCTATGGTGGTAAGACTTGAGGTGTAAATGAGCCGTTTTACCCGGGCTTCTCTGTATGCCCGGATGACATTTTTCATCTGGGCCGCAGCAGCTTCGATATGTTTAGAGGTATTGCGCGGATCCTGATCTGAGGGGTAGTAGCCAGCTGCATGAAATACAAAATCCATACCAGCCAGGGCTTTTTGCAGGGAATCATAATCATCCAGATTCCCATCGATCCACTTTATATCCAGATTTTGGAGATGCCCGGAAGAGGAGGGATTTCTGCGCAGACCGTGAACTTTCCATCCGACTTCCTGGGCTTTTTTTGCAATATGGCCGCCTATGAAACCTGCTGCGCCAAGCACTAGAACATTGTACATGGTTCAGGTTCCTTTTTCCCGTTTATAGGGGCTAGTAAGGATCAGCTCTTTTTCATCTTCGTAATCCAGGATCTCCTGCGCTTCATCCACAGTAAGCCAGCGGATTTCATCCACTTCTCCATTGGTTTTGTTTGGAGCCAATGATTTAATGTCCATATGCCAGAACAAGACCACTTTAGGTTTGCCATCCAGCAGATAAGAGATACTGCCAGCGTATTTCTTAATTTTCCCAACACAACCAGTTTCTTCCAGGACTTCCCGCAAGGCTGCTTTCTTCCAGCTTTCGCCGGTGTTCAGTTTGCCTTTTGGTAGGGACCAATCATCATGTTTATGGCGGTGAACAACTGCGAGTTTTTTCTCTTTCCCAACTTCTTTCCAGATGATTCCCCCTGCAGCGTGGATAACGGATTTATTTTGTTTGACCAAATTGCTTCTCCGGGTTTAGGATTAGTAATCAAAACTTAGTTAATTTTATCACAAGGGGTCCAGCAGAAGTTTACTGATTTGATATCAGAAAACTTGTGAGGCAGCATGGTTTTAATGGGATAGGGATATTCATTATGGAATAAAAACATTGTTCTTGTTGATTTCTAAAAAAAGAGAAATCGACGTGTTGGTCTTATAAAAATATGGTGATAGAATCGGACGTTTCACTCGCGTGGTAAAAGTGCGTCTTATGAGGATTGGTTATCCATGAATCTTCTTTTTTCGATGCATTATCGCTAGTTAGTTGCTAACAAATCTCCAGCCGCCTGATCTAATATCCAGATCAGGCTGCCGTTAGCGGGTTTGATTAATTGCGAAGGATATCTTTCTGGTAAATACTCTCCTTCTAGCACAGTCAATAACATTTCGGCTTTGGATTGGCCAGTCACCAAAAAGATCACTTGGGCTGCTGCGTTGATCAGCTCCGGTGTGAAAGAAATTCTCCAGGTTGAAAGGTGAGGTACAAAATTGGGGATTACCCAGTTATTTTTGGGAGGATTAATTACCGCCGCTGTACCTGGGAAAAGCGATGCGGTGTGTCCATCAGACCCCATACCCAGCAAAATCAAATCAAAACAAGGAGGGGTTTCTTCAAACCAGTTCAAGATCTCCTGCTGGTAGTTCATTGCGGCGGTTGATGGATCCAGTTCGCCTTGGATGCGGTGAATGTTCTCCGGTGGAATATGGAGAGGTTGAAGAAGAGCGTGATTAGCCTGGCGGAAATTGCTATCAGGATGGTCCAGGGGCACTGGCCGTTCATCTCCCCAAAAGAAATGGATTTTATTCCAGTCCAGGATATCTCCTGCAGGATTCTCTGCCAGGTATGTGTAAAGGGGTTGGGGTGTGCTGCCGCCAGATAATGCTACAGAAAAAACATCCTTTTGTTGGATGGCATTTGCCGCTGTTTTGATAAACACATCGGCGGATTGCAGAATCACATCCTCAACGGTGGGGAAAATCTGAATTGTTTTCATAAACAGGATGGATATTATACTGACAAATCTGTAAGAGTAGTATAACCGGAAGTAATTAACAGGCAAGAAATCGAAAATCGATCGTTCGTTTTAGCTGTGATATACTTGCTCAAGATGAGTAACGTATTCGCTTTGGAAGTGTTATGAGTAGTACAACAGAGATAGATTTAATTGGAAAATCTGAAAGCGACCTGATAGCCCTGGCATGTGAGGGTAACGCGGATGCTTTTGGAGCATTATACGAAAAGTATCTTGATCAGATTTACAGCTATATCTATTTTCGGACCAGCAATGGCAAAGATGCAGAGGATATTTGCTCCCGGGTCTTCTTACGAGCCTTGAATCACATTGAAAAGTATGAAGATCGGGGATATCCATTCTCGGCCTGGCTGTATCGAATTGCACATAATCTCGTTGTAAACTGGTACAGGGATAGTGATAGATCTGATGAGATATCCCTGATTGATCAGTACCCTCCTCCCGCTCTTAATGGATCGGTGGAAGAAAGCATTGAAGATAAGGATGAAAAGGATCAATTATTAGGAATCATCCGCGATTTACCTGAGGACCGAAGAGAGTTAGTATTTTTGAAACACGTGGAAGGGTTAACGAACATCGAAATTGGGCATATTATGGATCGTACCGAAGGAGCTATCAAAGCGCTCTACCACAGAACATTGGAGTCACTTCGGGATGATTATGGACTTTGAGAAGGAAGGGGTGGTATAAGAATGGCGAAACAGAACAGATTATCCAAGGATTTACTGAAAATTGAGGGGCAGCTTCAGGAGGTCTTGCAGCCCATCAGTCCCCGAACCGAATTTGTGGACGATCTGCGATCGCGGTTGGATCAGGCAATGATCAAAAAAACCACAACCAAAAGGGTTAAGGTTGGATTATTGGTAGCCGGCGGCATCGTTGGATTGGCCGTGATGGTGATCTCAATAATCCGTTCATTAACAGATAGGGACAACATTTTTCAGGCGATTTCAAATGGATTTGCCAGACTTCGGAAACGGGAACAAGCTGTATCTGTATAGGAAAGCAGCCGTTTCGATTTTTAGGTGAAGGAACAATAATGGTTCTTCTTCCTAATCTTATGTCCTGATTACGCGTAATAAATAATGGTAGGAAAAGTCTCGTGATTTTCACGGGACTTTTTTATTATTAGCAGATAGGAACCGGGTCCCATTGGTTTAGGAGTTTGTGTTCTATATATATTTTTAGTTAAATTCGAGGTTAGAGACAGTTTTTAGGAGGGATTTCGTGCTACAATTTTTCTCATGAAAGAGCAGTACTTTACAGCTGATACAATTCAGACTTTATCTGATCAATGGGTTAAAGAGTATGCCAACCCCATAAAAATGAGTGCTCAACCTTTTGATGTCGATAGGGCAGCCTTGCTGATTCTGGATATGCAGGGATATTTCCTGGATAGTGAATCACATGCCTATATTCCCAGTGCAAAGGTAATCCTGGCAGGTCTAAATCAGGCGGTTGGTTTTTTCAGGTCCAGAAACCGACCGGTTATCGCAACCAGGCATATGAATAACATGGAAAACGCCGGGATGATGGGTTCCTGGTGGTCTGAGCTGATTACTGAAGATCATAAGCTATTTGATTTAGATCCAGATCTGGAAATACATCAGGAGGAGATACTCAACAAACCTCAATATGATGCATTTTATCTATCTGAGTTGGAAGTAGTTCTGGAACAGAATCACGTAGATCAACTGGTGATTGGCGGCGTAATGACGCACCTGTGCTGCGAAACTACAGCCAGGTCAGCTTTTGTCCGCGGATTTGAGGTATTTTTCCTAGTAGACGGAACAGCCACCTACAACAGGGCTTATCATGAGGCAACCCTGCAGAATTTAGGTCACGGTTTTGCAGTCCTTTCGACAATTAAGAACCTATTATGTGAGGATTAAGTCAACAAAATGCTAGAACATCCGGTTGTTGTTATTGGGGCAGGACCTGCTGGATTATCGGCGGCTATGCAGCTAATCCGGTTGGGAATATCTTCTCTGGTTTTGGAGCGAAACCAAATCGGCGGTTTGCTTAATAACGCCTATTGGGTAGAAAATTATCCCGGATTTGTTGAGGGTATTTCAGGACCAGATCTGGTGACTCTGTTCCAGAGGCAGGCGGAGAGGCTGGGAATAACTGTCAGCAAGGAAGAAGTTTTATCTGTCGATTATGAGGATAAATTATTTCGCATAGGCACAAATAAGAGGGAGTTGCAGGCTGAAATCCTGGTTGCCGCAACTGGAACAAAGCCCAGAACATTGCCCCAAGACTTATTTTTTGGAAATTTTGAAGGAAAAGTATATACAGATGTTTATCCCTTACTTGGAGAAAAAGGGAGCACGATCCTGATCACAGGAGCTGGGGACGCCGCCCTCGATTATGCGCTAAACCTGGCAAAACACAATCAAGTGGTAATTCTCAATCGGGGATCCCAGATTAAGGGTTTATCCTTGTTGTGGGATCGTGTTCAGAAAAATTCCTCAATAGAATATTTTCCTGAGATGGGAATCACCAAAGTTATCAGGGAAGATGATGGTAGGATTAGCATTATGGCTGGAACAGGAGCGACAAAAAATCAATTTGAATGTGATTACCTGGTAACTGCAATCGGTAGAGAACCAGAGTTGGGATTTGCAGCTGGAAAGTTTATTAAACAAATGGATCAATTACAAGAAGAAAAGAAGTTATTTTTAATTGGTGATTTACACAATGGATCTTTTCGACAGACAGCGCTTGCAGTGGGGGATGGTATTCGGTCTGGAATGGAAATTGGACAGATATTGGAGAAAGGATAATTTATGAAGATTGTTGCCTCTGCTGGACATCAGGATATTGCCATGGTTTATGTAGTGGAGTTTAACGGCGGCCTGGTGGAATGTGTTGAAGCTGTCCAGCCGCCGAGACCCAGGGAAGAAAAATGGGTGTTAATGATATCCACCCTATTTGGCTGCCCAATCTCCTGTCAGATGTGTGACGCAGGAGGACATTATAGTGGCAAATTAACTGAATCAGAAATGTTCGCTCAGATTGAATATTTGATTCAAAAGCGTTATCCAGATGGTTATGTCCCTTCCAAACAGTTAAAGATTCAATTTGCAAGAATGGGTGAACCTGCGTTAAATCCCGCAGTGCTGGATTTGTTGGAATCACTGCCTGATAGAATAAATGCTCCGGGCTTGTTACCTTCAGTATCCACGATAGCACCCCACGGATCGGACGATTTTTTTGAACGTTTAACTGAGATAAAAAATACAGTCTACCCCAAAGGTCGTTTCCAGTTCCAGTTTTCAATTCATACCACAGATCAAAAACTACGCGATGAACTGATCCCTGTTAAAAAATGGGATTTTCAGCAGATGGCTCGTTTTGGTGAGCGTTATTATCAACTGGGCGACCGAAAGATCACCCTAAACTTTGCTCTAGCTGAAAAGAGCCCAGTCCAACCCGAGCTGCTTTTAGAGCATTTTGATCCAGAACGGTTCTTAATAAAAATAACCCCACTCAATCCCACATACCGGGCTGAATCTACCGGGCTAAAATCCTATGTGGATCCAGAAAATGAAATCGATACCTATCCAACTCTGGATGAATTACGACAGGCGGGCTACCAGGTAATCCTCAGTATCGGTGAGCAGGAAGAAAATAGGATCGGATCCAACTGTGGTCAATATGTCCAGAAGCACCTGATGGAACAGGGTGGAATAACAGCTGGCTATACCTATAAAGTCGAAAATCCATTACCTGGCTCTAGTTAACAATATTAAGATCACAATTATGGAGTGGGTATGCGAACACTTTTAGATCAGATAGAAGTCTGGTTAAGTGATGACAAATCTGTCGCTCTTGCCACAGTGATCAAAACTTGGGGCTCATCTCCACGACCGGTTGGAGCGGGAATGGCTGTGACAGGGGAAGGACAGATCGCAGGATCTGTCAGTGGAGGTTGTGTCGAGGGGGCAGTGATTGATGCCTCCCTGGAAGTGATCAAGACCGGGAAACCGATCCGGTTACATTTTGGTGTGGCCGATTCTGATGCCTGGGAAGTTGGTTTAGCATGTGGAGGGGAAATTGAGGTCTTTGTCAGGGTTTTTACCAAAACGCAGCTCAAGTTATGGATGGAAGTATTAAATTTAGAACAGGTATTTTGTTCAACTCTACTCATCAATGGTCCAGATAAGTCCCTCGGGAAAGAGCTGATTGTCTTTGATGATGGGAAATACCTGGGTGATGAACTTCCTGCCATGAAACAACAACCTATTATTCTTGCAGCGAAGGAAGCGATCTCATCCGGTAAATCATCCTGTAGGATTGTAGACGAAGATCAGCTGGAAGAATTCTTTTTCCACGTTTTTCTACCGATGCCGAGGTTAATTGTGGTTGGGGGTGTTCACGTTGCTGTCCCGCTTGTGAAACTGGCAGATATGATTGGTTTTGAGGTAATCGTAATTGATCCCCGGAGATTGTTCGGTACAGATGAGCGGTTTCCAGGGATAAAGCAGCTTTTGAGAGCATGGCCGGCAGAAGCTTTTAAGAAAATCCACATTAATCCTTCTACAGCAATTGTCATGCTTACCCATGATCCTAAAATTGATGACCCTGCCATAAAAGTTGCCTTATCCAGTCCGGCATTTTATATCGGTGCTTTGGGAAGTAAAAAAACACATCAGAAGCGACTGGAAAGATTATTGGCAAATGGAGTGGAACGGGAACGATTGGAACTTATTCACGCGCCAGTAGGATTGGATCTGGGTGGAAGATCACCTGAAGAGATTGCACTTTCGATCATGGCCGATGTGGTAAAAGAATGGAATTCGGTGGGAGATAAGGGTTAAACCAGCTGGAAATATTAATTAATTGTTTTCTTAAAGTCATCCGTTAATTCTGTTCAGGTGGGCTGGCTGGTTTCTTCAGTTATATACCCTAGTTCAGGATAATTAACTCAAGAGGAATCTTATAGTAATAATTTCATAGGTAAGAGGTGTTTCTTAAAATGAGTAAAGACCTCCGGCAGTATACCAGACAAACAAATAGGCGATTGATGATTGGCTTTCTAGTGCTGGTTTTCCTGATAGGTGGTGGGTTAATATATATTCTGTATGGTAGGGGGGCAGGCATAACAAGTTTATTCTGTCTATTGGGAGCACTGGTGCCGGTTTTGATGGTAGTTCTATTGCTGTGGCTCTTAGATTTGGTAGTTAAAAGCAGAGAATAACCAGCCAGATCCTGTCCAATAGGAACCGGTATCCATGGAGGATACTGGTTCTTCTTTATTAATCCAGGTATTGATTGAGGATTTCTACCAGGTCAAGGACCTGGATTTGGTCCGTCAGACCTTTAGAGCGGACTGCATCGTCAAACATGATCAGGCAATATGGACAGGCTGTGGTGATGGTATCAGCCTGGATGTTCAATGCGTCTTGTAGTCGGTGATGATT
>JAUWCZ010000044.1 GCA_030609055.1 Chloroflexota bacterium | reverse complement strand
TGCCCCGGCAGTTGTGAGAGGCGCTCCGAGGAAGAAAATCATGGAAAAATTTATCTTAGAAGCCAAGAAAAGGGACATCATTGGAAAGAAAGTAAAGGCTCTCCGGCGAGAAGGACTGCTTCCTGCGGTAATGTATGGCAGTGATGTTGAATCGATGCCGATCATCTTAGACACTAATGAAGTTCGCCAGACATTGAAAATGACTGGTGCCAACACCTTGATTACATTGAAGATTGGTAAAAAAGAGTATTTGACTCTGGTCCGTGAGGTGCAGAGGGAAGTAATTATCCGGGATTTACTGCATATAGATTTCCAGGCAGTATCTCTCGAAGAGAGTATTACTACCAGCGTCCCCATTGTGGTTGAGGGAGAAGCACCGGCAGTCAAGGAACTCAATGCCCTGCTCGTCTCCAGCTTGGATGAACTGCAGATTGAAGCTCTAGCAAAAGACTTACCGGATATTATTTCTGTAGATGTTTCTGAGTTATTTGAGATCGGTGACAATATCCGCGTGAAGGATTTGATAATCCCGGGTGATGTGAAAATCCTTGATGATCCGGAAGAAACCGTAATTGTCGTTGCTGCCCCAACACTGATGGAGATAGAACCTGAGGTTGAGGTGGACGAGGAACTCTTAGAGGAACTCGAAGACGCTGAACTCCTGGAGGAAGAAGAAGTTGAAGGAGAAGCGGCGGAAGATGCTCCTGAAGAAGAATAATCATCATAGGTAACAATGCTGAACCATCCCGGAAGATAAAATCCTACCGGGATGGTTTTTCACTTAACTTAGAGTAGTTTTGAAAAGCTCATGAATAGGATCTTGTTTCGGCCAGGAATTATGCTTCTGCTATTGATGATAGTATTACTTTCCGGATGCAATTCCGGCACGTCTACTGAATCTTTACCCGTAGGGGGGACTCCAACAAAAACACTCACTGCTAGTCAAGATCGTACTGTTGAGAACAACTTCCCTGAAAGGGATGTCCTTTATCAATGGGGGGTTGAGGCTGAAGCAAGTTCGGAATTCTCAAATACGGAGTGGAATGCGGAACAGGCTGTTGGAGAGCCAGATTCGCCGGGTTGTGGGGATTACCAATTTTCCTGGGCTTCAGCGGCAAGTGATTCCATTGATACCCTGATCGTGAGGTATCCAGAATCTGTTTATCCCCTGGAGATCATTATCCATGAGAGTTTTAATCCTGATCAAATCGTTAAGGTTGAGGTACTGAATGCTGATCGGGGAATTTATTACACAGTCCTGCAGAAGAATCCTCTCCAGGTTGATCGTCCCTGCCCCTTTGAATTATCCGTTCCAGTATCTGGAATCAATTTTCGCACCAATACCGTCCGGATCACAGTGGATCAATCCCAATTGGGTTTGGGTTGGAATGAGATTGATGCAGTTCAGTTGATAGGTGCTCGAGGGGACGAATAGCGAACCCTTCCGGTTTTTCAGGGGGAAGTATGGATAATCTCCAGGAAATCTACAACGATTTGAGCTGTTGCTCCCCATAGAATTTCACCCTGATACTCTTCAAAGAATATTACGGGAATTCCTATCCCGCTTGCCGGATCCGGTTTCCAGGATTTGACTTGGTGATGTTGGGGATTTATCAGCCAATTAACCGGGATCAGGATGGTTTTCTCAACTTCTATTCGCGAGAGGTTGAGTGAATACGGCCATGGTAATACACCAACATATGGCGTTACTTCATAATTTGTGATGGTTGTGATTGGACATGATTTACCCAGAATATTTACATCGTCCGGGTTTATCCCAATTTCCTCCTCAGCTTCGCGGAGGGCAGTTATTTGGAGAGAAATATCATCGTGATTTGCCCGTCCACCTGGGAATGCAATTTGACCGCTATGCCGATCCTCAATATGGTGAGTCCGTTTGATAAAAAGGATCTTCCAGATCTCTTTGTCCAGCAGCAGAGGGATGAGGACAGCTGCTGGTTGCTTCTCTGTGCCACCAAACCCTGGGATAGGAGGGCAATACTTTACCTTTTGGTCATAGATCTGCAGCAATTTCCCTCTGATAACTTCAGGATCAATTTTCATGAGTCATC
The DNA here is from genome assembly GCA_030609055.1 of Chloroflexota bacterium. Classification (GTDB taxonomy): domain Bacteria; phylum Chloroflexota; class Anaerolineae; order Anaerolineales; family UBA11858; genus B10-G9. The sequence continues at coordinate 15,290 of JAUWCZ010000044.1, read as the reverse complement.
AAGTTGGCTGATCCAGTTGCCCAGAATTAGAACGAGCAGGCTTCCCAGAACACCAAATCCTCCAAAAACCGGTCCAATCATTAATATTTGGACATCCCAGGAAGCACCCGTTAGATGCCCGAGGAAAAAACCAACCCAGGAAAGTATCATCATCAACAGGAATCTTCCTCCCCCTCCGCCTTTCCAAAAATGGAAAGCGGATCCCAGAAAAGAAGCGACAAGAAAACTGTAGAATATGGATGGAATGGTCATGGTTAGTCCGATCGGATGATCCCACCCCCAAGACAGATATCATTCTGATAGAAGACTGCGGCTTGTCCTGGTGTGATATCCGGGAGGGGAGATTCTAATTGTATCTGAACACTGTGCCCTTTTAGCGCTGTGATTGTGCCCGGAGTTTCCGGGGATTTATAGCGTATTTTAATGGTGGCTTGAATAGGATCCTGGGGGGGGACCCCTGCGATCCAATTTACTTGGTCAGCGAAAAATTCCGTTCGTCCCAGGTGTTCCTTATTGCCAACGATAAGTGCGTTTTGATCAATATCCTTTCGAATCACATAGAGTGATTCCGGGCTAGAGATTCGCAAGCCTTTTCTTTGACCAATTGTAAAATCAGCCAGCCCGGGATGTTCACCAATGATTTTACTCTCCGGATTCAGAATTGGTCCGGGTTTATTAATGGAAGGATCTGTTTTCCGCAGAAAATCCCGGTAATCCCCCTGGCCAACAAAGCACAAATCTTGACTGTCGGGACGTTCTGCAACTGGTAGAGAATACTCTCCGGCAAGTTTCCGGACTTGGGATTTTGATAGGTTTGCCAGAGGGAAAATTGTTTGGCTTAAGCTTTTTTGAGTCAGCACATGCAGGACATAGGATTGGTCTTTTTGCAGATCCCGGCTTTTTAAGAGCTGATAGTGTTCAGTAGGTGTTTGTTGTATTCGGGCGTAGTGTCCTGTTGCAAGGTATTTTGCACCCAAAGCTGCTGCTCGTTCTAGTAAAAAATCCCACCTGATAAGACGGTTGCAATTCAGGCAGGGATTGGGCGTGATTCCTTGCGCATAGCCATCAATAAATGGCAGAACCACTGCCTGATAAAATTGATCCTGGGCATCAATGACATAAAAAGGGAATTCCAGCAATCCAGCAATGTGTCTCGCTTCAGCTTGCGCGTCAGGCGCGCAGCAGCGGTTTTGGGAGTCGGAATCACTCCAGAGGCGGAGCATCACACCAATGACATCATATCCCTGCTCTTTAAGTAGGGCTGCAGACACAGAACTATCCACGCCGCCGCTCATCCCTACCACCACCCGTGTCCCGTTTGGGGAGTTCAACTTTTCAGCTCCCTTACCTGTTGAATACAACCCGGCAGGATCTCCAGAAAGGCGTCGATGTCATCTGAAGTTGTGTCTTTCCCAAGCGTAACTCGAAGAGAACCCATTGCCCAGGAGAGAGAATAGTTCAAATGTGTTAACAATAAGCTGGGTTCAGGATCTCCTGTCTTACACGCTGAACCTGAGGAGCAGGCAAAACCAGCGGCATCGAGTACAGAGATCAATAGATTGCCATCTGCGTCCTCAAAAACAAAACTGGCATGATTCGGCAAACGGGTTTCCGGGTGTCCGGTAAGTTGACTGGAAGGTATTAGCGATAAAACCTGATTAATCAGGTGATCACGTAATGGGCGGATGTGATTTGTCCGGGCATTATGGTCAACCTGGACCAATTTAAAAGCTTTAGCCATTCCAACAATAAGGGGAGTATTTTGAGTAGCAGCCCTCAGCCCTAGTTCCTGTGACCCTCCAGTTAACATCGGAATCAAATCAATTCCTGACCGGACATACAAAGCTCCCACACCTTTTGGACCATAAAACTTATGGGCACCTAATGCCATCAAATCAACCTTCAGGTCATTCACATCCAGAGGGAAATGTGCTGCACTCTGGACTGCATCGCTGTGAAAGGGGATTCCCCGATCCCGGCACAGTTGTCCAATTTCTGCAATAGGATTCAGGGTTCCTATCTCATTGTTCGCATGCATAACTGATACTAGGGCAGTATCATCTCGCAAATTGGTTTGGACCATGGTTGGGGAGACCATCCCGAATTCATCAACAGGTATATAGGTGACATCAAAACCATGCAGATCCGCCAGTTGTCTGGCAGTGGCAAGAACGGCTGGATGTTCAATGGGAGAGACAAGCAGGTGGTTCGCTCCGGTTTTTTCACGGGACGCAAAGGCAGTTCCGCGAAGCGCGAGATTGTCACTTTCCGATCCGCTTGAAGTAAAGATCAGTTCAGATGGCATAGCTCCCAGGTAGCCAGCCATCTCCCGTCGGGATAAATCCAAAGCTGTTTCAGCCTGCTGCCCAAATTGATGCAGAGAGGATGGGTTGCCAAACCGGATATTAAAATACGGCTGCATAGCGGTAATAACCCTCTCATCAACTGGTGTTGTTGCGGCGTAATCCAGGTAGATGTTATTCATGTTTTCCTTTTCCATGCGATTATAGCATGACCGGAAGAAACCCTTGTTTCAGATCGAAAACTTGTATTGAATTTTGAATTCAGAAAAACTCGGAGGTTTTAACATAATCAGAACAATCTAGTGCAGTCAATATATTGCCCCAATAGCTGTGCTCTTTGTTATAATAGCTTCGCTTCGTTTATTATCAATTGGGGAGGGTGTATGGTGCAAGATATTAAGTTCGGTACAGATGGATGGCGGGGTCATGTCGGGGAAGATTATACCTTTGCAAATGTAAGACGCTGTACCCAGGGTTTTGCTACCTATCTTGCTGAAGAAGGATATCAAGGACGCTGGATTGTGGTTGGTCATGACCGCCGCTATCAGGCTGAACAATTTGCGGCTGCGGCTGCGGAAGTACTGGCGGCCAATGGATTTAAGGTTTACCTTACGGAAGGTCCAACCCCGACCCCAGTAATATCCTATTCTGTGATTGAAAAAAAAGCGGCAGCTGCGGTTAACATAACAGCTTCTCATAATCCCTATACAGATAATGGATTTAAAGTAAGAGATGAGAATGGTGGAGCAGTCGATCCAGAAGGATTACTGCGGATTGAAAAGAATATCCCAACGAGTGAGGATCAGGTTCAGCGAGTAGCGATAAATGATGCCCTGGAAGCAGGATCTATAGTCTTATATGATCCCGCGCCGGCATACATCAAACACATACAGACCCTGATTGACTTGCAGCCGATTAAGGATGCTGGATTACGTATCTTGATAGACCCGATGTGGGGTAATGGCGCTGGCTGGTTCCCCAGACTTATTGGCGGTGGGGAAACAGATGTCTTTGAAATTCACCAGGAGCGGAATCCGAATTTCCCGGAGATGACTCGACCTGAACCAATTCCTCCCAACGTAGACGTTGGATTACAGGCTACGCTTGGTCATCATGCTGATGTGCTGATCATCAATGATGGAGATGCAGACCGGCTTGGTATTGGAGATGAGAAAGGTCAGTTTGTCAATCAGCTGCGGGTTTATGCTTTATTGGCATATTACCTGTTGGAAGTCCGGGAGTACCGGGGACCAATTGTAAAAACCCTATCGACGACCACGATGCTGGATAAGCTGGGTAAGCTATACAATGTGCCAGTCCATCATACCGGGGTAGGTTTTAAGTATGTTGCGCCAAAAATGATTGAGGTGGATGCAATGATCGGTGGTGAAGAATCAGGGGGATATGCTTTTAAAGGCAATGTTCCTGAGCGTGATGGAATTCTGGCGGGTCTTTATTTTCTTGACTTCATGGTGAAAATGAATAAAAAACCCTCTGAATTATTGGAGGTTCTGTTTGATAAAATTGGCGCTCATTATTATGACAGGATTGATACTCCCTTTAAGGGGGATCGGGCAGAGAAGATCAAAAGAATCGAAACCTCAGATCCTAAAACAATTGGAGGTTTGAAAGTTACAGGGTTGCTGACATTGGATGGATACAAATTTGAACTGGAAGATGGCGGATGGTTGTTAATCCGGTTTTCTGGAACTGAACCGATTATCCGGGTTTATTGTGAAACGACATATCCGGACCGGGTGAATGCTATTCTGCAGGATGGACTGAAGATTGCCGGTATCGACGATGAGGACTTGTGAATCTGACAGACACACATTGTCATTTAAATCTACCTGCTTACCAGGATGATTTACCGGAAGTATTGGCACGCGCGGAGATGAATGGTGTAAAACGCATCCTGGCTCCTGCTCTTGATCTTGAATCAAGCCGGGAAGTTATCCGCTTGGCAGACACCAATGAAATCGTTTTCGCTGCGATTGGAGTGCATCCAAATAGTGCCCGGTCCTGGAATTCAGAGTCTGCAGCTGCACTGAAAACATTGGTTTCCCATCCAAAAGTGATTGCTGTTGGTGAAATTGGTTTGGACTATTACCGGGACAGAGCACCACAGAAGGTTCAGAAAGATATATTAAGGAAACAACTGCAGATAGCACTAGACCAGAAATTGCCGGTCATCCTCCATGTCAGGAATTCGTCCGATGAGGATCGATCCTGCATCAAGGATTTATTATTGATTTTAAAGGACTGGTTGACCGAGGCCGATCCGTTACCTCTAGAAATGAAAGGTAAAATTGGTGTTATCCACTCTTATTCTGGTAATGTGAACGAAGGGAAACAAGCGCTTCAATTAGGTTTTTATATCGGAATTACGGGATCAGTTACTTTTAAGAATGCATATACCATCCGGGAAGTTGTAAAACACACACCGTTGTCAAAACTACTGATTGAAACAGATGGACCATTTATCACACCCCGTCCGTATCGGGGAAAACGCAATGAACCTGCCCACGTTCGGCATATTGTTGATAAAATAAGTGAAATCACCGGAACTCCGCAGGAGAGTGTCGCAGAACAGACCTCAGCGAATGCCGCCTGCCTTTTTCAGTGGGAGTAAGATTTTGATTGATGTTGGATTTTTAAGTTTTCTAGAAGATCGATTAAAGCTGGTAGATAAAAAGATGATGTCCCGTTCGGCTGGATATCATCACGATCTGACAGCTGCACTGGAACATTTAAGAGAATCGGGCGGCAAAAGGATTCGACCGATTATTACTTTACTGATTGGTTCTATCCTGGGTGCTGCGGATGAGAAGTTGATCTCACTCAGTGCTTCAATCGAACTGCTGCACACGGCGACCCTCGTTCATGATGATTTAATTGATGGAGCACTTCTGCGGAGAGGAAACCCTACCCTGAATTCTCATTGGACCCCTGCAGCAACTGTACTGACTGGCGATTTTATCTTTGCCCAAGCTGCTCTTTTGGCAGCGGAGATTGAGTCCACAGAAGCTATGAGTCTGTTTGCAGAGACTCTAAGCATTATTGTTAATGGGGAAATCTCCCAATTATTCGGACGAAATAAATTTTCTTCCAAAGAAGATTATTATCACAGAATTTTCGAGAAGACAGGTTCATTGTTCGCTTTATCCGCTAAGGCAGCTGCACTGATAAGTCCTGCTGACAGGAAGTATATCAAGCCAGCAGAAGAGTACGGAAAGGAAATAGGGAAAGCTTTCCAGATTGTAGATGATGTCCTGGATTTTACCGGGGATCAGGACCGGGTTGGAAAACCAATCGGGAATGATTTACGGCAGGGAGTTCCAACCTTGCCAGCGATATATTACGGAGAAAAATTCCCAGAAGATGAGGTATTAGGGAAGATATTGGATGGCTCCGCCAGTGATTCTGCAGTGGAAGAACTTATCAAGCGAATTAATCAAAGTGGAGTTATACAGTTGGCGATGGACGATGCCAGGGAAAGTTCTGAGAAAGCGATCAATACCCTGGCTGGATTCCCAGATGGGAGGGATAGGGAAGCTCTGGAGAAGCTGGCAACATTTATTGTAGACCGGGATTTATAACCAGGAAAATAACAAAAGAAAAACCCGTCTGGTTTTGGCATGGATAAACCAGCGGGTTTATTTTTTTCTCAAATCAGGCCCCGGTTATTGAGTTGTCTGGTTGTAAAAATTATAGATTGCTTCCGATAACTGACCAACCAGAAACGATGCATTATCCCAGATTAGCTGCTGAGGATGATATAAGAAGATTACCAGGATATAATCTCCCCCGGGGGAAAAGATGATCCCTGCGTCACCCAAGGTTTGCATGATTCCGTTATAGGTTACCCAGCCATGCTTGTGAGCGACTTCAGTCACATCAGGAACGCCTGCTTCTAATAAGGATGGCATCTTATTTTGGGCGAGATAATCGATCATTAGTTGACATTCTGACTGAGTGATCTCATCAGAAAAAACTGCCTTAAAGGTTCCCTGTCCATTATCCGCGCATAAATAGACATCTTCTAACAACATTCCCATATCTGAAGGAGTGGATTGATTATATAAATCAGGATCTGTAGAGACATCTTCCCGCTGGTTTGCAGGGGTTTTGTACTCTCTGAGTAAGGGAGAATATAATCCGAATTCTCCTGCCAAAAAAGTATTTTCCAACCCCAGCGCCATCATATCTTCTGTGATTTCCAGAGGTGCCAAATTGGGGTGGATTACCCGTTCCATAACCCAATCTGCCGGATCATTCCCGGATTCAATAATCATTTTTTGGAGTAAGTTTATCGTTTCCGGATCTTCATCTTCGTTAATCCTCCGGAAAATCGAAGTCATTATAGGAATTTTCACAATGCTTGCCGTGGTAAATGCCACGTCTGGATTGGTCGAAATTTCAACGCTGTTTTGATAGGCAAAGTGAATTTCCTCAATAGTGCTAATATTGAACATATAAAGTCCTACAAGACCATCAAATCCGTTTACATCAATTGTTTGCAATAGGAGAGTTTTTAGGTTCTGCAGGGAGGGTCTTGGCGGAGGGGTTTGTTTCCTTGGTAAATTAACTGATCGGCTGGATACTGATTGCATGGCACTGTCAATTAATAGCACAGCAGTATCGAGATCAAGCACTGTCCCGTAAGTGCCTGGAGAAAAACTGACAGTCCCAGTTTGTGGAGTAGCAGGAGAAGGTGGTTTGTCATAGCGGGAGGCAATTTCATCCGACAGATACGTCCTTAGGCGGGCTTCTGAGTAATTCGCCCGAAGAGGGATGGATAAAGGTGGTATTTGCCGCCCCCAGAGATAATCCCAAAAACCAGCCCAAAACGATTGTTTGGTACGCTCCAAGTCAGCAGCGGCAAGCATGCTTTCTAAGTCCAGTTCAAACCCGCAGATCGATGGTGAAAACAGGATAGTCTCGTTATCATAGCGAAGTTCTACTGGTAGAGTATAGGCTTCCAGAAGTCGTTGGGCGGCTTCTTGTCGATCAAGACCGCCAACTGGTACTCCGGCTATTGTCATACTACTGGGATAGGTGGTCCGCAGTCTACTGAACTGGATAAACTGAAGTGTTGTAAATAACACTGCTGCAATGAGAAAAAACACTGCCAGCCAGCTTAGTGCGGAAAAAGAGGGTCGTCTCCTCAAAACAATTCTCCAATCTAGCAACGGGTAACTGCAGGTGACAGTTTATCACAGGTTTTCCCGAATGCCAATTAATCTAGATTAATGAATAATAGATCAATTCAACGTATCAATGGAAACAGAAATCAGTCCTGGATAGAGTTTATGATCCAGTTTGTTGCCCAATACTGCTCATCAGGTTGAGGAATCTAACCCTCAGGAAGTTCGATCACGCAGTTGTCTTTTCCAAAGTCCCCTAAGATATACTCATCCGCTTCCCATTCGTTGTACCATTTTTCATCATTTAACAAGTAGCGGAACTCATATTTGGTTCCCGGTTCTAGTTCAACAGTAACTTTAAAATCACCGTTTTTTAAGGGCAGCATTGGCGTATCGGCGAGGCTCCAATCGTTAAAGTCCCCCACTAGATTCGCTGAGGAGACGTTGTATTCGGGTTGTTCATGCTTTGCTAACCGGAATGTTACCTTATAAATATTTCGGCTCTTAATAAAGTGCTTTTTTAGCATTTTCCTTCCTTGAATATGACATTTTTCCAAAATTCAGGTATATTTTATCATAAGTCATACGATAACGTTTAAGATCAGCCATCCTTATTCTCAAACTCTGAAATACATTCAGATAAAGTATAAATACCTTAGGAACTGGTTATTTCAAATCTGACATTTTACACCCATTTGAGGTATATTTGGCCCTGCAATTTTAGGAAATTTATTCTATAGTATGAGTAGGGGAATTTGATTCAAGTGTAAGTACTCGGTATCACAGGAATGGGAAAGATGTTAAGACTTCTTCTAATATATTTGTCCCAGGCGTGTTGGGCACGCAATATTGTTCAGCAATGGGGATTTGCCCAGCGTATGGCTGCCCGTTTCGTTGCGGGCGAAACACTGGACCAGGCGATTGATGTGGTCAAAGAACTCAATAGCCGGGGGATAAATACTACCCTTGATCATTTAGGAGAAAATGTTTGCTCTTCGGAGGATGCCATCCTGGCCGTGGATGAGATTCTTGCTATTATTAACCGACTTGAACAGGAGGGTGTAGCCTCTGGTGTATCTCTAAAGCTCAGTCAGATCGGATTGGCTGTAAACAGGACGACTTGTGAGGAAAATCTTCTCCGCATTCTGGAGCAGGCCCGGCTAAGGAGTATTTATGTCAGGGTTGATATGGAGGATTCACCGTTTACCGATCTAACCCTGGGGTTATTTTCAGATGCCTTAACGGCGGGATACCAGAATATTGTTGGGGTTGCAATTCAGGCGTATCTATACCGGAGTGAAAATGATATCCGGGGGGTTCTGGAAACCAACAGTGGGATCCGCCTATGTAAAGGAGCTTATAAAGAACCTTCTAGTATCGCTTACCCGAAGAAAAAAGATGTCGATACTAACTTTGATCGACTAACTGATATTCTCCTGGATAAATCCCTGACTGTGGGTTCTACAATTAACCAGGATGGTAGATTCCCTCCAATCCCTGCTATCGCCACACATGACCAGGAAAGGATTGATCATACCCTGGAGTACGCCAAATCCATTGATTTACCGGAAAATGGCCTTGAGTTTCAAATGCTGTATGGTATTCGGCCAGATCTACAGAGTCAGCTTGTCGAACAAGGTTATCCGGTCAGGGTTTATGTCCCCTACGGCAGTGAGTGGTATCCCTACTTTGTTCGTCGTTTGGCTGAAAGACCAGCAAATTTGTGGTTTTTCCTCTCCAACCTAATACGCGGCTGATCCACCCTAAGGAAACAGGTGTAGAAGGATATCAGAAGAAAGCACTCTGAAATAGAAAGATAGTTATAATCTAAGGTATATGGCTGAACACCAGAGGATAAACCTTCTGAGGCATATCCGTCCTGTCTACCTGTTGACAACCCTCGCATTATTTTTACTGGGAACAGGCATTGCCCGTTACCTGGGTCAGAGAATTAATTATACCTATTTCCTGCTCGGAATAACCTGGATGATATTCCTCCAGATGGGTTTCTTCTTTTTAGGGGATCACTTCCGATCACCTTTTGATATTGGATTATATAACCGATTATTGAAAAGACCTGAAGATAATGCAGCTGAGCAATACCAACCAGCTGAGATTATTCTTTATATCTCTGCCTCATTCTTAACTGCTGCAGCCTTTGGAAGTATCTTGCTGGGATTCCAAGGGGCTGTCAACATGTCCATAGCAGTACTGATGGGATTATATTGTATAGGATTTATTGTATTGGTAATTCCTGGTGTATCCCTCGACTTATCAGGTATCGGGGAAATTATAACCTCCCTAACCCTGGTGCTTCTACCTCCGGCTTTTGCGTTTTTCTTACAATTTGGCGAATTCCACCGATTTTTAGCGTATGCTATCTTTCCTCTTGTTCCACTACACCTGGCGTTGATCATCATGTTTCGTTTAGTGGGGTACAGTGAGGATATCTGGCAAAGAAGAAAAACTATCCTGGTACGAATTGGTTGGAAGCAGGGAGTTTTCCTCCATAATCTCAGCATATTCAGCGGTTTCATACTGTTTGGAATCGCCTTACTATTTGGGTTTCCGATCCGCCTGACCGGATTTGTTTTCCTTACACTTCCTGTCGCCCTTTTTCTAGTCTGGTCCTTATCCCAATTGGAAGATGGGGCACCCGTTAAGTGGCAGCTTTTCACAATGTTATCTCTGGTGGTTTTTTTTCTACCGGTATATTTAATAACCTGGTCCTTCTGGATGCATTAATCCAAAAATACTAATCGAGAACATATGCCTGAATTTCTTTCCTTGGTCACGCCGGATGAAGCCTTAGATCTGTTATTCAAATCCCTCAAGCCATCCGTAAAAGTTGAATCTATCTCGACAGAACAAGCCTTGGGAAGGATATCCGCTGAGGATATAATATCTCCCCAAGATTTGCCCGAGTTTCAACGATCAACGGTAGATGGTTATGCAGTAAAAGCAATCGATACACATGGTGCGAGTGAAACCCTTCCGGCATATCTGAAAATTCAGGACGAGGTACCAATGGGGGATACACCGGATTTCTCACTCTTGAGTCAGCATTGTGCTTTGATACATACCGGAGGAATGCTGCCATCTGGCGCTGACGCGGTTGTGATGCTCGAAGATACCCAAGCTCTCGAGTCCGAGGAGATTGAAGTCTATAAATCGACCGCCCGGGGTGAGAATGTGATAGAAATTGCTGAGGATGTCTCTTCAGGTGAAAGTGTTATTCCCAGGGGGACTCGGCTCAGGCCGGCAGAAATCGGTGGCTTGATGGCACTGGGTATTACATCTCTAAAGGTTGCTAAGCCGCCTGTTTTTGGCATCCTTTCCACCGGAGATGAGATTATCCATCCCTCTCAAAAAACCAAGCCGGGGGAGGTGAGGGATATCAACTCCTATACCTTGGCTGCATTGATAAAGGATATTGGAGGAGAGGCGGTCCCTTATGGTATCATACCTGATAGCCGGTCTGAAATGCTGGCAGCGGTTGAAAAAGCTGAGCAGGAATGTGATCATATAATTGTCACGGCGGGTTCTTCTGCCAGTACACGGGATCTGACTGCAGAAGTATTTAATAGTCTCGGTGAGCCGGGTGTGCTTGTACATGGTATAAGCATTAAACCAGGAAAACCAACCATATTTGCTGTTTCCGGTGATAAAGTAATGATTGGGCTACCCGGGAATCCAGTCAGTGCCCTGGTGATTGCGATCATTTTAATTACGCCACTGATTGAGGAGTATCTAGGTCTTGAAGGACAACAACTAAAGCCGGAGCTGCTTGCCGAACTTACTGTAAACATCTCCTCTCAGACAGGACGGGAAGATTGGATTCCGGTCCGTTTATCCAGGACAATAAGTGGTAGCTATCAGGCGGAACCTGTGTTTGGCAGGAGCAACTTGATATTTATCCTGTCTAGATCAGATGGTTTATTAAAAATACCAGCATCTGCAACAGGACTAGAAGCTGGGACACTCGTAACCGTACGTTTGATTTAATAAAGAGATGGATAAATGAACTCAATCCTGACATTACCAGCGCTATTCTATATCTGTATTGCGGGTTATTGTATCAGCCTGATGGTAAACGCACTCCGCAAACTACGGGTTTATAAGTTGGCAGATTACTTGCTGGTTATCCTGCTCAATCTGTTTTTATTGATCACTATAGTCTTGTTTGGTGCTGAACTTTCCTGGTGGGATTTTTTACATCAAGGGATCAGGCTGCACCTACCCTGGTATGGCTTACTGCTATTTAGCGGCGTAATTTATGCCCTCACCTATGCCGTGTTTGTTAAGGAGAATCCTCGTTGGGGATGGTTAATTGCCTGTATACTGGTCATTATTGTCGCTGCGGCTGCAGATGCGCGTTCCTTATTCCCAGGAGATATGAATTGGGGAAATACGGGCGATGGTTATTCGCATTCGATGTTATCAACTGTAATCCAGGCTGTCGGGTGGGGGATTCTTGTCTTCCTCTCCGGGATGCATGTGCTGCGGGAATATCGCATCACTGAAAAAGTGGTCGTAAAACAACGGTCTATTTATTGGACTGCTGCCTTGATACTCTATATGGGCAGTTCTGTGCTTTTCCTCACCAATCACTATGTTCTGGGAAGCCTGCTGCTTCTCTTTACAATCCTGATATTAAACTATCTGGTGCTCACGTATCGACTTCCAGATCTGAAATTTTTGACATTCCAAGTAGTCAGTTTCTCCCTGACAGGAATCCTAATCGTTTTAATGTATGCTCTGGGATTTTTACTGTTAGAAAGACTATTCGGTGGATATTATTGGTATAGACCGGTTTATAATGGTGCCTTCTTTTTCCTAATTGCCCTGATATTCTTCTTCCCTATCCATGACGTAGTGAGGCTCATATTACATAAACTCTTGGTTAGAGAGAGAGATCCCAACAGGGAAATTCGCAACTACAGTAAAACCTTAAGTAGTATTCTAGATATTGAATTACTTTCTAAAGTTACTATCGAAATGATTTGTGAATCAATGGAGTTGAAAAAAGGCACTTTATTCCTTGTGGATCAAATTGAGCCAGAAAAAGATCCGCCAAACTGGCACTTGCGAGCAGTGCAGGGAACAACAGAGACCTTGCCCGATCTCGATTTTCTTCCTGCCAATAGTCCAATAACCAAAGTCCTTGCAGAGGAGAAAAGGCCGCTTACCCAGTCAGAGTTGGAATTTATCCCGAAATTTCAAACCATCCCCGAAAATATTCTGATGTGGATCAAGGCGCTGGAAGTTGAGGCACTGGTGCCAATCCACACTGAGGATGAGTGGATTGGGTTATTTGCTTTGTCTCAGAAACGGTCAGGAGCTTCCTTTTCAGATGATGAGATAGATTTGCTTTCAATGCTTGCGGATCAGACTTCCGTTGCTTTGCAGAATGCCAGATTGGTTGAAAGTCTAACAAAAATTGATAATCAACTCAGAAGGGCGAAAGTATCTAAGGATAGTGCATTAGATAAAATAGAGCGGATTAAGAAATCCGCTTCAGATATCATCAGTATCAAAGCTCATGAACTCCGCTCCCCGCTTACAGTTGTAAGTGGGTATACACAGCTGCTGGCAAATGATAACGCACTTATGAATGATGAGTATTACGCTGAATTGATTCAAGGGATCACTTCAGGATCTGACCGGCTGCAGAGCATAATTGAAAACATGATTTCAACCGCAAGTATTCAACCAAGCAATCTAAATATTGACACGCAACCTATTTCCCTTTACAACATTGTCGACGGCATCTGCAGGGATCTCCAGGGGAAAGTTCAGGTGAGGAAACTCACTTTATCACACGACAATTTGGGCGAGATCCCCCCTGTTTACGGAGACAGTGGTGCATTAACAAAGGTTTTTGAGATCTTGATCAATTATGCAATGACGCATACCCCGAGTGGGGGGAAAATCAAGATTACCGGAAGACATATCCCGCCCCGATCAGATATCCTCAAATGGGAAGGAGCAGAGATTATTGTCAGTGATACCGGGATCGGAATTGATACAGTGGCACATGACCGCTTTTTCCAGGAACACGAGAATCCTTTTCTGGCTGACTTTTCCACGCTTGATGACTATAAAGAAGGTGAAGAGCGTCCTGGAGAACAGCTGGCGATCGCCAGGAGTATTATTGAGGCTCATAATGGGCGGGTTTGGGTAGAGCGAGTTGAAAAAGATACTGTACACCTGCCCGGAAGCGAGTTTCACGTGGTGTTGCCCCTGGAACAGCAGTCTTATCCAACCCAGCCTGATTAATTAAATCTACAATAAAAAGGATTGAATTTGGTTTCGGTTGATATTCAACCGAGATAGATCCTGGGAACTCGCGCACCTATTCCGCAGGTGACTTCATAGTTGATCGTATTCCAGGTTTGCTTAACCTGATCTGCGGTGATTTCCTCGTCCCCCTGTTTTCCAATCACAACTACTTCATCTCCAACCTGCGGGTTTGGGATATCCTCAAGCCGGATCATGGACTGATCCATGCAAATTCTGCCAATCACTGGGGTTCGTTTCCCCTTGAGCAGCACCTCATTGCCTGGAATTCTTCGGTAACCATCGGCATATCCGAGAGGAACCACACCAATCTTCTCCTGTTTTAATGTGATGTACTGATGACCGTAACTCACACCATGTTTGGGTGGGAGTTCTTTGATACTGGCCAGTACTGATTTCCAGCTTAAGGTAGGTTTTATTCCATCCGGCAATTGGACCTCAGATGATGGGGGGAGGCCATAGATGGCAATGCCCGTATCTACTAAAAAATGTACATTGGCAGTTAACTTACAGGTTTGGGTTGCCAGTTCAACTAACCTTAAGTGGTCTCTAGTCTAGATTGTGAGAGACACATCGAGTTTGATCATCTCCTCGATCCGCTCCGGAGGAATATACCCTAATACCAAGAGCTTACAACAAATTCCCTCCTCCTTCATTTTGGCCGCCATCCTGAGCCGGGTAACCCCAAACCACTCCACACTAGCTTGTTCGGCAACTTTTGTAACCGGGATATATCCATGGCCGTAGCCGTTTGCATTTACAACAGCCAGAATTGGTGTTTGGATTTGTTCCTGGATGATTTTATCGTTATTTTGGATGGTATTGAGATCCACTTCCACCCAGGTGGCGTATGTTTGTTTGGCTTTCATAGACAGGTTTTAGTTCCTAAGGGGGTATGTTCTGGCATACAGGCCTATTCTTCCAGAGTTTACGAGGGGCGGAAGAGGGGAAATCCATCCTAAAAAAAGCTAGGGTTGGTCTTGACAAAATAGAACATATGTTCTATACTGAGGATCCGATACATTTTTCAAGACTTTTTCCATTAAAGGGAGGTATACCATGTCTGCCAACAGCATTCCTTTTATTCCGGAACGGATCCAGGTCAAACGCGGGGTGGTTTTTGGTTTGTTAATCATCATTGCCCTGGTTGCCTTTGAGATCTTCAATTACAGCACCACCGATTTTGCTCTGACTGATCTACTGGGAGAGCTGCGGTTCTGGGGTGTGCGCTGGGCCACCATCCTGGCGATCGCCTTCTGTGGGATTGACTTTGCCGGGATTGCCCGGTTATTCACCCCCGAGGGTAAACCCGGTGATCAGCCCGAGGTGTGGTATTTGTTTGCTGCCTGGCTTCTGGCGGCCACCATGAACGCGCTGCTGACCTGGTGGGGAGTATCGATTGCCATTGTCAATCACGAAACCCTGGGCAACGCCGTGATTGCCCGTCAGACTTTGTTAAAGGTGGTGCCGATCTTTGTGGCGGTGATGGTCTGGCTATTGCGGGTGCTGATCATTGGTTTGTTTTCAGTAGCGGGGGAGC
>JAUWCZ010000047.1 GCA_030609055.1 Chloroflexota bacterium | reverse complement strand
ATGTGCTTGGTTCAATCAAAACGAATTGGGACAGTGCCTGGGTGCCTTTGCTTTGTCTCCAGGATCTCTATTGACAGTCCCGTTTGATATAACGGCGGACGAGCTGCTGGGGGGTGATCCACCGGTTCCTGTCTACTGCCTATATGGATTGCGGGATGACGCGGCTGTTGAAACCTGTGAGGCTGTTCCGGAAGCGATTTGGGTTAACTATGGCTATATTGAGAATCATGGCTTCGAACTAATCCAACCTTTTCAGGATCCGGATCCGTTGATCCTTTTACAAGAATTTATCACTATCGCACTTCAGGAATAATCCCTGGAGCGAAAAATGAAAAAGAAAAGATACTTGGTTTGTTTGATCTTAATTTCCCTGCTTTCAACGACTATGGGTGTCCGATCGGTCGAGGCAGCTGGATCTCAAGGGGGCTTATGCAATGGTCCTGACAAGGTAATGACCATACTCGTGATAGGCACAGATACCCGGAGTGTAGGTTATCTTTACGGATTAGCAGATACAATCATGGTTTTCCGGGTGGATTTTCAAGAAGGTGAAGTTTCGGTGATAGGTTTTCCGCGCGATCTTTGGGTGCAGATTCCAGACGTAGAAGAGGATAATGGGCGAACCCATGGAAAACTGAATCAGGCATACCATTTTGGTACTGAAGGGATGGGATATTACAGTGGACCAGGGTATGGCGCGGGTTTGATGCAGGCAACATTTAAACAGAATTGGGGTTTTGAGATCGATCACTATATCGTGATCAATATGCGGGTGTTCCGGGATGTGATCGATGCGATTGGGGGAATAAAAGTATATAATCCAGCCCCCGTTTATTCATTCCATCAGAAGAACCAGCCCAAGGTTCTAGCTGGAGGGTATTTTTTTTCAGGGAATGATGCTTTGTTATACGCCCGATATCGTGATCCCCGTAATGTAAATGACCGGGTAGCTCGTCATGAGATCGTTCTGAAAGGGGTATTTGACCAAATCTTCAGTCTCTCCACAATTCCTAAAATACCTGAGATAGTCGGTCTCTATAAAGGAAATGTGATAACCGATTTGCATCTAGCTGAGATCTCCCAATTCCTTTGTCTGGCAGCCAAAACCGATTTAGATCAGGTTAAGTTCACCAGGATACCCAAAGATTCACTTTATATCCCTGATTGGCAGGGTTTTGTGTGGTTGGAAAAAGAACCCGGCACGATTGAGGATCTTCTGAACGAATTCCAGGCTGGTAATGTGCCGGAATAAGCTATAAAAAAATTTCTCCGAGTTTTTGAGAATTGTGATATCTATTATTTTCAAAATCTCCTGTTTTTGGCAGCAGGGGATTTTTTCCATTGTTGTCAATGGATGTTTAATTCCAATAATAATGACCTGAAGGTTTAATTGCTTTAAACCGAAAAAGGCATGGTGGGGGAGAGCTGTTATGATAGGTTTATCTACCTTATGGATAGAGAAAATACCGACTTGGAGTTATGTTTTAAATAAGGAAGGACAATAATGAAATTACCAAATTTTGAGCACCAGATTACTTTCATCTATGTGAATGATTTAGGGGTTTCCAGAACATTTTATGAGGAAATTATGGGGTTTCAATTAGTCCTTGACCAGGGCAGTTGCCGGATTGTCCGTACTGGCGAGGGTGGGTATTTAGGATATTGCACTAAGGAAGACAATCCCCAGAGTCGAGAGGGGATAATCCTGACACTGGTCACATCTAAAGTTGATGATTGGTATGAGTATCTGCTAGAGAGGCAAGTGAGGCTCCCAGAAGTACCAAAAACCAATCCAAAATATGCTATCTATCATTTCTTTTTGAAGGATCCGGATGGTTATGTCCTGGAAATTCAGCAGTTTCTTAATCCCGCCTGGCAAGAAGGGCTTGATCAGGTAATAGGTTAAAAAAGCCTGAGTTGTTGGGCAGGGTATTTCCCGTTTATTAGAATATAGGGGGCTGATGTTGGGGAGATCGCATTGATCCGTCGTAGGCTGTTGAAAGACTTAATGGGGTTATTTCGGCGGAGAGTGACTATAGTATCAGCCCTGGCAGGACCAATTCCAGGAATACGCAATAATCTGGATCGGGATGCCGTGTTTATTTCCAGTGGGTTGTGAAGTAGATGCTGTTGAGCCCAGGCAAATTTTGGATCTGTATCTTGTGGCAGATTTCCCGACTCCTGATAAACCAGATCCTCAACGGAAAAACCGTAGTCGCGCAGGAGATATGAAGCCTGGTAAAGGCGGAATTCCCGCTGGTGCGGGGAGGGAGGAAGATTTTCCAGGGGAGTATCTTCATAGGGAGTAAAGCTGGAATAATATGCTCTGGAAATCTTTGTGTGGCGGTGAAGGGTTTCTGTAGTAGATAACAGGTCTAAATCAGTTTCCCCGGCTGCGCCAACCACGAATTGTGTTGTGGAGGAAGGCCAGGATCCATTCCAGGCTCGATGGGGTGATTTTTCTGTCCGGATTTCTTGGATCCAGCGTAGGGGATCTATCAGATCGGAGAGAAAATCCTTTTGGGGGGCGAGGATTCCCAATGCCTTAGCGTGGGGTGCTTCCAGGTTCACGGAAAGGCGATCTGAAAGCAGCATGGCTTGTTCAATCTGGTCTCTTTCAGCTCCAGGCATGATTTTTAGATGCAGATATCCCTGATATTGATACCGACGACGCAGGATAGCTGCCGTATCCAGCAGGAGATCCTGGGTTTTCACCGCCCCCTGAAAGACGCTGGAACTTAGGAAAATACCTTCCACGAAACCAGCCCGATATAAAGAAGTAAACAAGCGTGCAAAATCATCTGGTGTGAAAGCAGCTCTGCGAATGTCACGTTGTGATCGGAAAGGACAGTAGGCGCAGTTATTTTCACAATATGAGCTAAGCAAGGTTTTTAGGAGACGAATGGATTGGCCATTTGGCATGAGTGCTTTATGAACAGCAATAGCTTCCTTTTCCTTTGAAGGTAAGGGATTGGTGTAACAATCCTCGGCTGGTTCAAGATGCATTTGCCGCGTGAGAAGTTCCAAGCGTTCTATGTCGCTCATAAGGGTAATATAGCACATATGTTCTATTTTTTCAATAATATGAGGTAGGGTTATAAGGCGGTGGTACTAAAAACTGCTATACCAAGCCATTTAAGGAAGGGGATTAACTGTACTAACGAAGCAACCAGAGTTTTTGGATCAAAATCAATTTAGAGCAGGGGCTTGACCGGAATGGGTTTTGTTGTTAAAATCCTTATGGTTGTGATAAGTACTATTATCGAAAACATAAGGATCTGAACGAGGAGCTGCAGTTTTGAGCCAAAAACTCCCTAAAACACTCTTAGATGCAGTAAACCAATACCTGGACAGCGTGCAGTTAACTCGAAGTATCAACACTGCCCGTACATATACAAATGCAATGAAATCCTTTTTAGAATCCTGGATGGACAAAGGAAATGATCCTCAAATTGATGGCGTATCTTCGATATCTGAAGATTTTATCGCAGATTTTGCTGCAGATTTAAAATCCTATTCACCCAATACAGAACAACTCTATCTTTCCGCTGCTGCTGGATTTTACGAATATTTAGCTGCTGAAAATCTGGCGAAAATAAATCTTCCGCGCTTGAGGATGCTGATCAAACGGCGTTCCAGGCGTCCTGGACAACGACTACCCCAGTTTCCAAAAGGTGATATTCAAAATGTCATAAGCTATGCGCAATCGCTATCACAATTTCCAACAAAAACCAAAAGACAGCGCCTGCAGTTGCTGCGAGATCGGGCATTCATTCTGACTCTGGCAGATACAGGACTACGAGTGCATGAAGCCTGCAACCTACGGCGGGGAGATTTGGATTGGCAGGAAGGAAAAGCTGTTATCATCGGTAAAGGTAATCAGGAAGCGATAGTCCGGTTTTCCTCAAGAGCAATGAATGCTCTTAAGGATTATTTGAATAGCCGGGCAGAAATCGATGGTGCAATTGGAAGGGCATTATCTTCTCTGCCGATATTCGCCAGACACGATCTGGGTGCTGGAAAACGGGTTGAACCTATCAGTACGACAACGGGCAGGAATATCGTAGGTCAGAGAGTCAAGGAGGCGTTGGGTGAAAAAGCTGCCGGAACGATCACCCCGCATTCATTCCGGCATTATTTTGTGACTGAAGTGTTACAAGGATCGGGTGGAAATATTAAACTAGCCCAAAAACTTGCCCGGCATAAGAATATCCAGGTTACACAACGGTATGCTCATTTGAGCGATGATGAGCTGGATAAAGGGTATTATGAAATCTTTGAAGAATAAGGAGCTTTGCTGTTATGCAATACCGAAACTTTGGCAGCCTGGATTGGAAAGTATCCGCTTTAGGCTTTGGCTGTATGCGTTTTCCTGTCCTGAATGAGAATAGCGGCAAAATTGATGAAAAACACGCTGCTGAGATGCTTTATTATGCAATCGACCAGGGAGTGAACTACCTTGATACGGCCTATCCATACCACCGTGGACGGAGCGAAGGTTTTGTGGGGAAAACAATCAAGGGTCCTTATCGAGAAAAAGTAAAATTGGCTACCAAACTCCCTTGCTGGAAAATAGAGCAAGAAAGCGATTTTGATCTCTACCTGAACGAGCAGTTGGATCGTTTATTGACAGAACAGATTGATTTTTATCTTCTCCATGCCCTGGATAAAGAAAGTTGGCTGAAAGTCGAGCGCTTGGGTGTGCTTGCCTGGGCTGAGAAGGCTTTGCGGGATGGCAGAATAGCCCACCTGGGATTCTCATTTCATGATGAATTTGAGGTGTTTAAAACAATCCTGGATGCTTATGAATGGGAGTTCTGCCAGATTCAGTACAATTTCATGGATGTAGATTATCAGGCGGGTCAAAAAGGTTTGTTCTATGCCGCTGAGAAAGGTGTGGGTGTAATAATTATGGAACCCCTCCGGGGAGGAAGGTTAATCGATCCTCCGGGGCAAATTCAACAGATCTGGGATACATCGAGGACCAAAAGATCCTCAGCGGATTGGTCATTGCAGTGGTTGTGGAATCAACCACAAGTAACAACGGTATTGAGTGGTATGAGTACCCTGCAGCACGTGAAGGAAAATGTTGAAAGTGCCAGTACTTCTGGGATAAAAAGCTTCACAGAAGAGGAATTAACAATTGTATCAACTGTGAGGGAAGCATATCAAAACCTGGCTTTGATTCCCTGCACTCGATGTGGATATTGTGTTCCCTGCCCGGAAGGAGTTGATATCCCAAGACTTCTCGGGATTTATAATGACAGCATCATGTACGACAAACATGAATATGCAATGACTGAATATAACCAGTGGGTCCCGGCTGAGGCTAAAGGGAATAATTGTGTGGCTTGCAACGAGTGCGAGGAGAAATGCCCTCAGGATATTCTCATTGCCGAATGGATCGATCGTATTCATCAGACTTTTGCTGCTGAGTAAAAGGAGAAGATCTTGCTTATGCAGGCAAGTTAATCTTATCAATACCCCCCTGCTCTTCAAGGAAACCTACCCACCTACAGGAATACTATACGAAATATCAGGATAATTATGATCATAGCCTCTGATTTGAATGGAACATTAACTACCGGATCCCCCATCCTCGCAGTTGCAAATTGGGCTCAAAAGAATCAATCCAGCCTGCGTCCCCGCTTGTTTAAAATGAGTGTTCTAATCTCATATCTCCAGGTAAGAGCTGGCTGGAAGGAGCTTGATGTCTGGGCTGATAAAACGATGCGGAAAGTTTTAAATCTTATTTACGCTCCTGATCAAAGAGTATTAGATTCCATTATGTCATATATTGTTGAAAGTGAATTATGGCCAAAAAGACGAGATGCGGCGGTTTCCCTGCTAAAGGAGTATCACAAAGCTGGGGCAGAAATCATCCTTGTGAGTGCCGCTTATGAGCCAGCAGTCCAAGAATTTTCAAAGAAAATTGGTAGGGAACGGGTTTCTGCGATTGGAACACCTGTCTACCTAAATCGGGGCACAATCTCCCTGGCTGATGTGCTGACCACTAGAGACCAAAAGCTCAATCAAGTCAAGGCAAGAATCGGATCAAAAGCGCTGGATATTGCCCTCGGAGATACCTTTGCAGATATTCCTCTACTAGAACAAGCTCGACAACCAATCGCTGTTTTCCCCGACCGGATTCTCCGAATGACTGCCCAGGAAAGAGGCTGGCAAATTTTGGAGTGAAATGATCCTACTTATGCGTCGGGATTATTTGCTGGTTTATAGTTGAGAAAAAGTTCGCGTAAGGATTTCACCTCATTATCACTGAGGGATTTAGCTTTGACGCCCATCGACCGGACCAAGATCAAGGTCTCCGCGGTTGCTTCGGCAGCGGCCGTTGCGGCATATGCAAGCTCAATCGTAGGACCAACTGTAATCAACCCATGGTTTGCCATGATTGCCGCAAATCCGTCACCGATTGCTTTGAATGTGACTTCTGCCAGTTCATCAGTACCTGGTCTTACATACGGTGCAATAGGTACTGCCCCACCCAATCCCGTGGCGGCTTCAGTAAGTATCATTGGCATGGGTTCATCGCCAATAATTCCAAAAACAGTCGAATTAAGTGCATGGGAATGAATTACCGCGTTTACATCTAATCGATTTTTGTAATAGATTAAATGAAGTGGTGTTTCGCTGGTCGGTTTCCACTTTCCTTCAACGATGTTCCTGTCCAAGTCAACAACACAGATATCCTCAACGTCTCGCTGATCGTATGGTACAGCGCTTGGTGTTATGGCTACTAAGCCGCTCTGGCGATCATAAATGCTCAGATTTCCCTGTCCATCGTTAATAAAGCCATCAGTAAGCAACTTATTACTAATGGATATAATCTTTTTTCTTTCTTCTAGTAATTTCATTTTGATTGTGTCCTTTTTTTTAAGTCATTCTTGATCATTGGATTTCAGCTCAGGAACAATACAGTATCTTCAATAGTAATAAAAATTCCCCCGGAACCTATACCTAAAAGCCAGATTATTTTAATTCCCAACTATTTTATAAGGATTATTTACCGATCACAACCCAAGAGAGAATATTTTCCAAGTGAGTTTGCTTTTCCCCCGGAAAGGACCTGAATAGATCAGTGATTTCTGCGGGATCTAAAAAATGACTGCGCATGAGCGCTATTTTCTCCCCTAAGGCAACTAACTTCACACCCCAGTGCTGGATATTGGGTTCTTCGATAATAATTCTTCCCCCGGGTTTGAGGACACGCCAGAGTTCTTTTGCAGTCTGTTTCTGATCACCTACATGATGAAGTGCATCAATCATTATGATCCGCTCAAAATAATTCTCAGGAAAGGGCAACCTCTCCGAATAGGAACAAACAGGTATGAGACCAACTTTTCTATGACTCTCCATAAGCATTTTCAGTGAAAGATCAGCGATGAAAATTTTACTCGCCTCCTTGACTAAAAACTGAGATACCCGGCCAGTACCCCCTCCTACATCTAAAAGCGGACCGGATATTGGAAGACGAGCTATTTCTATCAACTTTTCAGGAGGGCTGGATTTGATGAATTTTTCATATATCGGTGCCAGCAGTCCAAAGTGATCAAACATTAGATAATAATCTCCTCAGTAAAAAATGCCTGCGGTTAACAAAACTATTATAGTTGATTTATTGACGCCCAGAGACCTGTGGCTTATAATTTCCCAGCGGTGATTTCAAAAGGGGAAGTGCTGGAACTGGCAGACAGGCATGACTTAGGATCATGTGCCTTTAAGGCGTGTGGGTTCGACCCCCACCTTCCCCATTTAAGCTAACTGACTAGGGGAAAAGGGGCCTACTGAAAAATGGCCCTTTTCTACTGTTACAACAAAACGCGAGGATAAAGTTGAAAATTGAACAAAACTATCTTGAAGATCACCAGCTGGAAGTGGTTGTTGAAACTGACCAGGAATCATTTGAAAAAGTAAAATACCTGGCTGCAAAAGAGCTGGCAAAAGGAAAAAAGATTCCCGGATATCGGCCGGGAAAAGCCCCCTATCAATTGATAGTGAATCACTTTGGTGAAGCGGCAATCATTGATCATGCGTTGGAACATTTTCTGGATGAGATTTATCCAAAAATATTGGATGAGATCGAACAGGAACCTTATGGTCCTGGACAGGTAAAAGAAATCAAGACATTTGAACCTCCTACATTCATCTTTAATATCCCACTACAACCAGAAGTCATCTTAGGTGAGTATCGCAAGGTCCGTCTACCCTTTGAACAGAGTGAAATATCCAAAGATGATGTGGATAAAATCCTCGACAGAATGAGATCACAACAGGTCTCAGTTGAGATTGTTGAACACCCGGCGGAAGAAGGCAATCTGGTAGATACATCCCTAAATTGCCGTCCTGCAGAGAGTGATCCTGGAGACGAAGAAAGCTTATTGCTCAAGGATCAACCTCTACCAGTTATGATCAAAACCAAATCTGAAGATGCCTCAAAAGAATGGCCCTTCGCGGGATTTTCGCGCCAGCTTCTTGGAGCTTCTGCAGGAGATACACTGGAGCTTACCCACGAATTTTCTGATGAGGAATCAGTGGACGAGGATTACAGAGGTAAAGAGGTGATTTACAGCGTCTCGGTTGAAGGTGTTCGTGAACGAGCCCTACCAGAACTGGACGATGATTTTGTGAAATCTGTCAGTGATTTGGAAACGGTTACCGAACTTACAGACCAAATCCGTGAGGAATTATCTACCCAGCGGATATTGGAGGAAGAGAATACCTATATTGATAGGATTTTAGAGACAATCCTTGAGGATGCTGATATTAAATTCCCTCCTCAGATGCTTGAAAACGAGATTGAGGGAGAAATCCGCGAACTAGAAATGCAGCTGAAATCCCAGGGAATGGATTTGGAAATGTACCTTGGTATCCAGGATACAGATGAGGAAGGATTACGTGATCAATTAAAACCTAAGGCTGAAAAGAGGATCACCCGAGGTTTGTTGATAGGTAAAATCTCAGAAGCTGAGGATTTAGCCATCGATCCTGAGGATGTTACAGTGGAATTTCAATCCATTATCAACAATCATTTTGGAGACGATGAGAAAGGTCGCACTGAGTACATGCAAAGCGGCGATTCCATGGCATTACTTAATCGAGTAAGCTCTCAAGTCGTCACCAGGAAAACCCTCGATTTTTTGATGGCTATTGCCAAAGGTGAGGACTTTACAGGATTTCTGAAGTCTGATGATGAGGATGAAAAGGAACAAAAAGAGTCTGATGATAGTTCTACTGAAACCTCTCCTGAGATAACGGAGGAAACTCCCCAACAGGAGCTCGAAGAAAAGGATCAAAGCAACTCAGATCCCAAACAAGAAGAAACCGAATAGCAGGATTGATAATCCTGCTAGATTATTGATATACAGGAGGCACCATGAATTTGACAGAACCCCAAGCGCTCATTCCGATGGTGATTGAAAAATCTGGAAGAATGGAACGAGCTTATGATATTTACTCATTGTTACTGAAGAATAGAATTGTATTTGTTGGGACTCCGATCACGGATCAAACTGCAAATTTGATCGTTGCTCAATTGCTTTATCTGAGCAATGACGACGCTGATGCCCCGATCCAGATGTATATAAACTCTCCCGGTGGTCAGATTTATGCCGGATTAGCAATCTATGACACCATGCAAATGATTTCTAACCCAATCAATACAGTGGCGGTTGGTGTGACAGCCTCATTTGGCACTGTGCTGCTGACTGCTGGAACTCCAGGTCAGCGTTATGCCCTACCCCATGCGACAGTGCATCTTCACCAGCCTATAGGTGGGACCCAGGGACAAGCAACGGATATTGAGATCCAGGCCAATGAAATCTTGCGACTAAGATCAAAACTGAATAGCATCCTGGCTCGCCATACCGGACAGCTCGAGGAAAAAGTAAAAGATGATACGGAACGGGATTACTGGCTATCCGCCCAGGATGCGGTGGCGTATGGATTGGTTGATAAAGTCCTCGAGCCGAACAAGGATTCAATTTTGTCTACTGTTAGTAAATCGAAAAAGGATAAGGAAGAAGATAGTTTGGAAGAGTAAAATACAAACCTTCAAGCCCGGTTTCTAAATAAGCCGGGCTTTTTTTCTACCAATTTTAGGCAATCGATGGTAAATGAGAGGCTTATTAAACTGAAAACAATCCTGCTTGATATGGATGGTGTCTTGTGGAGAGGCGCTGATCCTGTCCTTGATATCCGTGAGCTTTTTATCCGCATTCGGGCTCATAAATATTCAGTTTACTGCGTCACGAATAACTCTACACGCTCTGTGAGGTACTACCGCCAGAAGTTGAACCGCTTTGGCGCTGATTTGGAAGACAATCAGATAATAACGAGTTCTGAAGCCACTGCAGCGTTATTAAGTGAGAGGTTTCCACATGGTGGTCCTGTGTTTGTTATTGGAGAAGAGGGATTACATGAAGCGCTGCAGAATTATGGTTTTTTGACTACTGAAGACAATCAAGCAGAAAGTACCCTTGCTGTTGTAGCGGGATTGGATCGCAATCTCACCTATCAGAATATTGAGATTGCTGCTAATCTTGTCTCTCAAGGTATCCTCTTCCTTGGTACAAACCCAGATACAACATTTCCATTACCTGATGGGTTTGCCCCGGGAGCTGGAGTTATCATCAAAGCCATCGAAACTGCCTCCGGAAAACATGCTAACGTAATTGGAAAACCCGAAAAACATCTCTATAACCTGGCTTTACAACGGGCAAGGAGCGCGCCTGAAGAAACGATAATGATAGGTGATCGATTGGAAACTGATATCGCAGGAGCCCAAAACCTCGGGATCCGTACCGGGCTTGTGCTGTCGGGTGTAACTGATAAATCAGCAGCAGCTGGCTGGAATCCCGCTCCGGATGTAACCGAAGCGAATGCCCTCCTTATCCTGGATCGATTGAAAGCCGATGAGAAATAATCTCTTTGAATTGGATTTTGAGGAACTGAGGGAGACTGTCCGGGCTTGGAATGAACCTGAATATCGGGCGAGCCAATTATGGCAGGGAATTTACCAAAACTATTGGAAATATCTCGGGCAATTTACGAATTTACCTCTCTCATTACGACAAAAGCTGGAGCAGCAGTTTATCATCGGATCTCTGAAACCAGAAAACGTTCTTGAATCAGCTGATCACTTAACCAAGAAAACACTCTATCGTCTGGTTGATGGCGCTGCCATTGAAACTGTACTGATGCGATATAAGGAAAGGAATACTGTTTGTATATCCAGTCAGGTTGGATGCGGATTGGGTTGTAAGTTTTGCGCGACAGGAAATATGGGATTGACACGAAATCTATCCCGAGGAGAAATTATAGAGCAAGTTGTTATAACAGCAGCTGATCTGAAGACAAATGGACACACATTGACCAATGTAGTATTCATGGGTATGGGAGAGCCATTCCAAAATTATGGAGCTGTTTTAGGAGCTATTCGTGTTCTAAATGATTCCAGAGGATTTGGAATGGGGGCGAGACGATTTACAATCTCAACGGTTGGCTTAATCCCCGGTATTAAACGCTTTACAGAAGAGAACACCCAGATCAACTTGGCAATATCTTTACATGCTGCTGATGATGAATTGCGGTCATCGATTGTACCAATCAACAAGAAATATCCCACCTCTCAGTTGTTGGCAGCTTGCGAGGAGTATATCCAAACAACAGGTCGACGGATCACGATTGAATGGGCATTGATGGATGGTATAAATGACACAGAAGGCCAGGCAAATAAACTGGTTTCATTGATATCCGGTATGTTAGTTCACGTAAATTTAATCCAGTTGAACCCGGTTGCCCATTACGATGGTGTACCGGCAACTGATCATGTGACTCATAAGTTTCAGAAGATTTTGATTGAAGCTGGTATTCCATGTACTATCCGTCTGCGCCGGGGGATTGATATTCAGGCGGGATGCGGGCAATTAGCGAGTGTTTCCAAGTAGGTATCCAAGCCAATAGAGTCAAGAAATCATGATTTCTACTTAGATGTGTTTCCAGTAAAGATTTCCTATTTCATGTTAAAATAACTTTAGGAGTATGGAGACGATATGCCAAATCAATCGGTCCGCTTGATCTTTCCTACCAGCTTGCATGATGAACCGATTATTAATCGATTGTTAAGGAGATATTCATACACTGTGAATATCCTACGAGCAAATGTGACTGAGGAACAAGGCTGGATGGACATCCAGATTTCTGGAAAAGCGGTAGATATTGAGGAATCCTTCTCCTGGTTGAGAGAACAAGGAGTAGAAGTTGTTCTTCTGACAAACTAGCGAGAGAGTCTGCGGAAATATGCACGAATAACTGGCAGATCCTATTAATGAAGTTCTGCCAGTTTTCACCTTAATGAGGGATTTGAAACGATGAGCAAATTTGAACAAACCGATCCAGCTGTTTTGCATGCCCTCGAGGAATCCCTGGAAAAGGGCGATTATTCCATTGTTTTAGAACTTATCCGATCTTTACATCCAGCGGATCAGGCAAAGGTATTTTATGAGTTAAAACCGGAGAAGCAGGAAGAACTGCTCCAGGAATTAGAAATTCCTGAAATAGCGGATATCTTTGACGAGTTGGATGATCAGCAAACATTGACTGCAGCCAGGAATCTACCCCTACCCTTCCTGGCAGATATTATTGACGACATGGATCCGGATGAGGCGGCAGACTTATTGGGTGACCTCTCTGGCCAGGAAGTCCGCAAGACGATTTCCTTAATGGAAGAGCCGGAAGAAGTCCTACCCCTGCTTCGTTATCCTGATGAAACTGCTGGCGGGAGAATGACAACGGATTTCCTTGTGTTGGGACCTGACGATACTACTGATTCTGCAATTCAATATTTACGTTCTACAGGCTGGGAAACTGATATTCCCTACTATCTCTTTGTTGTCAATAATAAAAAGGAATTACTTGGGGTGATGGGATTGCGTGAGCTGGTTTGTGCAGATCCGTATAAAACAATCAATGAGATCATGAACGCTCAGGTTGTTAGTGTCCAGGCGATGCAAGATCAAGAAGAGGCAGCTGGTGTAATGAAACATTATGATTTGTCTGCTTTACCGGTGCTGAATAAGCAAGGTCATCTGGTAGGTGTGATTTCTCACGATGATATCCTGGATGTCCTTGTCGATGAGACTACAGAGGATATCTATCGTCTAGCAAGTGTTTCAGATACAGCTCTAGAGCCGGAAAGCAAATTATTTTTACAATTGAAAGGTCGTTTACCATGGCTGCTGTTAAACACAGTTACTGCCCTGATCGGATCCTGGGTGATCAGTAATTTTGGTGATCTTTTTGTAAAGGTTGCTGTCCTGGCGTTCTTCCAATCAGTTGTCGCTGCCCAGGGCGGTAATGCGGCCAGTCAGAATGTGGCTATGATCGTCCGATCTTTAGCGCTTGGGAAATTGCAACCCAAAAAAATCTTACCAATCTTACTCCGCCAGATTGCGGTGGGCGCATTTTTAGGCGTAGTGATTGGTTTAATCGTTGGTGTTGGAGTAAGTTTCTGGCAATCAAATCCCTACTTGGGACTGGTATTGGGTTTGGCTCTATTGGGGAATATGCTTGTCGCAAGTATTGTGGGCACTCTCGCTCCGTTAATTCTGGAATTTTCTGGTCAGGATCCAGCTCTAGCATCATCAGTATTGGTTACTGCGATTACGGATATAATTGGTTTCTTGATATTCCTGAGTCTGGCAAGTCTGTTCCTGCCTTTAATTCAGCAATATGTTTAACCCCAGGTGAATTTCCAGGGGATTTGATCTTCTAGATATAAAATCCCTACCCGCTAACTCACCAAAGGGAAAATTGGGTTTCAATTTTATTGATGTTATTGTAAAATTTGACTATGGAAGTCCAAATTGCTATTTCAAAGATAAAAAAATACGCCACGTCTTCCAGCGGAGATACGGCTGAAGTAATTGAAAGGCCAAATGGCGGGCTGTCGGTTGTTTTGGCAGATGGGCAAAGTTCCGGCAAAGGCGCCAAATGGGTTTCCAGTTTAGTAGTCAGAAAAGTGATCCAATTCCTGGCAGACGGAGTCAGGGATGGAGCAGCAGCTAGGGCAGCATCAGACGCTCTGTTTACTGAACGAGGAGGACGTGTCTCCGCCACGTTGAATATACTTTCTGCAGATTTGCAAACTGGTACGCTGGTGATTACCCGGAATAACCCTGCTCCAGTAGTAATCTCCTATGGGACCCAGATCAAACTACTCTCGGAGGAGTCGGACGCAGTGGGTTTGCGGCGTGATACCCGACCAATGATCTCTGAAATCCCTTTGGATACAGGATTAACTGTTGTTGTGTATACAGATGGTCTCATGCACGCTGGCTCATACTTTGGGGATTCTATGGATATCTGCACCTGTCTTAAAGTGGAATTAGAAGATGAAAATCCCTCTCCTACCAAAATAGCTGATTCCCTGATAAATCACGCCCTAAAACTTGATCGAGGCATGCCTCGGGATGATATCAGTATTGTTGTATTAAGAGTCGTAACAGGTGGGCGTGATATGATCCGCCGTTTGTCAGTCCAGCTTCCAGTAAACGCAATAGGAAAATGATCCCTGATAGACCGATTATTGGTATTGTTGGTCCATGTGCAGCGGGAAAATCAACTCTGGTAGCTGCTTTAAAATCGATGAACTACCATGCCAGGCATATCGCTCAAGAACACTCCTATGTTAAAGATATGTGGAAGCAAATGAGTGATCCAGATTTCCTGGTCTATCTAGATGTAACATATGATGTCTCCTTATCTCGTTCCGGGGCATCAAGGAATAAAAAGATATTTGAAAAACAAATTAGTCGTTTGGATCACGCCCGTACACATGCAGATCTTTATATTCATACAAATGATCTTAATCCCCAGCAGGTTCTAGACCTAGTGCTGGATAGTATCGGTCATATAGATTCTGAGCCCTAATAAACTTATGAAAAATAACGATATTGAGCATTCATCCTCAGTGCAACCTGAATCCCAGGATATAACGGAAAAGATCCGGGAGCTCGATGAGTTGAAAAACACATTTATAGCTCTTGTAAGCCATGAACTTAGAACACCTTTAAATCTGTTAGCAGGTTATCTTGATCTAGGCCTGGAAGAACTGGGTGCTAATTCCCACAAGGCAAAGGAATACTTTTTACTAGTAGAAGAAAACACCAAAAAGTTGATGCGAGCAGTTCAAGAATTAACAGATTTTACACGCCTTCAACTGGGTAAAGAAATAACTTTTATGGATCCGATCCCTATTGAGGATGCATTTTTGCAAACATATGATTTGCTTAAACCTAATCTTAAAAAGAAGAACATAAATCTTGTTGTTGATCTTCCTGATGATGTCAGAGCTTTGCAGTATGATGGGGAAAGTTTGATTATATTATTCCGCAATTTACTGTCTAATGCCGCAAAATTTTCACCCAATGAAGGAAAATTTTTGGTGGTGGGAAAAATCCAGCAGGACCATCTATCTCTTACGGTCCACGATTGGGCGAGTCCAATTCCGGACAATAAAAAAGAGACAATTTTTGAAGACTTCAGGCAGCTTGAGAACTACTTAACACGGCGCTATGAAGGTATGGGATTGGGATTAGCAGTTGCCAGGCGGACAGCCAAATTCCTAGGGGGTACTCTTGAGCTAACAGTTCGTGAGGATGGCAATACATTTGAAATCATTCTGCCTGTCGGTTCAGACTGATAAAAAAACTCCCCTGAGGGAGTTTTTTTTATCGATGAAGAATTGTAATTGTTATTTGACTTCGTTTACAACCCCCAAAAACTGATCTAAGATAGTCCTCAGTATGGGTTCTGGTAATGCCCCAACTTGTTGATGGACTACCTTGCCTTCCGCCATAAATAACATGGTTGGTATCCCCTGGACTCCGAATTTATTGGCCCAGTCGGAATGGTTGTCAGTATTAACTTTAGCAACTAAAACTTTTCCTGAATACTCTTTGGCAATCTTTTCCAATATTGGTGCAACCATCTTGCATGGACCACACCATGGAGCCCAGAAGTCAACGATTACTGGAAGGTCTGATTTGACAACGGTCTTCTCAAAAGCATCATCTGTTACGTTTATAGGTTCGTCAAACATATTTACTCCTGTTGTTTTTCAATCGTTAACCGGAATCCAAAAATCAATGATCAATCCAGTTAACATTATTATCACATAAATACCATTATGCCATATGTTGATGTGGTAATTACTATGAATCTTACCGTGCATTCATTCGAATTCGTATGTCAGGATAAAATCTCCCATTTGGGTTGTCTAGTATAATGATGTTCATGAACGGAAGCTTTTCCCTCAACCGGGTTTCATATGAAATTGATACGCCAGTATATCAGGGTCCACTTGATTTGCTATTGCGGTTGATAGAAAGTGCAGAATTAGATATTACAGCTGTTTCCCTATCTCAAGTAACTGACCAATATTTAAAACATTTAGAGAAACTGCAGGAACTACCTCCAGATGAAATCTCAGCATTTTTAGTCATTGCAGCTAAGCTAATACAGATCAAATCTGAAGCTTTGCTTCCCCGGCAACCATCGAGCAGAGAGGAAGTGATTGATATCGGGAATGAGCTTGCCCGGCAGTTAATCGCATACAAACGGTACAAGGAGATAGCTGATCTTTTAGCTGAACGAAAAGACCAGGGATATCAGACATTTATTCGGCTCTCCTCTCCCATGATTGATGCTAACGAACAGATTGATTTAGGGGGTTTTGGTGTAAGTGATCTGTTCGCATTAGCATATAGTGTTTTTCAGAAGGAAATTGATAGGAATTCCATAAGCACAGTAGTTGAACGTCCAAAAATAACTATCAAAGATAAAATTACCCAGATCTCTGAACGCTTCAGGGAAACTGAAGAGTTATCATTTAGCGACTTTCTTGGCCCGGTATATTCCAGGCTGGATGTTGTTATATCATTTCTCGC
>JAUWCZ010000050.1 GCA_030609055.1 Chloroflexota bacterium | reverse complement strand
ATATGCAGTAAATCCCGGATAATTACTTCCCTCTGCACCTCACGGACCAGAGTCAAATACTCTTTTTTACCAATCTTCAATGTAATCAAGGTGTTGGCACCGATCACACTCAGTGTCTGGCGAACTTCTTTGGTATTTAAGATGATCGGCATCGATTCAATATCACTGCCATACATTACCGCAGGAAGCAGTCCGTCTCGCCGGAGAGCCTTTACTTTTTTTCCAATGATGTCCCTTTTCTCGGCTTCTAAGATATATTTTTCCATGATTTTCTTCCTCGGAGCGCCTCTCACAACTGCCGGGGCAGGGTTACCTTCGCTCCTCTAAAGTAATAATAGATCTACAGAAAATCTTCCTCTTGGTTGAGGATAATTTTAGCAGGGGAGATTGTATCTTGCCTCCCTGTATTCGTCAATGGCAAGAGACCTGAGGAATACGCCCAGCTAACCAAGTGCCGCATTTAGAAGGGTCAATTTGTAACGACCTACTCCGTACTTATACTCCAAGATAATGACGGTTTAAGTCTTGCAACATACAATCAGATATCTTTCTCGCCTGAGATTTAGATGACAAATCAATGCACTGCAGACCAAGTTGGAAAAACAGTTAGCCAACCTGTAATCCCAATCTTTACGGCATACATCTTGCACTTTAACAATAAATCAGTATAAAGGAGTTTTTAAAATGACTATGACTATCTTTGAAATTGCCCGTGTGTTGTCTGCCATGGCTTCAGGTTTATTCCTGATTGGACTGATCACATTTGCAACCGGGGTCGCTGTCCTGGTTATCCGATCCATCGGACATGATACCCATGCGATCAGCAAGCAAATCGGACAAATAATCCAAAAAGGGATTGCGGATGATGTCTCCGGATTGGTTGGCAACGCTTCTGCCCTGATGTCAGCCACAACTGATCTGATTCAAACCACGAAAGGCATCGGCGTATTCCTGATCCTCAGTGGATCCGTTTTTATGCTCTTGGGCATAAGCCTCACTCTATACATCGGTCTTAATTAACGGATAACCCAATGGCAAAACAAGAACTTCAACTCTTCAATGCCCTTAAAGATATATTCCCGGAAGAATCCTGGTCCTGGGCAATTCCCTCCTTAAGACGCACATCCCAGATCTGGGGGAAACTGACAGCGGATGGTTTCCTCCAATTTCTGGTTCAGGAAATCGGAAAAGAGCCGACGAACTGGACTCCGGGAAGAATCGCCGCAATGGAACTGAATAGGGAAACCTCACATGAGGTGATTTGGCCTATCCGGTCCTTCAGCGACCTTTCGGCAGAATTAAGGCACCAGGTATACAAAACCTATCAGGAATATGGAAACAGTACTGATCAGCTCCTTGATCTGGATCAAGCTTTCCTATTAACTCTGGCTTTACTAGGAGAAAGAAGTTCTGGGAAAACCTGGCAAGAGATTATCAATCAGCTCTCTCCTCTGACCAGTTGGATTTCTCCCCTGACATTTTTATTTAACTGTGTTGAGGAGCAACAAGAGTTCATCCAGGCTCTAAATCCAGATCCTGGGATGCAAATCCTGTTCTCCACACCCCTGGATCCGGCAGCCCGGGTTGAATTCTTGAGCAGGATTTTATCTCCCATGGATGCCAGTAGTCAGGAAATCTGGCTCAAAGCATTATTAAAGGAAGATCCTGAACTCGCTCCAAAGGTTGCCCGAGTCTTATTAATAGAACACAAGCCGGAACCATCAAACATCCAGGAAAGTGTAACGCTCTCCCTGCTGAACCAACTTGCTGGCAACACAGAAGCCGCCCTGAATCTCCTTAAAGAAGCTTCAGATCAAAACCAGAAGCTGCATGGAAAACTGGCTGCAAACCTTAATAAAGTTAGAAATGATCTCCAACAGCCTGAAGTGAATGATGAGACTTGGCAGGAGTTAACGGCAGCTATTGGTAAACCATCAGGGTTGGATGAGAACGTAGGGGAAATCGCCGATATCATCCGCTCACTTCTGGATAACAAGTATTACGAAGCCGCCGGTGATCTGATAGATAAGTTGCAGGATCCTCTACCCGAGCATCCTGAATTACTATCCGCTCTGGCGGAATACGCCCTATCTCAAAACCAGAAAACCCGGGCTGGACAACTGGCGTTGCTGGCTTTGGAAAGGACAGACCAAGTCAATACTCCTCCTGCAAATCTGAGTTCAATATTACTCCAGGCAGATTTACCTGAAGAGAGCGTTCAGGCATCTGAATTGTATTTAGCCAAACACCCCAATCACCTGCCGACTCATTATACATATGCCGAAGCATTAAGCCGAACCGGAGATTATTCGTCAGCAGCCAAGCAGGCACAAATAGCTTCAGTGTTAAACCCTCAGGATCTCAGGCTTCACCGCGAACTGGCAAATTACCTGGAACAGGCAGAATCCTGGAAAGAAGCTTTAGAAGTCCGATCCGGGATATTAAGTAAACTTCAATCACTTAAAGAGGCCAAATCCCATCCAGAACCCTATTTGCCGATGGGAGATCTGCTCTCATTCGCAGGTTGTGCTCTTGCTGCCCAACAGGGCAAACGGGCTGTAACCGCTTGTAATCAAATTTTGGAACAGGACCCAGATAACAGCAAAGCGCATGCAATTAAGGGAAAATCGCTCATATCCCTGGGACACCAGAATGAGGGTTTTGCTCATATAAATCGGGCAATTGAATTATCTCCAAATCTGGAGGATCCCTGGATAGCTCTGGCAGAATGCCAGTTGGAATCTAATGCTCCTGAGCAGGCCATTCAAACCTTAAAATCTGCTGCAACCGCAGCATCAACTCATGCCCGTGTATTCTTAAAACTGGGTCAGATCCAAAGCATCAATAATCACCAGTCGGAAGCATTGGAATCATTTCAAAACGCTTCTGCGGCATCAGAAGTTGATATTATCGATCCAAAAACCAATTTTGAAATTCAATACGGTTTAGGATACTCCTATTATCGTCTTGGGCACCATGAGCAAGCCCGGACGACATTAAAAGATCTGCAGAAACGATATCCGGCAAATGGAAAAACCAACTCTATTTATGGCAAGCTGCTCCTGGACATGGATGAACCTCTAGAAGCTCTACCCTATCTCGCTCAGGTAGTTGATCAGAAACCCCCAGCAGTGGATCCGTACCTGCAATATGCCGATGCACACTTAAGAATCGGTACAAATCCCAAAGCAGCAGCTGAGGTGTTGGAACAAGCTCTGCTGATCGATCCGGAAAATGAGATCGCCTTTGTCCTTCTTGGAGAAGCCCATGCGGCTGAAGGTGATTATCAACAAGCGATTACATCTTTCCAGAAAGTGCAAGACACTTCATTAAGAACAGATCCAGCCTGGTCGCCCAGGATCAGTCGGGGACTGGGAATTTCTGCCTTAGAATTAGGTCAAACCGAAACGGCAATTGCTTCATTGAAAGAAGGAAATGAACAATATCCCCGGGATCTTGCTCTGATCCGGAGTTTAGCTGAAGCCTACCAGGCCGCAAATCTTACTCCTAATGCTTTAGACGCAGCAAAACGAGCAACAGAGGTTGCCCCTCACGATGCGGAGAATTTATCCTGGGTAGCAGAATTTACTTTATCTCTGGGAACGCCAGAGCATGGTATTTCAGCTTTAAAGGAACTAATCCGGATTAAACCTGACCATCACACTGCTTATATACTTCTTGGAAAAGCACACGCATCGGCTGGAAATGAAAAAGAAGCCTCGGCTTCTCTGGCTAGAGTCCTCAAGTTTGATGATATCCTACCGGAGGAATTAATTCAGGCTGGGGAAGAACTAATTAAGCTGGGCAATCTTGATACCGGCATGAAATGCCTTCTCAAAGCTGCCAATATCTGCGAGGCAAATCCAGCTCCATCACCTCTCCTTCCGAAAATCTGGTCTCACTTAGCCGCCGGACAGGAAATGAACGGCGATCCAAAAAAAGCGCTGGATCTTCTTGATCAGGCAATCAGTGCTGAACTAGATCAACCGAGCTGGAGAATCCAGAAAGCTGATCTTCTACTCCGGCAGGATCGCTTCCAGGCTGCTATAGCTAGTCTCTCAAATGCATTGGATTTATGTCCTGATGATCCGGAATTGCACGCCAAGATAGCCCGTGTACAGCAGCAGGTCTCATCTTATGAAGAAGCGTTTTATCACGCTCAGGAAGCTTTAGTAGGTTTCCAGAGTGAGCCAACTTATAGGATTGAAAAATATGCCGAAGCCCTGGCGTTTGCCGCGGACTTAGCCTCAGCCACGCTTAAAAATGATCAGGCAGAAAGTATTCTATCCAACCTTGTCCTGGATCAGCTGCAAAATGACAAAAAACACCTTCAAGCTCACCTCCATTCACTTTGTTTAATGGGTGAAATAGCCTTGAATCAGAATCAAGAAGTGAAGGCTGCGGAAATCAGCAACCTGCTTATTTCCCAGGAATTTGACCACCCCAGGGTAAGCGCTCTTCAAGCCAGGATATTAAACAGGCAAGGTTGTCAAGAAGAAGCCCGGGAACGTTTTGAGCAAGCGACAGAGACCTGGCACAAACTACCAGCAGGCAAAAAATCCTTTAGCACAGCTGTCGAAATCGCTTTTGGAGTAACCGCGCAGGAATTACATCAATGGGATGAAGCGGTGACACATATACAGCATGCCGCAGATCTGAACCCTACTGAAAAAAGAGTTGTTTATGAACTCGCTCGGGCCTATGTAAAGAGAGCTGAAGCCCGTCGTTTTTCAGAGGCGCTCAAAGCAATTTGTCGGGCTCCCGATCAAAGAGCTTTATCCAATGAAGTATCAGAATCATTTCAGGAATGTATCCAGGTTCTCCAGCGGTTAGAGATCGATCCTCAGATAGTAGGTAACCTAAAAACCCGCGGGGAAGCTGTGTTCTCACCCAACCAAGAAACTGCTGAAAAACTTAAAGCTGTTGCAGAAACACCTGAAGAGTTGGCCGCTCTAATTGCGGCTTACCAGCATTGCCGACAAAAGGTAATCGCTTCCCAATCGGCTTTGGATGCTCTCACTTATCTAGGGGAAAATGCTTTCCTTGATGCCCAAATAGCCCTGGCTTTGCTTAAAACCAAACCCGAAACGTCCTTTAAAGCAGCCTGCTCTGCCTTGGAAGTCGCCAAAAAGTCGAATACTTCTCAGATTCCTCTCTATTTTGTCTTACATTCCTTGGCAGCAAAACAAATCGATGACCTCCTATCGGCTGAAGAATCAATTCAAAAAGCGCTCCAGATCTGGGACAATGAACCTCGCTGGCATGCCTTGGCTGCTGAGATGTCCCTTGACTATTCTGAGGCTGTCTCCCTCTATCACCAGGCGATTGACCTGGAACCAAATTTTTCCGGACACTATCTGGCGTTAGGCAAACTGCATCTAAAAAGCAATCAACCCCTGCCAGCCATTAAATCTATTGAAAAAGCCATATCAATCAATCCGGATTTCATTGATGCTTGGATCCATCTTTCTCTGAGCAAACGAGCTGTCCACCGGATGCCTGAAGCACTGGCAAGTATTAATCAAGCTCTCTCATTAGCACCTGACCACAAGGAAACCAGAAAAACTGCCGCACTGCTGACATTTGAAAATGGAAGTTACCGGCAATCAGAAAATCATCTGGTATCCCTTTTAGGACAGGATCCCCATGATACTGATCTGCTCGCCCTGTTTGCCAGAACCTTATCTGCCCAAAAACAGCCTGAACAGGCGCTGCGAGTGATTGATAAAGCAATCTCTCTTGAAGAAGACACACTAAACCTTAGACTGCAGCGAGCAGGGATGATTAAGGAAATGAGTGGCCTTCAAGCAGCGATTGATGAATTGCGTATCATCGGAAGTCACTATCCAGATCAATTTCCCCTGGTTCTTGAACTCGTTTCAACACTCGCAGAAGCAGGCGAGGTAGACCAGGCAGTACAGACAGCCCAGGAAGTACTTCAAAATGACGAAATCGGTCATACCCGTAATCAAAAAGCTCACCTTCATCTCTTTGCAGGTCGACTGCTGAGAAAAACGGGGCAATTGGATCAAGCTGTTCACCACCTGCATAAGGCGAAAAAGCTTGTTGATCCGAATTATGAAGCTGCCATTGAGCTTGGTAGGGTTCATCATGATCGACGTCAATACGAACTAGCTTTGGATCAAATTAGTAAAGCAATCGAAATTGAACCCCAGGAACCTGAAGGCTATTATCAGGCTGGACGGATATTAAAGGAATTAAAACAGTTTGACAGGGCTGAAAGAATGCTTCGAAAAGCATCCAAATTGGCTCCTCATGATCTTAAGATCCACCGGCAGCTAGGTGTTCTGGTAACACTGAATCTTGTGCATGGAGAACCCAAAAAGGAACCAATGGTCACCTAAATCCCATGGTGTATCATCACCCTGAACTCAATTATGCTCATCATACCTGGATAGTAAGCTTATGAAAAAAACACCCTTCTCCCCTCCCCGATCAGGGGATCCCTGGTCCAGAGATCAATTATTAGATCTTCTGGGTGTCGCAGCAGCCGTAAATGAATATGGATTTGTGAGAAAAGCATCTCTCGGCTGGTTGGCGGTTTTTCCCGGGGATTTACCTGTCCAATTGTTTCACTCACAGGCAGCAGCTAAAGATCTCAAATCCAATCAGGCATCAACTCTGGTTGAAAAAATCTGTCTGGCTGATCCCGAATATATTGAAGCCCAGCAGCTGAGATTTGAGATTTCTCTTGCTGGAGGAAATCTAGAGGAGATTTATGGTGAGTTGTATTCACTGACTCCCAAGAAAAGGATATTTCGAGATCCTGATGTCAACAGCATCCTACCGGCTTGGGCAGAATCTCTAGCCCAAATCCGGTCCGAGATGAATGGAGAAGACCTGGCTGTCGCAACCGAAAAATTACCTGAATTATTAGGGCATAATCCAGGATCAGGGCTCGCAGCTGTCACACACATGGCTTTACTGCTTCAGGACACTGATGCGCCAGAATTGGCAATCCGCCAACTCGCAGAACATTACCAGAAAAAATGGCCCGACTGTATCGCTTTCACATTGATCCTTGCTGATGCACTTATAAATGCCGGGCAGTCCGAACGCGGAGTTGGTATGCTGCATAAAGCTGCTTCCAGGGATGTAACCGGGCAGGTTGCCAAGCGGTTGTGGGGAGAAAATCATCCCTACCAGACTCTCTGGCCAGATGTACTGCAGGCACATATCGATATTCGGGTGCCGGCAGCCGTGAGTGGAGCCTTAGGGTGGAATCAACTTCCCGCTGGATCTCCCACTCAGGCACCTGATTCCCAAAAGGGCACCCAAGAGAATGACTTGCCCGAGGAACCTAATGGTCCCCTACCGGTTGAGACATTGCTTAAAATTGAAAATGATCTGGATTTTGCTGACAAGAAAAGTACTCTCCGTTCGAAAGGCGAATTCCCAATGTATATCGTTTTTTCAACCCGAAAAGGGCTGGAAAAGAAATATGGTCCTGAAACAACTGCTATTATCCTGGAAGAAATGAAAAAAACCACCTATGCGGTTCGCTTAAAACCCGGGTGGGGTGCAGTAATGCTGCTTGCCGATGATCCTTCCAGTATGGCTAATTTTGGATTAAAACCAACCCTTTCCGAGGATCCCTGGGCTTTGAAACTCGCACTTGCAGATCTGGATCAGGTCTTGGCTGATAAAGGATTAATGATTGGGGCATTATTGATTGTTGGCGGACCAGACATTGTTCCCTATCACAGGCTGCCAAACCCTGTCGCCGATATCGATCCCGATGTCCCGTCAGATAACCCATACGGCACAACCGATGAGAATTACTTTATTCCCGAATGGCCAGTCGGACGTCTTCCGGGAGGAGCAGGAAACGATCCCGGATTATTACTGGATATGCTCCGGCATATTTCGGAGCATCATATGGGTAAAAGCGGAGTGAGAAAAAATCTCTGGGAGCGATTCTTAGACTGGTTATCACGAATCTGGAAAGCCAGCCTGCAAATCAATCATAGTTTCGGTTATGTAGCCGAAGCCTGGGAGGAAGCATCCAGGGAGGTCTTTAAAACTATCGAGGAAAAGGGAAACCTGGTCACATCACCACCATTCGGAAAACACACTGAGATTCCAGTTCCCGTTACACGCTACGGTTACTTCAACTTACACGGCGTCGAAGACTCTCCAGAGTGGTATGGACAAAAGGATTTCACAAATGGCAGCGCGGGGCCAGATTACCCGGTTGCCCTTCGACCGCAGGATATCAATGCCTATGATGATGCACCTCTGTTTGTGTTCTCAGAAGCCTGTTACGGAGCTCATCTGAACGGTAGGGATGTAGAAGACTCTATTTCATTAAAATACATGTCCCGCGGATCCCATTCGGTTATTGGTTCTTCTGTTACAGCCTACGGCTCAGTCACCGCGCCCCTGATTGCCGCCGACCTGTTAGCTGAACGCTTCTGGAAGTTTATTGACCAGGGCTTTTCCAGCGGAATCGCTCTTCTAAAATCTAAAATCGAAGTAGCCAAAGAAATGAACACAAGACAAGGGTATCTTGATGGGGAAGATCAGAAAACTCTGATCTCATTCCTGCATTTTGGTGATCCGCTGGCAAGCCCAAAAACAGCCAAACGCAGACAGCCAAAAACTGCTTGGGAGCCGAGACAATCCCCCACGCAGGTAAAGACCGTGTGTGACCGATCCAATTTGACCACCGATATTCCTTCCGCTACCCTGATCCAAGTAAAACACGTTGTAAAGCGCTATCTTCCGGGCATGGAAGGTGCCGAGATGGTGCTCAGCACTGAGAAACATGTCTGCAGTGGTGACGGACACCAATGCGCAACCGCCCAATTTGGCAGTAAAACCCACCCGGAACAACTCCATCAGCGACACGTGGTGACATTAAGTAAGAAATTAGAGATTTCCCAGAACAACGGGAAAACAGTGCATCGACACTATGCCCGGGTGACATTTGATAAGTCAGGAAATATAGTCAAACTGGCTGTATCTAGATAAGATGATAGAATAGGAAACGGTATCCTTGAAGGATACCGTTTCCTTTGTTTATAAAGTTAACGATCCGCAATCCTCCAAGGATTACGGATCGTATTCATTAACTCTTCTTTTGGAGTTTTAAAAGTTTCTCCCAATCTTCTGCGGCGGCTAGTCTAGCCTGTTCTTGCCAGAAACCAGCTTTTGCACTGGGGATATTTAAACTCTTTAATACCTGTTCCAATTTCTCAGGTTTTA
The DNA here is from genome assembly GCA_030609055.1 of Chloroflexota bacterium. GTDB lineage: Bacteria > Chloroflexota > Anaerolineae > Anaerolineales > UBA11858 > B10-G9. Next base: position 7,117 of record JAUWCZ010000050.1, on the reverse strand, counting down.
TTAACCCCAACTGCTCAAAAGAGAGGATGCCCGCTATCCGCAAGGCTTCAGAAGTTTTTGGTCCAATCCCTTTGATTTTCCTGAAATCATCTTTTTTTACCGGCACTGGTATGGAAACCGCCCGTGGTGTTTCAATTTCTACCGAGGATGTCCGTTTGTTGCTTGGGATGAAAAACCACCAGAAAAACCGCCGCACCAGGATGCTGATTGGAATCCCAATGATCAATATCCAGAACCAGGATGGAATAAATTTCCCTCTTTTTCCGGCACAACAAAACATATCTTTCCCTCCGTTTATTGTTGGAAAACGGGTATTACTGCTATATATTTTATTATAACACTCGGAGGGGGAGACCTCAACTAGAGAGTTTATCAAAGTGAGGTCTGATGCTGTTTATCAATCTTCAGTCGTCATAATAAACAAGGGTTTCATAGCAAACTTCTTATAATACGGTCGCAAGCGATCCTTGTTGTAAAATCTTTCAACATCTACAATTTTACTTTTTCCGCATAATACCTCAATAGGCATATTGTCATAGCGGCCGTTTTTGAGTACCACCAGTCGCCCATGAACACCCTGTAAGATCAAATCCAGCGCAAGATTCCCATAAGCCATGGGAACGATTGAATCAATAGCATCAGGACTTCCACCCCGAACCATGTAGGCCAGTTTCTGATGGATAACATTGATTTTTCTCCCGTTGTTATATTTTACCGACCGGGTTTTTAACTCTTCGGAAACAAGATCACCAATTCCACCTAACTTCATGTGTCCGTAGGCATCTGTTGTGGAATCCTCAAATATCATCTCTCCTCCAACAAACATGGCACCCTCTGAGACCAGCACGATGGAATAGCGGCTGGGATTTTGTAACCGATCTTCTGCCAGAAGCTCTGTCAGCCTTTCAATATCAAATTTATACTCGGGAATTACACAGCGATTGGCTGCGCCGGCCATTGTCGGCAGCATGGCTGTAAAACCGGCATATCGTCCAAAGACCTCTAATACCAGGAACCGTTCATGAGAGCCTGCAGTAGTTCTCAGACTATTAACAATCTCGATTGTCCTTGTAACTGCGGTACTGAAACCAATGCAGTAATCAGTTCCGGGGACATCATTGTCCATTGTTTTGGGAATGCCAACCAGATTTATTCCCTCTTTATAAAGCTCTACAGCATAATTTAATGTGTCGTCCCCACCAATGGGAATTAAATAATCAATCCCTAAATAATCCAGGTTTTTAACTACTTCAGGTGTGAGATTATTAATCTCCTCTGTATATTCATCTTTTAGATGAGCTGGAACATCAGCTATGGATACTCTGGTGGGGCATGTTCTGGATGTATGAAGGAAAGTTCCTCCTGTCCTGCCCATTTTATTTACCCGCTCTTCGGTCAGGATTTCAAAATTATATTGATTGTCGGCTTTTTTATCCCGAACCATCTCCATAATACCTGCCCAGCCGCGACGCAAACCAATTACCTGGTAACCTTCACTTAATGCCCGAATGGTAACTGCCCGGATAGCCGGATTTAATCCCGGCACATCTCCACCACCAGTGAGAATACCAATCACACCTTTTTTCTTTTTCACTGCTGCCATTATTCATCCTCCACTACTAATAACTTCATTTTTTACCACACCAATTATAGACGACAATTACTATTAGGAACATGGTTCCTGATAGTACCTTATTAAACTGAAAGCTAAACTTGTTAGCCCTCGCCAGGGAGTATCGCAACCACCTGCCCCATTGGGGAGACATCATATCCCGGTCGTTCTGCTACTGCTTTCCTGAACTGGGGATCTTCCAAGAGCTCAAATATAGGGGATAAGAGCTCAGTTGAAGCAAACTCTTCTGGGATCAGCAAATCAAACCGTTCTGTGATGAGGGGAAGAAAATCAAGATCCAGGGCATAGGATGCCGCTTCTATCCCGAGGGCACAATTCGCCCGACCTGAAGCTACAACCACAGCCGCTCCCAGGTGGGTGTATTCTTCGTGGGAATAACCATTCACGACCTCTGGCTGGATCCCCAATTTTGAAAGATGATAATCCAGAAGGAAGCGTGTGCCTGCACCTCGCTGCCGGTTTACATAGACAATATCGGACCGTTTCAGATCCTCCAGACCCTTAATCTGTTTAGGATTCCCTTTTTCAAGGAACAAACCCTGCGTCCTTCCAACCAGCGTCACAACCCGGATTGCTCTTCCCGGTAAGTGCTGTTCGATGTAAGGCAAATTGTATTCCCCGCTTTCTGGATCAAGCAAGTGGGCTCCGGCGAGGTGCGTTTCTCCCCGTTTCAACGCCATAATACCCCCCAGGCTGCCAACATTAACTGACGTCAGCCGTCGGTGGCGGGGAGATAGGAATTGAGATAGTATGTCAAGCGAAATATCATGAGAACCAATCACAAAGATGGTGTTTTTTAGTTCTTCTAGTGATCGGATGAGTTGAACTTTGACCTGGTCTCCGGCTTGTAATCCCTGAACACCTCTGGGAATGATCACCAAACCATCCGCCCGCACTAGCGAAGTAATCACACCGGATCCTCGGGAGAGCGGTGCTGCCAGCACTCTCTCACCTATATAGCCGACTGCCACCCGCAGGTATTCATCATCTCCTGCAGGGGATTTTACTTTGCGGGTAATTTCAGCCTGGACCGTTTGTGGATTTCGGGGAGGCTGTCCCAGCCATTGGTTCAGCAGTGGTACCACAAATATCTCAGCGGTTAACGCTGCGGAAACAGGATATCCAGGCACACCGATGATCGGGGTGCTTTTTCCTTTCTGCTCCACAATACCGAGGATTACCGGGTGACCCGGTCTGACCGCAACGCCATGAACCAGCAGCTTCCCGGTACCCTCCACAATTCGGGAGGAATAATCTTCTGAACCCGCAGAAGACCCAGCGACCAGCAGAATCAGGTCGCACTCCCGGGCAGCCCGGATGACTTCTGTTTTGATCTTTTGAAAATCATCCGGAATATTTTCAAAACGGATTGCTTCGCCACCCATCTCGTTTACCTGTGCTGCCAGAACGATGGAATTATATTCAATGATATCCCCTTCCTGGAGGGGATCACCAGGGTAGACCAGTTCTGTTCCAGTTGGAATTACTGCGACCTTAGGCTTTCGGGCTACTTCCAAGCTGTCATAACCGCAGCCCGCTGCCGCCCCCAAATCCACCGGACGTAATTTATGGCCAAAGGGCAGGACTAACTGGGTAGCCACCATATCCTCGCCCATTACCCTGACATGAGACCAGGGGGATACAGCTGCACGGATACGGATAATCTCTGGCTTCCTAGGATCAGCGGCGATTTCACCATCTCCCCCCAGATGTTCAACAAGTTCAATTGGGATAACAGCGTCCGCCCAGCTGGGCAAGGGATCACCAGTATCCAAATACTCCGTTTGCTCTCCATAGGAAAGGGAGACAGGTGCGGTTTCTAAAGCGCCGTGAGTATCCTCCGCCCTGACTGCAAAACCATCCATAGCAGAAGCATGGTAATGGGGAGAACTTATTTTTGCCCAAACGGTTTCTACCAGTACCCTATTAACAGCATGCTCGTCAAGCGGGATACGGTCAACGCCAAGAACTTTCCAGCAGCCGGAATCTTGAAGTGCTGTTTGAAATCTCTCTTGGGCTTCCTTTAAAGGAATATCCTCCAGGTAAATTTTTTCCATCGATCCCTGATTACTCATTCTCAATTTCAGGCAATGTCCTGGCATGATACTGCAGTTGATCTGCTTCATCTGGCTGGCCAACAGACAGGGTATATTCCGCTGCCCGGGTATAAAAGGCCTGGGCTTTTTCATACCTTCCAGCTGCTTCATAATGATGAGCTACACACACGCTTCGTTCGGGGCCAGCACGTTCTGCCAGCCATTCTGCAATCGCTAAATGACACTCCGCTCGGTGTTCTTCCGGGAGCCGCTGGTAGGCTACTTCCCGGAGTAGAGAGTGTTTGAAGATATATTCTCTTTCTCCTGTATAAGCGCTTCCTACCCGAAGAAAAGCCAGCTCATTTTCCATAAGCTCGTCCAGTGCAGTTTGAACCTTCCCAACTATATTGTGGCTTGATACTTTAAGAGCTTTTGTCACGCCACTGGAATTCCGGAAAGCTGCCAGAACAGCTCCTTTCCAAAAAACCCTCCCCACCACCGCTGCGAAAAGAGCTGTCGCCCTTCCTTCTATAGAAAGATAATCCAGTCGTGACTTCAGCAGTTCCTCCAGGGATTGAGGCAGCTTGATCGAGAAATCCGGATCCGCCAGGTTAGTCTCCTCTCTTCGAAGAACATTCTTTACCAGTTCCTCTAGAAAATATGGATTGCCTTTTGCTCTCTCAGCCAGGGTGGACAACAATGGATCTGACGCCTCTTTCAGTGCTGGATAGGCATCCCGAACAATATCGCTGGAGACTGGCAGTGGTGCTAGGGAGATCTGTTCGGCTTGTTGAAACAATTGGGCCTGTTTATCGAGGAATTCAGTGCGAGCACAGGCTAAAATCAACAACGGTATATCCCGCTCTGTTTTGGTCCAGAGATACTCAATCAAAGCCAGGCTGCCGCTGTCTGCCCACTGCAAATCATCCAATATCAGGACTACCGGTCCCCGCTGTGATGCGCGGAAATATAGCTCTCCCTGGAGGAAATATGAGCGCTCAGTTCTCAAATTAGGCTCTGAACTGAAAGAATCTAAATAGCGGCTCTTATCCCACTTTATACCAATCTGGTTCCCGAGGAAATGAGCAGCTTCAACGGCGGTCACCTCCCCCAGGGCTTGCCCCCAGAGAGTGCGGACGCCGTTAATGGTTTTTTCCCTGGCGGATTCAATTGGATCATCTTCATTCAAGTCAAAACGATTGGACCAGAGTTCCTTCCAGAGATAATACGGCACCTGGGAGGTTTGTTCCAGGGCTCGGCTGGACATTACCGTCAAGAGTGGATTATCTGTCTCCAGGTGCCCGGCAAATTCAAACAGTAAGCGGGATTTCCCAACACCCACATCTCCAGTGACCAGCACTAAATGCGCCTTATTCTGCTCCCTGGTTTTCTCGAACAGACCCACTAATTGGGCCATTTCCTCATCTCTGCCAACCAGAATGGTTTCCAACCCACCTTTGCTCCGGTATCTTAATTTGGTGGGCTGGGGCAGCTCTTCTAGAATTTGGAAGATATTTACAAGCCGCTTGGTGCCTTCCAGTTGAATGGGAGTTAAGCGTTTAACCTGGAATGCCCCCCTAATGGACTGGTAGGTTGCTTCACTGACAATCAGCGAACCTGGTTCCGCGGTTTCTTCCATCCGTTTGGTTATGTTTACCGTATCTCCCACAACTGTGTACTCCCCGCGGACGCCCACATACCCTGCCAATGCCAACCCAGTATGAATGCCCATTCTCAATAGGAGGGATTTTGCTCCCAGGTAATCATCCTCACTCTTAAATTTTTCCAATCCGGACAGGAGAGCAAGACCCGCGGAGACTGCCCTTTCTGCATCATCTTCCATGGTGTGTAGTGTGCCCCAGGTCACCATAAACGAATCCCCCAGATGTTTGTCAACAATTCCCCCAAATTCTTCAATAATCCCTTCCAGCGCAGACCACAAAGCCCTCATGAGTTTGCTGGCAATTTCAGGATCCAGCTGATCCGCCAGCGCGGAGAAGCCAATCAGCTCCGCATAGAGCACACTCACTAGGCGGCGTTCTTCAGGATTGTTTGATCCACCTTCAGCTGCCATAATCATTTCTCCTCAGGGAGGTAAGGGATGGTGAGAAATTGAATGAATTCATCATCCCTATTCTACCAAGTTTTCATTCGGGTTCATGAGCTATCCTATGCCTGGACAGATTTCCTTTTATCTTCGAGTAAGTTGAAATACAATTTTTGTTATGCTATAAACAAAACAGAAATACCTTGTTCAGGAATTAATCATTAAGTAAAGATCGCCTTGGGAAGAATCATAAGGAGATTAAAATGGATCAGGACCTAATGCCATCTGAAGGTTTATCGATCCCTGTTGACTCCACGCCTGTAGTTGATCTCGAGGGAGCTGGTTATTGGATTCGCGCATTAGCAAGAATCATAGACCTTGTTGTTCATAATTTACTGATGGTAGTTGTGTTTGTCATCATAGGGATATTCATCGGATTTCTGGAGGTTTTTCAGGGATTTTCGAGCGATGTTTTCCTTGAGCGGTTGGAAGACCAAAATGTCCTGAATTATGCCTTGGCAATCCTTGGTAGCGTTCTGTACCACACAATTTCCGAAGGAGTCCACGGTTCTACCCTGGGGAAACTGATCTGTGGTCTAGTGGTTATCAAAGAAGATCGAAAGCCCTGCGGATTTTTTCCTGCCCTTTGGCGTTCCTTGGCATATTTTATTGATGCTTTCATTTTTACAATCCCCGCAGCTCTTAGTATGAGCGAATCTAGCAAACGTCAGCGACTCGGGGATCGGTGGGCAAAAACCATGGTAGTGAAGAATCAACAACTGATGGGGATTATGGAAAAGAGATCTGGAGTACGATTTGTGATTGGTTTTCTGGGAGCCCTTTTCGTTGATGGTTTACTCCAGGTAATCAGCCAAATAATTAGATTGATTAGTTAGAGACAGGTACCAGAAATTGAAGCGGGTGTGGCCAAGTGGTAAGACATCAACTTCCCAAACTAGAAGTATCCGAGGGTAAGTCTATCATTTAGTCCATAATACAATCTGTTTCGTCCTAACTGCACCAGAACTGAAAAAAGAATCAACAAATAATGAGTTCGTAACAGCAACTCGAGTTTAGTAACCTCATAGTATAATTGCAGTCATTGCTGAAAGTAAACTTGAATCAACATGAGGGATTTCTTTCCCGAGATTCTCCCTAACCAGCATCGCTTTTCAATAATCTATCCAAATAGAAAATTCAAGAGTATACTTTAAAGGTTGATAAAGAAAAAAAAGTTCATCACCTCTTCAATCTGCTCTGGCGGAGATTTAAGGGATTTCATTAAACTCTAGGCCATGATAGTGAATGAAAATCGCAGAGATAGAAGTGGCTACTTAGAATACCAGGAAAACAAAAGAAAGGAGTGGTCATGAGAATTGGAATAATCATTGGAAGGATTGG
>JAUWCZ010000024.1 GCA_030609055.1 Chloroflexota bacterium | reverse complement strand
TTACTCCAGCTGGGATTTTTGCATCGGACCTCTCAGGGCAGAGTCGCAACCCAGCAGGCATATGTTCATCTAGGTCTGGAACCTCCGGCAGACGCAGTGCAGCCCAAACTGATTAATTAAGGTTATCAAATGGATTTAATGAATGTAGCCCGGATGTTGGCTGTATTCGGGATAATTTTATTGGTATTAGCTGGTATTTTTTATCTGATTGCCCAGCTGAATTTGCCAATTGGAAATTTACCAGGTGATATTGTGATCAAACGAGAGAACTTCACCTGTCTCATTCCGCTCCTTTCTTCCCTTGTCCTATCAATTGTATTGACGATTTTGATTAATCTCATTTTCGCTATTATTCGCAAATGATATTTCCCAACCGTGATAACTCCTTGAAAACTTCAGATTTTTATTATCATTTACCAAAAGAGTACATTGCCCAAAAACCGGTCCATCCGAGGGATTCTTCACGTTTGATGACCTATAACAGGGAATCCAGTACAGTAAATCATAAGCGGTTTTTCAATTTGATTGATTGCCTTAATCCCAATGATTTGCTGATTTTGAATCAGACCAGAGTAATCCACGCCCGACTGTTCGGCAGGAAAATCGCATCTGGAGGAAAAATTGAACTGCTGCTCTTGCGGGAGATTGATAAAATGACCTGGCAGGCGATGGTAGGTGGGAAGGGCTTGAGACCTGGAACCCAGATAATAATTGACCAGGGTCCAGGGGCGATTATTCGGGAGGATTTAGGCGGACCGCTGAGACTGGTTCAATTTCAAGAACCAATAGAGCCTTTTTTAGATCAGATTGGGATAGTACCGCTGCCACCCTATATTTATGAAACTTTATCTGAACCAGAACGGTATCAAACAATTTATGCCCGTCAATCCGGTTCTGCTGCTGCGCCAACCGCAGGTTTGCATTTTACAGACAAGCTGCTGAACTCCATCAGAGAGCGCGGTGTGAGAATTGAACAAGTGACACTCCATATTGGATTGGATACCTTTGCGCCGGTACAAACCGAGGATCCCAGAGAGCATATTATCCACCGGGAATGGTGTCAGCTCCCGGAGCAAACCGCATACGCTGTAAACGAAATCAAAATAATGGGAGGCAGAATCATTGCTGTTGGAACAACATCAGTGAGGACGCTGGAAACCGCAGCCAGATCTTCACCAATCCGAGGTAAAATCGATCCCTTTGAAGGCGAAACGGACCTCTATATTCTGCCTGGATATGATTTTCAAGTAGTAGATTGCATGTTGACAAATTTTCACTTGCCCGAATCGACTTTATTAATGATGGTCAGTGCGTTCGCTGGAAGAAAAAAGATCCTTGAGTTATATGAGATTGCGATGAATAAAGGATATCGATTTTATTCTTTCGGGGATGCAATGCTATTAGAGTAAGTATGGACAATACCAAAGCTCCCCGGATTTTTCCGGTCATTATCCTGATATTGGCGGTATTTATCCTGGGGTTATCGGCTATATTTACTCGATTAGCCAATGCGCCAGGAGTAGTGCTGAGTTTTTACAGGATGGGGATCGCAGCGGTCCTTTTAACAGTCCCATTTTTCAGGAAGACATTATCCCGGACTGAGCGGTTGCCCAGAAAAGGGATAATCTTGGCTGTCCTGTCCGGCATTGTATTTTCTATAGATTTATGGCTCTGGTCTACTGGTGTTGTAATCAGTGGCGCAACCAATCCTACACTGATGGCAAATTCGGCACCGTTATGGGTGGGATTGGGTTCGGTGCTGTTCTTTGGAGAAAAAAGAGAAAACATCTTCTGGGTTGGATTGGGTCTGGCTCTCATTGGTACATTCCTGATCTTAGGACAGGATTCGTTTCTTCCTTCTGGGATGGGATTAGGTTCCCTGCTGGGATTTTTAGCCAGTTTTTTTTATGGCGGTTATTTTTTGCTGGCTCAAAAGGGCAGGGAGTATCTTGATCCAAGATCCTTCTTCTGGATCACTGTAACTAGCGCAACCATATGTTTATTATTGGGTGTGATTATCAGTGGTGAACCGTTGATCGGTTATTCAAAATTTACTTATCTTAATTTTCTGGCGATTGCTGTGATTGTGCAGGTGCTAGGCTGGTATGCGATTAACTATGTCCAGGGATACCTTCCTGCCGCAATTGTTTCCCCTACATTGTTGGGACAGCCAATTATTACCGCTGTTATTGCCCATTTTTTCTTGGAGGAAAGATTGTCTGTCCTTCAGATCATCTCAGGAATAATAGCTCTGGCAGGAATATTATTGGTCCATCGCAGCCGGCCGCAGCCAGGATGAGATTAAAATTGCTTGGTCGAGAACATGAAGATGGATTTACTTTGGAAGTATCTGATCGAGGAGGATCCTATGATTAAATGGAAGAGTTTATTGGTAGCAGCAATCCTCTTATTTTCAAGCATAGCTTGTATTTTTAGCGGGTCGACAGAACCAGATGTAACACCGGATATCAGTGCTATGACTACCTCGGTGGCTGCAACTCTGCGTGCTCAAAATGACCTCGCGCCCTCCCAAACACCGGAAAAGGCACCAGAATCTCCCCCTTGTGATCCCCTGCATCCCGGAAAACAAATATTGGCTCTTCCGGGAGGTTTTATAGCTGGAACAGAAAATACAGCGATCAGTTTTTATGATGCTGAAGGAAATCTACTGGGGGAAAAACAAACGCCCGGGCTCCCTAATATGGACTCGGACCGGGTTCATGTTGCAGGGGGAATAACAAATGGGTTATCAGGAGTTCCGCTTGTGTATTTCGGCCGGGAATCCAATGGTGTACTCAAGGCAAACATTAACTCCGAAATCTTTCAGCTTGATACAACAGGTCTGCTCATTGTTCTCACAGGTGCAGAAGGACACTTCACTTACATTGTATATAGTTCTGCTGAGTATACTGATGAGGGAACAAAAAGTACCTTAAAAGCAGGTGAGATGGGACTTCTTCCCAAAGAAACTCCTCAACTGACTAGAGTTGAGGATGATGGTTTAGTTTATTATCCACTGGCTGTTAATGTAGTAAATGAGCAGGTCCAGGGTGTATGGTACTCCCTTGCTATGTATGGTATAGGGGGAGTTATTTTTGCACCTAATAACGGTTTGTATTATTACGATATCTCACAGAACCAGGTAACAGAATATTTAGATGAAGATTCCCGACTAAAAGGTATATCACCAGATCAATCCCTGGTTGCATTTCGGCACATTTCAGGAGGGATTCCTGGGGCAGGGTTCATCGTAAAGGATATGACCGATTGTGATGAAAGAGTTATCCCCTATCATGAGTCTAGTATTTTTGGCGGTGGATTTGCTGTATTTTCACCTAATAATCAGTACCTGGCTTGGATTGAAGCCGGTGGTGACAGCCCCGATCCAATGGCGCCTGAGATCCGGTTAAGAATTGTGAAATTGGACCAGAACCAAACCAGTTTGATTGATGCTGACATCAGCACGCTGATCAGTATGGCAGGCGGAGAAATCCCTTCCTTTATTAAGCCAATGGGATGGCTGTCAAATCATATCCTTCTGCTGCAAATACATATTCATGATTATGATCATCCTTTGCTGGTCGCTTATGCTCCTGACCCTGTTTTTCCGATGGATCCAGCCCTGGGATCAAATCAATCAATTCTCCTGGCAGAAGGGATTTTTGCGGGATTTTTATATCCCTGATTAATTACTCGCCCGGCTAGGCTTTACTATGATAATATGGTTTTTCGCGAATTAACGCGTAACCGAGGGTCCGGTACTTATTTATACATGGATAGAAGGGTAATTCAATGCGAGGTATAGCGATTGGAAAACGATAAAGAAGTAACTCCGGCAGGTCTATTAAACCTGTTTATTGTCTATTTTGTGTGGGGCAGTACTTATCTGGCTATCCGGGTAGGAATCCGCAATGGCTCAGGTTTTGAGCCATTTGGCTTTGGGGGTTTAAGGGTTATCACGGCTGGAATAATACTGTTGACCTGGGGTTTAATCCGGGGTAAGAAAATCATACCCTCTAAAAAAGATTTACTAATCCTGGCAGGTTCAGGGTTTCTGTTATGGATCGGTGGTAATGGCTTGGTTGTCTGGGCTGAACAACAGGTAGATTCTGGGTTTGCTGCCCTTGTCGTAGCGTCAATACCAATCTGGGTTGCGTTTATAGATACACTGCTCGATTCCCGGATTCCCTCATATCGTGTGCTTCTCTCCCTTTTGATAGGTTTTCTGGGAATATTGACACTCAGTTTTCCGGTTTTAACCTCCGGAGTTCGAGCAGATCTGTTATCCATTTTGGCTTTGTTGCTTGCCAGTTTCAGTTGGTCATCAGGATTAGTTCTGCAAACCCGTCATCCGGTTGCTCTTAGCCGGAGTGTAAGTTCGGGCTACCAGCAGCTTTTTGGAGGGATATTTTTTGCTCTGATAGCCTTAATCGTTCGAGAACCACTCCCTCATCCCACAATACAAGCCTGGTTTGCCTGGGGCTATCTGGTGCTTTTTGGATCAGTGATTGCATTTACTTCATTTGTCTCTGCTCTTCAGCTTTTACCGACCAGGATTGTAACCACATACGCCTATGTCAATCCGGTTATTGCTGTCTTTCTGGGATGGATAATTCTGGGTGAACCCATCACGGCTTGGACAATTGGTGGTGGTCTTCTGGTTCTAATCGGGGTCACTGGGATCTACCAGGCAAGTTAAATCTCCCCGAAGTCATCAAAAATCCTCTCAGATTGAACAAGTTCTTGGATATCATAGCTGTGGTATTACCAATCCACGGATACGGTATAATCAAGGATTATTGAGGTTAACTTGCCTGTGAAATCAGATTGGAGATCCAATGCGAGCAGTTGATATCATCATCAAAAAACGAGAGGGACAGGCGTTAAGCAGGGAAGAGATCAACTTCTTCATTGAAGGTTTTACTGATGGATCAATACCTGATTATCAAGCGGCTGCCTGGGCTATGGCGGTATTGCTGAAGGGGATGACGCCGCAGGAAACCAGTGATCTGACAATGGCCATGGTCAATTCAGGCGAGATATTGGATTTATCCCAGGTTGTTCCCTTGGCTGTTGATAAACATTCTAGCGGCGGGGTAGGTGATAAAACCACCCTGGTGGTCGAACCCCTGGTAGCAGCCTGTGGTCTTCCAGTCGGTAAAATGTCAGGCCGCGGATTAGGTTTTAGTGGAGGAACGCTCGATAAAATGGAATCCATACCGGGATTCCGGGTTGATTTGACCACGGAAGAATTTTTAACCCAATTGGAGCAGATTGGATTGGTGCTGACCGGACAAACAGCGGACCTGGCCCCTGCGGATGGAAAGTTTTATGCTTTAAGAGATGTCTCCGGCACTGTCGATTCAATTCCATTGATTGCATCTTCCATTATGAGTAAAAAGATCGCTGCCGGTGCGCAGGCGATTGTACTTGATGTGAAGATTGGCCTGGGTGCCTTCATGGATACCCAGGAAGAAGCCAGAGAACTAGCTCAATTAATGGTAGATATTGCCAACGGGTGCGGGACAAAAGCTGTTGCATTGATATCAGATATGAACCAACCTCTCGGTAGAGCAGTAGGGAATGCCCTGGAAGTCAAAGAGGCAATTAATACCCTCCAGGGAAATGGCCCGGAGAGTTTTCTGATCCATTGCCTGGATGTTGCCGAACAAATGTTAATCTTAGGACAGAAAGCCAAGGGACGATCTGAAGCGAGAAGAATTGCAGAGGCAGTCATTGAGGATGGTTCAGCCTGGCAGCGATTCCTTATGCTTGTAGAGGCGCAGGGAGGAGATATTCAGTTTGCAGAGAATCCTGCCAAACTACCCCAAGCTCCAATAATTAATGCAGTAAAATCTCCGGAAACAGGTTACCTTAGTCAAATTAATGCCCGAATTGTGGGGGAAACGGCAGTAGATTTAGGGGGTGGGAGAGAGAAAAAAGGAGACCAGATCGATCATTCAGTTGGAATTGAAATCCTTCATGAAGTTGGTGATTCCATCAATGCAGGGGAGGACTTATTTATCCTCCATGCTCAGAACCAATCTGCCTTTAATAATGCTCAAAAGCGATTATTATCAGCGCACCATTGGAGTGAAACACAGGTTGACCCCCTCCCCCTGGTATACGATATTATCAGTTGATAGATTGGTTTCTGCTTCTAGAAACTCATGTGTTTGCCAGTCGGGCAAATAGGGCTTCTGGTTTGTTGGTATATGTCTCTAGAGGCTCTTTTCCCTGGATTAGAGCACGTAATACATCGGTAAGTAATTCATTGACCGGGGTGGGGTAATTTACCTCAATACCTGCTCGTACAACAGCACCGTTCAACTGATCTACTTCGCTTTTTCCCTTCCCGCTGTAAAGATCAATATGAAAAGAGGGCATTTTCCCCCCTCTACCTCCCCCAATAACTTTTGAAATCAAAGGTTGGGAAAGCTGTTGGGGTAGATATTGAATAGTGAAAGCCAATAATCTTACTGGTACTCCAGGAAGGTTGATGGGTTTAACCTTCATTAATTTCATTACTCCTAAGGTTTCCTGAAGCTGTCGAAGCTCCAGATTATATAACGCTTTATCAGAATAGATATCGGCTGGATCCATATTCAGGATCGCTGAGCTGGCATTCCCCATCAGATTGATCAGCAGTTTTGACCATTTCATACTTTTCGGACGGAGGCAGATTTTGAGATTTAACCCCGCCCCGTTAAAAACTGGCAGGAGTTCTTGTGAAAGAGGATGAGTGTTCGTGATTGCCATTCCTCGCAGGCGCCGGACGGTGATATCTCCTTTCTGATTTCGGTCGACAGCAGTGGTTACCGTTCCTGAAATGACGAGATCGTTTCCGAGATGATCGGCAAGTTTTTTTTCACTATCCACTCCATTTTGCAGACAGAGCAGGGGAGGAAGAATGTCTTTAAATCTTATCAAATCGGGGAGGATTTCATCCAAATGATAGGTTTTCAGGGCAAGAATTGCCAGATCAAACTGGTAATTTTGAATCTCATCCAGACTGCTGATTAGTTGTGGACTAGGGATATGATATTCTTTGTCCTCAACGGTCATTCTCAAACCCCGGACTTGAAGGGCAGAGAGATCTTTTTGCCTTTCAAGAAACACAACTTCATGACCTTGAAGACTAAGGCTTCCCCCTATATATGTGCCGATTGCTCCGGCGCCGAAAACAAGAAACTGGTATCTCATTATTCAGCTCAGGATTGAATGGAGATTATTCATTTAGATGGTAAGTTGTGTTATGAACCTGCACTATCCAGTTATCTCTCTCGGGTAGGTACTTTAGGGTCGTATAACCAGCATTGGAAAAACGAAAGACAGGTCCCTGAAAATTTGGCTGGGGTGTTAAACCTACTGCGGCGAGCATTACCATATTTAGCAGACCCCCATGGGAGATAATCAAATACCTTCCGGGAGGATTTTTCATCAGTTGGTTGATTGCTTTTCCAGCCCGCAAGAATAACTCCCATTGACTTTCTCCTGTGCCGGCAATGGGTTGATAAAGCGGAATAAAGTCTGGAGGAGGCAGTTTCTTCATGGCTTCCTCATGCGGTAAACCAGCCAACTCACCATTATCCCTTTCCATCCAGATTGGATCGAAAATAAGCTCTATCTTGAGAGCCTTTGAAATGATTTCAGCAGATTCCTTTGCCCTGGATAATGGACTCGAGATTGCCAGATCAAATTCCATCCCCCGTTTTTCCCAATAGTCTGCCAGCTTCTTGATCTGGGTTGAGCCCAGTTTTGTCAGTGGGAAATCCGCCTGACCTTGATGTCGTTTTTCCGCATTACCGGTGGATTCTCCGTGGCGTAGAAATGTAAAGATGTAGGATGAGTTGTTCTCTGAGGGAGACATAATTTATTGAATTACTGATCTCGATTCATTTGAAGTTTTATGATCCATTCCAATCTGACACTCCGCGAAGAAAGTCTTGCCCGTTTACTTTGTTTTTGCCTGATTGCTGAAGAATTTCCAGAACCAGGATGCCTTCTGCGGTGCCGATAGCAGGGTAGTTATCATAAGTTGTAAACACCCCTGACCCCGGTGAGGTTACGTCTTCAGCTCGGACCTGGTGAATGATCAACCTTAATTCTTTCCAGAAAGTAAACGTACCTGGCCAGGGAGTATATGCGCGCACTTTGCATACTAATTGGTCGGCGGATTGAGAAAAATCAAGTAGTCCATCCTGTCTTTTCAGTCTGGGGGCGTAAGTAATATTCGATTGATCCTGAGGCTGGGGTTGAATATCTCCTGATATGTACTGTGGAATGGTCTTCACCAGGAGATTTGCACCCAATCTTGAGAGGTGAATAGATAGAGATCCAGCAGTATCGTCAGGTTGAAGAGGAATTGAACTTTGGGTCAGAATTGGTCCGTCATCCAATCCTTCTGCCATCTTCATGATTGTTACGCCAGTGTTGCTATCAGCATGGAGAATAGCAGCGTTGATTGGAGATGCTCCCCGCCAGCGGGGAAGGAGGGAAGCATGGACATTCAGGCATCCATATGGCGGCAATGACAGAAGTTCCGGGGAAAGGATCTGGCCAAACGCAGCTACGGTGATGAGATCCGGGTTCCAGGATCGGATTCTAGCTAGAGCTGATTTGAAATTTACATCGGTTGGTTGATATAGATCGAGATTAAGAGAGTCCGCTGTTACTTTGGTTGCTGGAGCAATCAGTTTTCTCCCCCGGCCAGAAGGTCGATCAGGTTGGGTAATAACGCCGGCAACCTGAAAATGCCGTGCCAATTCTTCTAGGACAGGTACGGCGAACTCCGGGGTTCCCATGAATACTACTGATAGGCTCATAGGGAAATTTTAACATAGAGTCCG
Source organism: Chloroflexota bacterium (assembly GCA_030609055.1). GTDB lineage: Bacteria > Chloroflexota > Anaerolineae > Anaerolineales > UBA11858 > B10-G9. Next base: position 19,689 of record JAUWCZ010000024.1, on the reverse strand, counting down.
CTGATTGATATGAAAATAATCTAATGCGGAGGATTTCGTATTTTTTCTGGTGGGAGGTGATTAAGAAGTACTAACGTGGGAAGCCTTAGAAGGTTTTCCAACTGCAACCTGATCACGACCTTTATCTTTTGCCCGATAAAGCGCGCGATCGGCTATGATTACAAGATCATCCACATCGGTTGTATGATCCGGGAGAGTAGCGATACCCTGGCTGATTGTTGGTTTGGGGATTGTTTTTCCCTCAACATTAAATAACGGCAGTTCAGAGAGAGTTCTCCGAATCCGGTTAGCAACCATATTTGCTTGGGCGATTGTCGCATTGGGAAGAATCACACCGAATTCCTCTCCACCCCAACGTCCCACGGTATCGGTCTTTTTAATATGGGATTGAATAGCCTCTACAGTCAACCTCAATACCTGGTCACCGACAACGTGACCATATGTATCATTGTAAAGTTTAAAATAGTCGATATCCAACATGATTAACGAAAGTGGAGTAGTGGATGAAAAGGCGATTTTTGCTTCTTCATACAGACGTTCAAGAAAGTGGTTGTGATTGCTCACACCCGTCAGAGAATCCAATCTTGATTGTTGGGCAACTTCCTGATGATGGTAGGCGTTTTGAATGCTCAAAACTGCCTGCTGAGCAATCTGCTCCAGCAGCAGCTGATCCGTTTCACCAAAGACATGGGGCTCATAACTGGCAACGGCCAGCAATCCAATTAACTTGGTTTCAAGAATCATGGGTACACCAAGCCAGGATCGGGAGAGTTTTTTCTCACCAACCATAACTGGTTTCATCGGAAGATTATTTATCTCCTTCCTCAAATCTTGAATTAGTAAGGGTTTGCGGTTGTTTACAATCCAGCTGGATAAACCTTCGCTGGCACTAACTTTTTCCGGAGGATAGCGTTTTCCTTGGTCAATCAGGATCCGGATATCCAACATATGATCATCAGCCAGATACAGCGCAACGAAGTATGCATCACTGGGAATCACTCGCGAGAGTTGATTGTAAATCAACTCCAATAGCGCATCAATATCCAATGTACTGGTGATCGCTTTTCCTATTTCATACAAGACAGCTAATCGATCTGCTTGATCCTTGATGTTTCTGTTTAAAGTATGAGTCTCAGTATTATTATGAAAAACTACAGTATGCCCAATTAGCGTATCCTGTGCATCCGTCAGGGGGAAGAGGTTTAAAACAAAAATCTTCTTGTTCTTTCCTTCTCCAATGTTTAATACTTTTACAGGGGTATCTGCCTCTTTGGATTGAGATATCCAATCTGATATATCCGCCAGAGCCTGGGAAGAAGGCTTTCCAACTACATCATTTAACGAGGATTGGATGATCTGTTCCGCTGCGGGATTCATATCGACTATTCTGTCCTTCAAATCGACCACGATGATCCCATCCCGCATATTCTCAATTGTTGTGTCCCTTGCTATGGGGATAATATCCAGGAACCGATGGTAATACAAAACATAGAAAATTAATATTCCGCTGACAGCAAAGCTCAGGGATGTTAAATCAACCATTGGGAACGGGTTATTTTCGCTTAAATAAATGATATTTGCTAAACCTGGGATTAACCCCGCGATCAAGATGAATCGTACTTGATGACGCAGGTGTTTTGGAGTTCTAAAATAAGCCTGAAACAAATAATACAATCCGGAAAAGAACAGCAGATGAGAGTACACGGTATGGATCCAAAACCAGATGCCATAGTCTAGCTGTAAAAGAACCAGGTTGTATAGATGAGTTAGAGATATATCCTTCCATATCAGATGATGGAACGAATTTGTCCAGACTAATCCCACAGTAATAAGCGGAATTCCTGAAAATAACAAAAAATATTTGGTATTACTCGGCTTTCTGATATTGGCAAAACGCAAGCAGAATAGCAGCCAGAAGACAGGTAGACTGACAATTCCCAAATACTCCATCTTCGCCCAGAACACTTTAGCAGGATAGCCTGTAAATATCACCTCAAAGACATAACAAATAGACCAGATTGAGATCGATACAAGCAGAAGTGATAAAGGGATGGAACCTTCTGCTGATCGGCGCTTCCACAGCAACCAGGAAGATAGAATGGCGAGCAATCCTGCCAGAACTGAAGGAATCACAATCAAGGAAAACTGAATATCCATAAATATTACGTTTATAGCACTGAATAAGCGGATTTGGTCATAGATCAACCATCTCCTATCTTATTTCTAATCATCTAACAACTGGGAGAGTTGTATAGAAAATCCTGGTATGGGCCCGTTATTAGGCTCCTATTACATAAACTATACTACTATACAAAGGAATCTCGGCCCCTTAATGAAGCTGTTAGGTATCTGTAATATATTTATTACAACGATTTTTTTAGATTGATTTTCTTTATGGATCGATTCAATAAATTCTGATTTTATCTCCCCGGGATTAAAAAACCCAGTTGTGATACCTCAGAAGAATAAATCAACCCAAATTCTCCCAATCCATTTATTTCTAATCTTTCTGGATCCCCGATAATCACTGTATTGATATCTAGATTTAGAATAACAAAGCTGAAACCGAACCCTTTGACCCAATTCGCTTCTTCGCTTAATAGCATGAAATAACGGGAGTTATGCTTGTCTTCTTTCAATTACCCTCCAAATAGTTAACTAGAATGCTTTTTTAAGCTGGATATGTGAAGTCTAAATGAATTTTATCTTTATCGCGGCGTAAAGCATCATTCTTAGTAGAAGTAAACCATGCTGAAAACGGTGAATGTTAGTAGTTCCATAGGTTCGGCTTTTGTATCGAATGGGTAAGTCAATGATTTTTAGATTGAATTTTGTGGCACCAAACAATAAATCAAAATTACTGAATGGATCAAAATCTCCGAAGTAATTCCGGTTAGCAGCGATGCGGAGATAGTCTGATTTGAAGAGAACCTTGGTGCCGCAAAGGGTATCTTTGATGGGTTGCCCCAGAAGCCATGAGAAAGCCAGACTAAAAAACTTATTTCCCAATATATTGAGAAATCTCATGGCTTGATCCTCCAGAGGGTAAACCAGACGGATACCGTTTATAAAGTCACCTTTATATTCCACCAGGGCGCGATAGAACAGAGGTAAATCCTCCGGGGATACAGTCAGATCTGCGTCTAGGATCATTAACACGTCGCCGGTTGCTTTTTCAAATCCCAGCCGGACCGCATCACCTTTTCCTTGTCCAGATTGCCGATATAGTTTTGCATTTCGATCTGGGTACTCTGATATAACCCTGCTGATGGTTTCAATTGTGTCATCCCGAGAATGACCTTCTACGAAAATCAGTTCCCGAGCCCATCTCAGGAATCCTCTCGAAGATTGTTTCAATATTACCTGCCTCATTACGGGCAGGAATGATGACTGAAACTCGTTTATTTTGGATTGGTTGTTCCTGTTTCACAAGCGGTCGAGCAATTATCAGATTCGTAAGAGCCAGATGTTTGAAAAGCCAGAGCTTTCCAAGAAAGCGATTAAACAAAGCGGATATTAGGGGGAGATTGAATGGAAATATTATTTCTGGAGAGATTTTGATTACCTCAAAATTTGCCAGATAGAGTAATTGCTCAATATCATCAGGGGTTAACCAGTTTTGTAACAGATTCGGTTTCGCGACTTTGAGATTTTGACCTATTGATAAAGGAATTTCCCACAATCGGTTGTAGGAATTGATTACTAATCTTGTGTGGTTAGAGCAGATTTTACGAGTTTGATGAAGAACTTTTTGAACATCCCAAAGGTCATTTAATAAGTCAGATAAAATAATAAAGTCAAAACTATCACTGACCGGCAGATGATGAGCATCCGCCTGAAATATTTTTAATTCCGGGTGAAGGGCTTGAGCCCGACAGCACATTTGGGAGGAAAAATCAACTCCTACTCCTAGCGAGGGAGAAAGAGAGTTTAACAGACGAGCTTCTCCGCAGCCGATTTCCAGCACTTTTTGATTTTTGGGAATAAAATGTTGAAGGATTTTTGCAAACCGAGTGTGATAAAAACCTCCCCAGCCTTTCCAGGAGGATAGAGAGAGAGAGCCACATTATTCCAATGGTCTCTCCTCTTTCTCTGATATTCCTCAAAACCTTTCTGGGAGCGATCTGGTAAATTCATCACAAATGTTGGATCAGTAATCTCGGATTTCAAAGAAAAAAGAAGCCGATAAAGCCGCTTCTTTCTAAGAGTAGGGCGGGTGGGACTCGAACCCACATGGTTTGAACCGGGGATTTTAAGTCTTGAAAATGGCTTTTCCTGCCTTATCTGTAGAAGCACAGCTTCTATTAGCTCTCGATTCATAGAGAGAAATGTACTAAAACCTTACCAGGTTTCTAAGCATTCTACCCCAATTACAAGCAAATTACACGCAAAACAAGGATGGCGATTCAGCAGCACCACCAAGTTATCACTTTTAACTTTCCCTCTCTTTAAATATTAGGTTGTTAATTAATACAAGATGTTAATGAGTTGTTGAAATATCAGCGGACAAACCATATACAATCTTCTATATATGAGATGCTCTGGATCTGTTATTTTAAGGAAATATCTCCGATTTTTAGATTATTTATATCCATAAATGTGTATCACGAAAACACCATTTTCAGTAACACCCGCCCCAAATTCCCCTAGAGGAATTTGGGGCGGGCAAATCATTGCGATTATCAGAAAGTCTGTCATATTACCAATATATAAATACGAAAATCATTGCTGTTCTGGATGATCTTCCGCCAGTAAATTAAGACGAAAAGAGTAATGAGAAAAAGTGTTCTTAGTTCTTATCCAGAGGGTGGCTCTGATCTTTTAAGATACCTTCAGTGACAATCACAACCATTGTAGTGTCAAGAACATTGTGTAAATGGATGATTTGATTGTTCACTGCGGACACCTGTCTTCAAACCTATCGACATCATCATGTTTGTCGTCATAACCTTGAATGATAAAGAATAGTGGAGTATCATTCTTTCATTGCATTGAGCTGGGTTCCTGGTTCATGAAGGAGTCGCTGTTATTATTATATTTGTTATTCGAAACCCAGATCTACCAAGACTGTACATGCCGGTTTTAATATCTGAAATCACGAGCAGAACAGGATATTCATTTCTCCCCAAGAATAGGTCTGGGAGAATATTGTCTAACAAATTGAGGAAGTGATTGTAATTGAATGTCAGAAGTTTAGTTCAAACTATCTCCAAGCAGGTATTGAATGCTAGTTTCTTATTCTCCCACATTCTTATTCCACTTGGAGTTTTATCGTTTTATTGTGTGTTTCTATTGTTCCACCTTCCAGAAGGGGTTAACAAAGTCTTTGCGACGCGATCCGCAAAATTATTTCTCCCTATAACGATTTTTCTATTTATTGCATACATTTCTATTATTGGTTTAAGAAAGACAAAACTACAGTTCTTCAGCACCACCAAAGAAGAATTCTACGCAAGTGATCTCGTACTTCTTCTGCTACCATTAACTCCCGTAGTACAGTACATGATCAATAACGCGGAAATCCTATCGTGGTTCGAATACATAGTTATTTTTGGTATATTTCTCGCCTTTGCATCCCTTCTGATCTTCGTTGTCCCGCTCTTGTTTAGGAATACCGGCTCGACCCGTCCATTGATGTTTTTAGGATTGGCATTTACGTTTTTAATCACAAATATGGCGTCATTGACTGAGCAGTTTAAGTGGTATCAAGAAGGATCTCTTAAGATTCAACTACTGGTTTTGGCTTGTATATGGCTAATTAGTTGGATATTATTCAAAATTAATTTACGAAGCCTTCTGTATCTTTTGATTGCTGTAAATTTTGTATCCAACTCAATTTTGCAATTTACAGATCCTGATGTTACACAACCGCCAGCTATCCTGGATCAATCTGAAAATAAGCTTGTCAAATTGATTGATTCCAGAGAACCGGTAATCACCCCTAGCATCTACCTTCTCGTGTACGACGCATATGTCGTAAATGAAACGATGCTTGCTCACGGGATTGATAACCTGGATCAAGAACAATACTTAGAAGGACTGGGCTTTAAAATATATCCACATACCTATTCCGTAAAGAGTTCCTCAATTCCCACCATGAGCCGAGTCCTCAACAGCTCAAATAATTATTATGGCAATTCAAGAAGAGCAGTATCCGGTGATGGAATTGTTCAAAACTTGCTTAATAGTTTTGGTTACAAAACTTACGGAGTATTTGCTAAGGATCATTTCTTCAGGGGGATTATACCCAGTTACGACTATTGGTTTCCCGGTCTTAGCTCTTCGGTAAACCTTCTTACTAAAGCCATATTTCTGGGTGAGTTCCGGTTTGATATTAATTTTGATAAAGTACCTCGGGAGGAATATATTCACGAGAAGAAAACCATCCTCTCGGAAGTCACTGAAGAACCGCGGTTCGTATATATGCATTCGATTTTCCCTGGACACAGCACAACTTCGGGAGTTTGTAGGCCCAATGAAATCGAAATATTTAGCGAAAAACTACATCTAGCAAATGTTGAGATGCGACAAGACATCGCTCTGATCATTGAGAATGATCCGGAAGCTATTGTGATTGTTGCGGGCGACCATGGACCCTATCTAACTAAAAATTGCTATCACACACAGTATGTGTACGATATATCCGAGATAACTCGCCTTGACATTCAGGATAGAAATGGCACATTTTTAGCGATTAAGTGGCCCTCATCAGGTTTTGAAGAGTATGACGATATTACCGTTTTGCAAGACCTGTTCCCAACGATCTTTGCCTACATCTTTGAAGATCAGGGTTTGCTTAAATCCAAGATTGAGCCAATAACCGACAATGGAACGAGGATTAGCGGTGTACAAGTCTCAGATGGTACTATCGTAGGTGGAATCCACGACGGAGAAGCTCTATTTCCATAAACAGCTCAAAACAACACATATAAATGAGAACCCCAGATCAATCAAGTTTAATTTCCTTATTATGTTACGCTTGCTATTGACCCTATTGTTTTGTATCCATATATTATTGAATTAGTTTTAATAATTAACAAAATATAACCTCTTAAACCCTTAAAAAAGGAATTTAGAAATGAATGGAATGTTATTTGTTAAAGTCATATTTTCACCCTTAAAAGGCAACAATGCTTACTTGGACCCGGGTTCGGGGAGTTTGATTCTGCAATCAATACTTGCAGCATTACTAGGTGGGTTGTTTATATTGCGATCCAATTGGAAAAAGATCAAAGATGGTGTGGTAAATTTATTTACTGGCCAGCGAGAAGAAGGTGAGGAGGAGGTGGATGAACCAAAATAAGCGAGAATCGGCTTCATTTCGGGATCCGAGTGGGTTTTTGTTCTGGCGAGAAGGTGTCCTCTTTCGCCAGATCAATCAGACGTATAAAGATAATTATTCCTTGCTGATAAAGTCAGGCTTGTATCAGAGCTTGGTGGACGATGGCCTTCTGATTCCTCATGAAGAAGTGAATACTGAACCTTATGAACCCGAGAAAGCCTATCGAGTAATTTGTCCCGAAAGAATACCCTTCATCTCCTATCCTTACGAATGGAGCTTTGGTCAATTGAAAGATGCAGCATTGATAACTTTGGCCATCCAAAAACATTCCCTGGATTTTGGTATGACATTAAAAGATAGCAGTGCATATAATATCCAATTCTGGCGTGGCAAACCAATTTTGATTGATTCTCTTTCCTTTGAGAAATATGAAGATGGCAAGCCATGGATCGCGTACCGTCAATTCTGTCAGCACTTTTTGGCCCCGCTGGCGTTGATGAGTTATCGCGATGTGCGTTTGAGCCAGTTGCTCAGAACTCATATAGATGGTATTCCCTTAGACCTTGCAAGCAAGTTGTTGCCATTTAGAACACATTTCAATTTTCCTTTGCTGACACACATCCATTTACACGCCATTACTCAGAAGAGATATGCCGGAAAGAAGATTGACTTGGATTCATCCAATCGGGTAGTTAATAAAACCGGAATGTTAGGTATTATCAGCAGTCTAGAATCAATTATTAGACAGCTGAATTGGAATCCCGAAGAGACAGAATGGGCGGATTATGACTCAACTCATAATTATACCGACGCCTCCTTCAAGCATAAAAAACTGATCGTAAAAACATACTTGGAACGTGTCTCTCCTGAAACAGTTTGGGACTTAGGCGCTAATACGGGTGTTTTTAGCCGCCTTGCAAGTCAACAGATGATCAATACAGTAGCATTCGATATTGACCCTGGTGCAGTTGAACTTAATTATCGAAAGAGTGTTGCAGGAAATGAAAAATATTTAGTCCCCCTCATCCTCGATATGACAAACCCTAGTCCTGATCTTGGTTGGCATAACCAAGAACGGCGTTCTCTGATCAAACGAGGATCACCGGATTTGTTATTAGCATTGGCTTTGGTGCATCATTTGGTGATAGCAAATAACATTTCGTTTGATTACGTCGCGCGTTTTATGGCAGATCTTTCACATTGGTTGATAATTGAATTCGTCCCGAAGGAAGATCCACAAACACAGCGATTATTATCCTCCCGCGAAGATATTTTTGTTGATTACTCGCAGAAAAGTTTTGAAAAGGTATTTGGAATTTATTTTCAGATTGAAGATTCTGTGGTGATAAAAAATACTAAACGTAAACTTTACTTAATGAAAAAAATATAAAATATTTCAGTATGTTCTGATCCAGAGTTAGAACGAGAGATTTCCTTTCCGAACTGTTTACTGATCTGCATTACTCGATGGAATATTGCTGTCTTTCTCTATTTCAGAAATCCTGCAAACTTCGCAAATAACGAGTTTTAGGATAGATGAATGAGTCCCTTTCCGATCTAACCCAAGCAGATAGGGAGGGCAGCGATTGACTGCCCTCACGATCTAAGTGTTTGGCTGATCCTGAGTCTTGCAACCTTGATTAGTGCATTTCAATGCATTAAAGGGCTGGATTGTGATGATTTCGGGCTCAATCATATGGTTATTCATACGGGCTTAAAAGAAAAAGCCTGCGTATTCGCAAGCTGATTCTTGGTTTATAGGGGGATTTTAGAGGGGAATTACCCCATATAGTGAGAGTGGGGCGGGTGGGAATCGAACCCACATGGTGTGAACCGGGGGATTTTAAGTCCCCTGCGTCTGCCAATTCCGCCACCGCCCCTTACTCACCGTATTCTTAATTGTACACAGCCTGGATAGTAGGTCAAGGTGTAATTCAGTAATTGAAGATTAAAACAGGTTGTGCCGTTCTTCTGTTCATTTTTCTCTATAAGGGGTCCAGGAACCAAATGACAATAGAATAAACCCACTGTTAAGCATGGATTGAGATTGAGAATCCAAATCAGTTCAACCTGGAAGAAAGTCCCCTCATATAAGATAATGATGTAATCTTATCCAGGATTTCCTTGCTATATTATCTGGCCTGGGATAAGATTGATATTGAAACTTTATATAGGAGAAACTCCGAGAAAATGGCAAAGCAGTTCCCTGTTGTAGTGGATAATTTGGCCTTTCGGTACCGGGATCGTGAAGATCTTGCGATTCGCGAAATCTCCTTTAATGCTAATTCCGGAGAGCTGTTGCTGATTGCGGGTGCAAGCGGTTGTGGAAAGACAACATTAATCCGTGCCATCAACGGACTTGTCCCACGGAGTTATAAAGGGGATTTAACTGGTCAAATTCTATTATTCGGTGAAGACACCAGGGATTGGAAGCTTTCACGAATCTCCCAAAATGTGGCAACTGTTCTGCAGGATCCCGAGAGACAGATTCTGGGAACAAAGGTGATCAATGAGGTAGCTTTTGGGCTGGAAAACTTTGGTCTTCCTCGGGAGGAAATCCTCGAGCGGGGAGATTGGGCCCTGGAACAGTTAAATATTTATCACCTTCGAGATCGAGAGACTTTTAATCTATCAGGGGGTGAAAAACAAAAAATTGCCCTTGCTGGTGTCCTTGCCTTAAATCCTAGTATACTGCTTCTGGACGAACCTCTAGCCAGTCTTGATCCAGCCAGCGCCCAGGAAACCCTTCACGCTGTTCGGGGTCTGGTTGACCAAGGTATGACCGTCCTGATGGTAGAACATCGGGTTGAGGATGTGCTCGCGATAAATCCGAATCGTATCTTGTTTATGCAGGAGGGGGAAATTCGTTACCTCGGTTCTCCAGAGGGGTTAATTGAAGTAGTTGATTACCACGAAGTTAAGCTTCCTGCAGAGATGGTGATTTCACGGGCAGCTGCAGATCCACCTCCACAGCCATTACAGGTGCTTCCCGGAGCTGCCACATCTTCCACTGAGGATCATGATCCTCTTGTAAGTTTTGAGGATGTTCGATTTGGATATGATAAGGACACCGAAGTGCTGCATGGGATCAATTTGCAGATTCACCGGGGCGATGTAATTGCAGTCCTCGGACCTAATGGTGCTGGAAAAACCACCTTTGTGAAACACGCAATTGGATTGCTTAAACCGAAAGACGGACACGTTTTTGTAAATGGTTTAAGCACACATAAAGCGACAGTGGCTCAAATCGCCACTACTCTGGGATATGTATTCCAGAGTCCCAGCCATATGTTATTTGCGCCGACGGTTTATGAGGAGTTGGCCTTTGGGCCGAAAAACCTTAATCATCCGCCGGACCAGATTAAAAAGGAGGTGCATGAAGCCCTAGATATTGTAAACCTATCAGATATGGAGGATGATCCTCCGCTGGCGCTTTCATTCGGTCAGCAGAAAAGAGTCAGTATTGCTGCAATATTAGCTATGCGATCTAGAATCTTGGTGATGGATGAACCTAATGCCGGACAGGATTATGAAAACTATATGAATTTCATGGATTCCATACTACAAATGCCCGGTTTTGAAGCTATCATTTTTGTCACCCATGATGTGGATCTGGCGTTGATCTATGCCAACCGCATTATCCTGGTAGCCGATGGAGTTATCAGGGCAGACGGTCCTCCTCAGGAGATCCTGGCAGATTTTGAGTTGATAACGTCCTGCCGTCTGGTGCCAACTTCACTGTTAGAGGCAAATATTGCTCGGAAATCAAAACTTACTTCCTTCCTGCGCGCTGAAGCGCTAGCACACGTTTAACCCATTTCTCCTCCACGCTTGGAGGAGAAACTGAGTTACTTGAGTACAGCTTAAGGAGAGAAAAATGGACAAGAGATTATCATCAATTATGTGGACGCTAGTAGCAGTCCTGATTGTGTTTTTATTATTGATTTACGTAGGCGGTAATGTCATGGGTGTGGAGCGATTGCAAACAGGAGAGAATCCAGTTCTTCGTTTTGTGTTTGTGATCATTGGCTTATTGTTAACTTTCCTTGTATATTACCTAACCCGTGATAATGATGCCTGGCAGGTTGGTACCAGGGAGGTCGTCTGGATGGCGATCGGTGCAGCCCTATACGCTGTTTTCTCCTGGTTGTTTAATGGAACTGTCTTTGTAGTTCCATCCCTCAGTCAGGTGTCACTCCGCCCTGCCATTGCCATACCCATGTTCTTTGGATATGCCTTTGGTCCGGTGGTGGGATTCTTCTCCGGCGCGGTTGGGAACATGTTTGGTGATGCCTTGACCGGCTTTGGACTTTCACCTCAATGGAGCATCGGTAATGGTTTGGTAGGTTTTATCGCTGGGATGGCAATGCTCTTCAAGGACAAGAAAAAGAGCATGAACATTATCCTTTTGGTGAGTGGAGTTTTGGGTTTGGTTGCTATTGCGTTATTCTTCCTGAATCGCAACCAGTCCAACATGCTGTTTTATGATGTTCCAGCTGGTATTTTCGGTGATGCGACCATCTCCATGTTCGCTGGCATTTCCCTTGTGGTCGGCTTCGTGCTGGTGCTGATTGTGAGATTTGCTTTTGGAGGGAACCTTGATATTGCAACGGCTGTGACCTGGAGCATGCTGGGCAATATCGTAGGTATTGGCTTTGCCGCTATATCCGATATTTGGATCAACGGCTTCTCACCGGCCGCAGCCATCGTTGGAGAATTCCTGCCTGCGGCAGGACCAAACCTGATCTTTGCTGCCATTCTTGTTCCGCTGCTCGTGGTCGCGTATGATGCTGTGCAGAGGCAATCAGGACGATAACCCATCTGTTTATTCTGGCTTAGTGACTGGATCCACCAGTCACTAAGCCGCTTTGAGGATAGTAAATGCTTGTCTCCTGGCGCTTCAAGGAAAGAAAATCCCTCATCCAGTGGTTTGACCCGCGAGCTTGGCTGATTTTTTACGGCTGCTTCCTGATGACAACCCTGTTTTTCTGGGATGTGAGATTTTTAATTCCCCTGATGGCCATTGCACTACTAGTTCTCCTTACTTCGGGGGTTTCTTGGATGGAAATACGCCGGGTTTTTCTTTTTATTATAGGATTTGTAGTGTTTTTTGCGGTTTTAACCTTCCTGACCGGACGTGGAGGAATGGAAGTTTATGATCAAGAACATCTAATCCGGCGTCTAGCGGCGCAATTTACTATCTTGGGATGGCGCCCTACTCTGAGCATAACCGTTGAGCGAGTGTTTTTTGCACTCAGTCAATTTGTCAGAGTCTTCAGTATCGCTGTGATGACAATTTTGATCCCATATTCTCTCAACCCGGCTTATTACGGTGTAACTTTTCGGGGTTTGGGGCTGCCAGATAAATTCGCCTATGCCATGGATCTCACTATGCGATTTATTCCCACATTCGGAAGGGATTTCCAGCTGACGATGGACGCCCAACGCGCACGAGGTTATGAGCTTGATAAACTGAAAGGGGGATTGATACAGCAGGTTCGCAAACTGGGACCCATTATTGTTCCCGTCACAATCCATGCCATCATCAGCAGCGAGGATATCATCGATGCTATGGATTTGCGTGCCTTTGGAATTGGTCCCCGAACCTGGTTGGAAGAACTTCATTATCAAAAGAAGGACCATATCCTGATAGGTCTGGGCATTGCAATGTTGGTCGCAGCTGTTGTGGTTTTATTTATTGGTCTCGGACAATTCTGGGTCCCTTCCTCACTGTTGGAAAAATTCCCAAGCCTGTGAGAGGATTTCAACCCACGAGATTGTAGACTTCGCAAAGTCCAATGTATTTAGTCGTAAATTAAGGTTCGCAAAAACAGGTCAGTTGTTATAAGAATCCGTATAGCTTAGTTTAATTTGATTTCCCACTCCTTGAAATAATACCTATGCACAAAATGAGAGGAGAATTACTCCCTCTTTGCAGTTATTGGTTCTTGATCAATTATTTAAAAAAGCTCCCAAAGGTACCGGGGGATTTTAAGTCCCCTGCGTCTGCCAATTCCGCCAATATCCCTGAATCCATTGTGTCATTAACAGCACAAAATCTAGAAATGAAGACAAGGTTTACTTCAACTCGGGGTGATTAAAACAGGATATTCGCCAATTGGGGGCGATATTCTTGTGTAAGGGGATGGTCATCTCCTAACAGCTCAAACAAACCTAAAATCAAGTTCTTGGGGAGATTTCCACGGTATTGTTTATCCTTCCGAAGAATGCCTAAAAAGCCATCCAGCGCAGCGGCCATATTACCAAGAGATATCAGTTTAATGGCTCTGGCAAACACAGCATCCAATGGATCTGAGGACTCACTCGATGGATCTGGTGGGATAGATAGTACATCCACAAACGGGAGGAGTTTTTCCGCTTGTTGATATTCCGGGCTATTTGGAAATCGTTTGAGAATCTGCTTGGCTTCCAGATATTCTCCCTGCCAGATTAGGCATTTTACCAAGATCAAATTTGCTTTTGGTAAAGACGGATCTTCTTTTAGAATTCCACGGCAGATTTCTTCAACTTCCTGATAAGCTTCAGCATGTAATAAGCTGGCAGCTTTTTCAATTAATAGATTCTCAGGACCTGGCACTACTCGTTTTACAAAATCAATAACCTGTGTATTGGTTTTTATTCCCACTATTTGTCGGGTGACCAATCCATTCTCAAATGATTTCAGGGTGGGAACTGTGTGAACTTGATATCGCTGGGCAAGCTGTACATTTCTATCAACATCCACTTTCGCTAGTCTGAAACGACCGCTGTTTTGTCTGGCGAGAGCCTCGAGAAGGGGACTGGTTCTCTGGCAGGTATCGCTCCACTGCGCCCAAAAATCTACCAGAACCGGTACCTGCTGAGAATAAGCCAGTACCTGGTATTCAAAATTGGATTCATCAACCGAAACTATATCAGGATGCTCGGTATCCATAACTCACTCATCATCTGCTATCAATCCGGGCTGCTTGACCTCGATGACATCTCCATGATGATTAATAATCACCTTAAATCCAGTCATGCCCATATATGTTCTACTCTCTTCGGGAAAACCTGATCCAATCAATTGGTCAAATTGTTTATCAATATTTTTTAACTGTTCAATGAAAATTGCCCGGGAAAAGATGTCATCCTGTCCAAGCATTGAAACAGCTTGCTCACTGATGAACTCTTCGTGACCCTTAATCATCTCATACATCTTATTTAATACTTGGCGATCAACTTGCTCAGATGGAATATGTCTCTTGAAGCCATCATCATCAACAATGTAACAAGGTTCCTCCCCCACAAGAGTAGTTTCAACTATCTGGTCATTTTCATCATACACTAAACCGGTAAAAAGTGGTTTCACAGACATGTGATTAACAAGTTCTCCTTATCCAATTTACTGGGTAAACATTAAGCTGGTCCTATTGTATGTTGATCATTAGCAATAAACAATAAGATTCTTATTAAAGATCAGGTGACAGGTAGAATGTTGTCAGGGTGAGCCCCGAATGGGTTCAGTGTTGATTGTTGATCTTATTATTTTGGTAGAGCAATGTGAGGATGTACAACTGGTGAATAGATTTTATTCCAATACATCCACGTGGGTACCGGAGACATTGTAAGCTGATTGCTCATTGAAAGGTACGCTTGGCAGGGTCCATCTATAGAGCCATTTGGATGCCTTGGGGGGCAGATTGATGCACCCGTGACTGCGGGCTTTCCCGAAGTCATTGTGCCAGTATGTTCCATGAAATGCGATCCCACTTTCTGTGATGTAAACAATCCAGGGAACACCGGGAAGATCATAACCATTATAGGCTAAATTTCCTGCTGCCATATGTCTGGAAGGGCGTTTATAGTTCGTGATGTGGTGTCCCGGTGGCGTAATATATTTTCCAGTACTGAAATCAGCCCCGGTAGCGGCTTTTACCATAAAAACCGGTTTGTTAAATTCGTAAGCGATTACTGCTTGAAGGTTAGTTCGGACCTCAATTCTTTTTGCAATGCTTGGGACATCTGGTGAGAGTAGGGATAATTCCTGTCCTGGAATTATCCGAAGATGGGCAGCCGGAACGTAGTATTCAAGGTCCCATTTATCTTCCAGAATATGATAGTAAGGAATACCATCAGTTCCCACATAGGAATCTTTTATCCAATGAGTGGTTTCAAAATAAAACCGGTAGGCAACATGATAATGTTCCCCTGGGGTCCATAGTGCATCTGTATAAGGAACGGTTACTTCCCCCAGAGCACCTTCTGGAGGTAAATCATAAATCACGGGATTAATTTCTGTTCTTACTGGTTGGATACCCCCAGAATGAGCATATCCTTCAGTTCCAATCTTATACCAAATGCGGTTATGGAGAGGTTCATCCTTTCCGAGCATAACACCTGTAATCGGGAAAACAGCATCCTTCCAGTGGATGCGGACTCTTTCACTATTGAAAGTTGGTTTTTTATAAGTTGAGATTGTTTCGTAGATCACTCTACCTTGCTGATCACTGAATAGGTTCATCAGTGGATTGAGGTGGGGACCAAATAGGCTGAACAAACCCAGCCCACTCATTTTCAGAAAACCTCTTCTCGAAACTTTGTTATTAGTTATCATGAGCTTAGTTAATAATGAATATTAACCAGGGTTCCCACACTGGCCCAGTTAAATGCCCACCTGGCATCAGAAGTCTTCATATTCACACATCCATGACTCATCGGTGTGCCGAAATTATTATGCCAGTAAGTACCGTGTAATCCATACCCGTTATAAAAGTACATTGTATAGGGAACGTTGGGAAGATAATAACCGGGTCCGCTCATGTGGGCAGCTTCGTATTTGACATAGATCCGGAATCGTCCGGTTACAGTCGGAGTACCCCAGAGACCTGTTGAAACCACAAAACTATTAACTAATTTATCTCCATTGTAAGCATACATTCGTTGGGTGGTCAGATTGATATCAAACCAGCGTTCGTTTGGATATACACCGGAGGGAAGAACTGAATCGATATAAGACGGATACGTTTTAGGCCGTTTGGTTGGTTTCGGAGTAGGGGTTATCGTAGGGGTCGGTGTGGCCGTTGGTGTGGGGGTTGGTGTGGGGGTGAAGGTCGGGGTTGGCGTATATGTGACCTTGCGAACGTTATCCTGGGCGGAAAGTGTGATCTGTGGCGTAGTTTGCAGGTTTGGAAATGCGAAAGAGAAATTTGGTGTCCAAAGCCAGATCATGATCACAACAAGCAGGATTAATATTACTGTTGACCAGGGTAATATTAGGGGAGACCGTGTGATCAATCCTCCCTTGGTAATGGAAATCGGAAGACGGATTCGCTTCGGTGAACGGGATTTATCGGATTTTCTGAATCGTTGGATAGCCCAGTGCATCCCTTTTTTAGCTTGCTTACTGGAAGGATTGATTTCAAGAGCCTTTTTTAAATACACGATGCTTGCATCAGGGGAAGAGACAGAAGCCAGGTACAACCAGGGTTCTTCGTACTCAGGAGCAAGTTTAACAGCCTTAAATGCCAATCTCCTTGCTCGCTGGAGTTCTCCTCTATTGAGCGCTTCCTTGGCTTTATCAAGTACTTTATAGGCAGATTCAGGCAGCGAAGGATTCATAGGTTATTCTGGCGAAATCTCTTCCCGATTCAGGTAGCACATAATGCCTGCGGTTATACCCTTGGCGACGAGCGAGGGGTTTTTTGTTAACAACTCCCTGTCCTGGTTCATATATCCAGTTTCAATGATCACTGCCGGGGTGTTTGGATCCACTTCACCAAATGCGTGATAGCTGGTCATATCTGGCGTTATTCTGTGATCGTAGCGCAGCCCGGAAATATTTCCATATCTGTTTTTTATACATGCCATCAAACGAGCTGCTTGCTCTGGACGTTTATTATCAACTGCTTCTGCAATCTTGTAGCCTGTGCCTAAATCAGGTATATATTCACAGGTGTCCGCGTGGATGGATATCAGGGCATCTCCTTGGAATCCTTTCAGATGTTCATCGAATTCTTTCAGGAGAATAACCTCGACTCCTTCCACTTGGAGGTATTGGCGGGTAAGATCTGCAATTGTATAATTGAGGTCAACTTCCCGGTACCCTCCCAGGCTGTCCGGACAAATTGCGCCCACATCATTACCCCAATGTCCAACAACCAGACCCACACGGAGAGTGCCCCCGAGGGTTTCTGAATCAAAACTTTCCCGGTTTCTTTGTCCTGATTGAAGGAAGGGAGATTTTAGCCCGATACCGGTGGCCGGCAGGGCTGTAAAGAGTGTCGCGGAGAGGAAAGCAGCCAGGGAGACGTTAATAACCCCTTTGAGGGTTCTTGTTAGCAGTCCCGCCTGCAGCTGCCTTCCATTGGGATCAAGTTGTTGTTTCATTCCGTTATAATACTGATAAAAACACCCCGGAATATGGTTCTATTTTACCTCATTTTTCGTATAGAGACATAATCATCCTGATTTCCGGAGGTCTTTATCGACTAAAAAGGGATCATTTTTGGAATTTACTCTCTGTTAAATCAATATAAATCGATTAAACAGAACTCAATTCTGATCAATGTTTTACCATCGGTAGGTAATCTAGCCACCATATCGATACATTGATCAAAGGTGCAAGAATATGGCCAATCAGCTGACCCTGAAAGAACAAAAAATCTTGCTTAAGATTGCCCGAAACGCAATCACAAAGAAACTTCAAGAGGAGGTTATCCTGCCTCTGACTCTGAAAGAATATCCTCCCAAACTCCAGGAAAAAGGGGCATGTTTCATCACTTTAAAGAAAAAAAGTACTTTAAGAGGTTGCGTTGGTTCAATAGAAGCTATTCAACCCCTGATCCAAGATGTGCACGACAGAGCAATAGCTGCCGCGTTCCAGGATTATCGTTTTCCCCCTCTCACCTTGCCCGAGTTGGAGGAAATTCGGATTGAAATTTCCAGGTTAGCAGCACCTAGCATAGTTAAGTATCAGACACCGGAGGACCTGATAGGAATGCTGCGACCTGAAATCGATGGGGTTATCCTGAGATATCAAACCCGCCGAGCGATATTTCTTCCTCAAGTTTGGGAGCAGCTGCCGACAGCAGAGTTATTTTTAAATCGCCTGTGTATAAAGATGGGACTGGACCAATCCATTTGGAGGGAAACCCCGCTCCAGGTTGAGACATACCAGGTACAAAAATTTCAGGAGGATGACTGAAACATACGGATAGATCTTCTCTCTGGATCACGGATAACTATGGTCTTTTCCCCGGGGAAGTCTATTCTAGTTTGGTCCAAGTCCCGATGTATGACAAATCCATGGTATTGTAAAATCACAGGCCAAGGAAAAGGATGATTTCCCTCAATCACAATTTCCCGATTGTTTATTATCTGTATCCCCAATGTCTGCAGGAAAAACCCGATAGGAACTAATCCCTCCAGGGTATTTCGAGGGCTGATGCCTGCGCCAGTTTTGGCATTGTAAGAAGTAAAGAAACAACCGGATGCATTCAAATTGATTAGAACCGATTTCATGAGGCGGGAGAACAAATCTGCTGCTAGCTGTCGCTTTTGGTAGTTCAGTAGTCCTTGCCCCACCAAAACATTCCAGGGAAATTGAATAACAGCATAGTCTGAGTTTGGAAAGGATCTAATACCAAATGGGGACCAATATTTATCTGGATTCGTTAAGGTTTTATTTATAAAATTGTTTGCATCCTTGGCTTTAAGAACTTTTCCCCACAGGGGTAGAAGCAAAGTTATATCTTCCTGAGTAGTATCGAGGCAGGAGATGGAGAAAGTATAATTCCTGCCTGAACTTTCAATATTTACATAATCAAGTTGTGAATAGGTGCAGCTGCTGGCAGTCCATCCCTTCTGATTTAGCCAATGGATATGAGGGGATTTTATCTGTTCAACCAGATACTTCCCGGTCTGGTTACGGCCGTGAAGTGTGAATTGGACTTCAGATTGAAAATCAGTTTGGGTTTCCCCTAGGATCAAGAAACTAATTCTGGATGGTTGGTGTATCTCTTCTCGGAGGATTTGAAAACCAATTCGGGAACCTGTGAAGAGTATTTTTCCCAGAGAGGTCTGGTGGGTGTCACGATCGCGATTCAGGAATCTAGCTTGTTCAGGGTTCCAGGATTGGAGAAGGAAATCCTTCAGTTTTCGCTGTTTCAAAAGGATGGAATCATCTGCCGTGGATTGCTCATCAGATTGTTTTAACCCTTTTAACCTGGTCAGATCATTGTAAAGTAGGGATCCTAAACCTGGAGATTCTAAAAAGGGTGTTATTCCCGATTGCTCACAAGCAGGAATAACTGTTGAAGGACGAATATCAATCAGATTCAATTGGCACGGGTGGGCTACTTCAGGTATGCCATCCCCATCCTGATCACTATCGGGAAGAAACCAGTAAGTGAGACCTGATTCCAATT
>JAUWCZ010000111.1 GCA_030609055.1 Chloroflexota bacterium | reverse complement strand
CCGTGTTCCCATGCCCCCACCGGAGTTCCACCCCCCGAAATGGCGTAATTCCATCAAGCGATTAAAAAGAGAGAGAATATCGAAAATCGCCGTGACTCACTTTGGTATTTATGATGATATAACTTGGCATCTTAACGCAGTGCTAGAAGAACTGGACGCGGCAGAGGAGTGGATGGACAAGACACTTCCGCAAAACCTTCCTATTAGTGAACTTAGAAAGGAATTTGTTCAATGGGCTCTGAACCGATCCAGGAAACTTGGCATTAATGAGGATGTTTTAGGTACGTTTGAGAAAGCTAATCCATCCGGAATGTCGGCTGATGGAATCAAACGATATTGGGACAAATACGTCAACATCAGTACAGATTAACCTTATCAACCCAAAAATTTATTGAATATATCTTGGATAGCCCCTGTATTTTCAGGGGTTTGTTCATTTTAAGGCACTTTTCAGTTCTCTTCTGGGGAGTACAACTTTATGGAATTAATACCGTATATATCCCTGAAGCAACATGTATAGATTACATGACTAGAACTAAATATAAGGAGTTATCAATGTCTATTAAACGGAAAGTCTTAATTATCTTAATTCCCCTATTCCTGGTTTTCACACTGGGTTTTGGAGTCACTGCTACTGCCAAAGCCGTTGAGTTTGATGAGGATGGAATTGTTGAAGCAGACGAAGTCATCGACGATGACCTGTTTATCGGTGCCGATACTGTAGAAATTAACGGCACTGTAAATGGAGATGTTTTTGCTGCCGGTTCCATAGTAAAGGTTTCTGGAACTATAAACGGCAGCCTGGTGACAGGCGGTCAATCCATTCTGGTAGATGGAATTGTTAATGGCAGTGTCTATTCCGGATCCAGTACTTTCACACTCGGTTCTGAGGCGCAGATTGCCAGAAATTTCTACTTCGGAGGATTTAACCTTTCTGCTGAACCCGGTTCAGAAATAGGGAAGGATCTTCTGGTAGGTGCCTATCAAGTACTGCTTTCAGGACAGATTGGCCGTGATGTCCGGGCAGGTGTGGGAGCCCTGGAAATTGATGGTGTAATTGGTAATGATGTCTATGCTGAAGTAGCCAGTACAACAGAAGGTCAGCAGACCTATTTCATGTCTAGTCCTCCTGGTGTAGAAACTATCGTACCCTCCGGTATTCGGATTTCAGAGGACGCAGTCATCGGTGGTAAGCTGACCTACAAGAGTTCGGAAGATCAAGCAGATACGATCGAGATCACACCGGGCGGTGGTATAAGCTTCGAATACGATCCGGATGTTGATCCTGAGGCAGATCCAGGTGAAATTGGCCGTATTAGTTCAGCTGCAGTTGTGGCTTCCTGGTTGCTTGTGCGTGTCCGGGTCTTCATCACCTTGATGCTGCTCGGTTCTCTGGTTGTCTGGCAGTTTCCCTCCCTGCTGAAAAAAGTGGGTGACAGAGGAGAAAAGGAATCCATGCCTTCTCTTGGGTGGGGTATGGTTTCTATGTTAGTTGTCTATCTCGGCGCGTTTATCATAGCTGGATTAATCATTGCCGGCGCTATCTTCTTCGGGGTAATAACGCTGGGAGAGCTGGCGATGGTCATCTTAACAATAGGTTTTTCCAGTCTAGGATTAACCCTGGCAGCCTTTGGACTGCTGGTATCCTACGGAAGTAAATTGGTGGTCGCCTACATCGTTGGTAGACTCCTCCTGAGGTGGCTGGCGCCCAAATATGAAGATCAGCCCATCTGGCCTATGCTCATCGGTGTGCTACTTTATACATTCCTGAGGGCAATTCCAGTCTTTGGTTTTGTGATTGGCGTGTTTGTCACCTTGATTGGTATCGGTGCCATGTGGCTCACCTACCGGGATTACAGCAAACCCGGATCCACTGAGGAAGCAGTGGTTGAAGCTGAAAAAACCCCCTAACCCATACCATGTCGTCACTAAAAAGCCTGGAGTTAGACTCCAGGCTTTTTTATTTTACTCACCTAGAATTTGAACAACTAATTTGCGTTGACGCGGCCTGGTGTCAAAATCTACCAATATAATTTGCTGCCAGGTTCCCAGGGTTAGATTTTTATCAACAAAGGGAATAGTGAGGGATGGGTTCAGAAGCGCAGCCCTGGCGTGACTGTGTCCATTCCCGTCTCCCCATCGCTTGTTATGGGCATACTCCCTATCAGAAGGAAGGATCTCATTAAAAAGTCTTTGCAGATCTTCCACACAACCGGGTTCAAACTCCAGGGTAGTAATTCCACTGGTCGAAGATGGAGTGAATATCGTGACAATACCACTGACCAAATCGCAATTCGTAATTTGATTTTGTACATCTGATGTGATATCCAGGGTATCACCATTACCATTGGTTTGGACTTTGATAGATTTAGTTTCAACAGTCATAAACTCACCAATACCTTTCCCTCTTGATTTCAGGAATTAGGTTACAGATAGGCAGAAACAATCAGGCTATTTCAAGGTAACGGCCGATTTCCCAATCTGTCACTCTGGTTCGGTATTCTTCTACTTCTGCCCATTTTGCGCGGCTGAAAACACTGCAGATTGTCGGTCCCAGAGCCTCTTTAATAACCTCATTACTTTCAAACTCATGCATCGCTTCCGCCAACGATCCTGGCAGGGAGTCGATCCCCTTTTCATCTCGCTCATCCTCACTCAGGTTCCAGATATTTAAATTATTGAGCGGCGACGGACAGGGCAGTTCATTTTCAATCCCATCCAAACCGGCTGCCAGCATTGTGGCAAAAGCTAAATATGGGTTGGCAGATGGATCTGGGCAGCGTAATTCAAGACGGACTGATTTATTCCTACCAGTGGTATACTGGGGCAGTCGGATTAAAGCAGAGCGGTTGATTTGCGCCCAGCCAATATAGACCGGAGCTTCGTATCCTGGAACCAATCGTTTGTAAGAGTTGGCAGTCGGTGCTAAAACTGCAGACATCCCCCGGGCATGTTTCAGTTGACCAGCCAGGAAATGATAGGCAAGTTTGGAGAGATGGTATTCATCACCACTATCAAAAAACAAATTCTCCCCTTTCTTGCTGAAGATTGACTGATGTGTGTGCATGCCTGAACCATTCACACCAAAAATTGGTTTAGGCATAAATGAAGCAATTAGATCATATTTGGCGGCGATCGCTTTCACTGTATACTTCATTGTGATCACGTTATCGGCCGTCTTTAATGCTTCTCCATAACGAAAATCAATCTCATGCTGCCCTCTGGCTACCTCATGATGTCCCATCTCAACTTCCAAGCCCATTTCACATAAAGCATGCATCAACTCAGTTCTGACCAATGTTGCTTGATCACGGGCAGAAAAATCAAAATACCCACCAACATCATAAGGTACGGGGTGAATGTCTTCTTCCCCATTCCGTCTAAATAAGAAGAATTCTGGTTCCGGACCAATATTAAATACCCAGCCTTTCTTCTCCAATTTAGATAACACTCGCTCCAGCGTTCCACGAGGGTCTCCCGCAAATGGTTCTCCATCAGGTTTATAGATATCACAAAACACACGCGCCCTCTGTAAGTCTTTTGGATTCCAGGATAGAACTGCATACGTATCAGGGTCTAACACTAAACGCATATCACTTTCCTGGACCCGGGCAAATCCCTCTACAGAAGATCCATCAAACCAGACTCCATCATCCAGCGCTTCCGGCAACCGTTCAGGTGTGATATCCACACTTTTTACAGACCCAGTGACATCCGTAAACTGGAGTGAAATAAATTTGACATGATCTTCTTTTACTCGTTTGATCAATTCTTTTTTATCCATCTTTCCTCCAATACACTGAACATAAAATCCCGTCTTATTTGATTCAGCCAGGCGGTTAAAGAACAAAATTAAACAAAAAAGCACGCTTGGGCGTGCCTATTAATCAAAATCAGGTCTATTGGCAAGCCCTTCCCTTTGTAAATCAGAAAGTCGATAACAATTACCGTCCTTCCAGGCCATTAAAGGGCTTTTGTCCCATCTGTCACCAGAAGGTTTTGAGCCGTTTCTTCTCGGGAAGGATAAAGAAGCCCATGGCCGGGCTTCAGAGGCATCCGCTGATCTTTCGATTTTCTCTGCAGGGTACTGCAGATTAGCTTTCCCCTTGCGGGGAAGAACCTCCACCTCGTTACCTCATTTCTGAGGCTCAGCCGCTAATAATCCTTCATTATCTGTATGTTAAGTTACTGTGGCTGATTTTAGCAAGGGACTACCTACCTGTCAAGCATTTTCTTGCTTTATAAGAATAGTTGACTTAATACCCACTCATAACCACAGCAGATTTGTCAGTATCCTTCACGCCAAGGATTTATCTCCCCTATTACCCACGTTTATAAGGGCAAAACCAGGGAACTGGATTAATAAGACAAACATGACAACCTACATGATATACCCTTTGTCAAATGGAATTGGACTGCTAACAAAAGGATCAGATGGCAATTGAAACTTTACACTTTAATTGCAAAAAGATATAATGCCTATGTTCAAGGGGGTGGTTGAGTCCCGGTGGGCTCCCCGGTCTTCAAAATCGGTGGCGGGTCGTAATGCGAGCCGCGGTGGGTTCGACTCCCATTCACTCCCGCCTTATATTTAAAGGTAACCTTCCTCTATGAGCCACTTGGAATCCCCAGAAGAAACCCAATCCAGAACCGAGGTCCTTGTCAACCTAGTCAAGGAAATCATGACCATTGATCAGATGACATTGGGTCGTACTCAGGATGATTATCTGATCCTCTTTGAAGGTTTATTAACCCAACCTTCAGAGAGCGCTTATGAATTTGCGGCTCAAGCTTTCCATCCTTTCCAACTTACCCCACTTTTCAGAACCTCAGGGGATAAACATATCGTCATTCTCCGAAAAGGAGTGTACAAGCCAGGTGTCCAAAAGGTTCGATTAAATATTATCCTGTTCCTGGTTACTTTTATAAGCATCATATTTGCCGGGATCCTAACTACATACAACGGCCCAGAAACCACCGACGTCTCGATAATTTTGCCTCATGTTCGAGAAAACATTGGACTTTCTCTCGCGTTTGCAGTCAGTATGTACAGCATCCTTATAGCCCATGAATTCGGGCATTACTTTACCGCCAGATTCCATAACACAAAAGTCACCCTGCCGTATTTTATACCTTTTCCATTTAACCCAATAGGAACTATGGGAGCCTATATCCGGCTGCTTGAACCTCCGAAAAATAAGCGGGTTTTACTGGATATTGGTTTGGCTGGTCCCCTGGCGGGATTGGTCATCGCGGTACCGGTATTGATCTACGGTTTATCCCTCTCAACCATTATGGAACTCCCAACCGTTTTCCAGGAGGGTCATGTCTTTGAGGGAAACTCCATCCTTTACCTGGTATTGAAGTATCTGGTACACAAATCTTGGCTTCCAGAGCCGACTTCCTT
>JAUWCZ010000033.1 GCA_030609055.1 Chloroflexota bacterium | reverse complement strand
TTCCCAAATCTGATCCAGTAGTTTAACAACAACTCTTTGAATGTCATGAACCTGGTTGGTGGTTTTTGATAATGTGCTCTGGCGAGTAAGGGTGGTGAAATCGGACCAACGAAGTTTAATCTGGACCGTTTTTCCCCGCAGGTTTTTTTTCTGTAAGCGTTGAGCAACCTTTTCAGATAATTTATTTATTGATTTCAAAACATCACTTTTCCGCCCGATATCTTCCCGGAAAGTCCTTTCATTGCTGACGGATTTTACACCTCGCTGTGTGACGATTCCCCGCTTGTCTATACCCTGAGCGCGCCGGGAAAGATCATAACCATGTTTTCCAAAAGCCTTCGATAAATCTACTACTGGATAAGCCGCTAAATCCCCGATGGTATGGATATTTATCCTTTCCAGACGTTCTTTTGTTTTTGGCCCAACACCCCATAACATATCAACCGGCAGGGGCGCCAGGAAACTACCTTCTTCCCCCGGCGGAACCACAGTGATGGCATTGGGAGGGTGATCACCCCCTGCTGAAAGTTTCCCAACATTAGTAGCAATTTTAGCCACCAATTTGTTGCTGGCGATCCCGATAGAATTTGGGAGTTCAAGCTCTTCTAGAATGGTCTGCTGGAGCTGAACACCAATAGTTCTGGGGGAAGACCCTAAATCAGTAATATCTAGAAATGCTTCATCAATGGAGATCTGTTCTACCTGATCAGATAGCTTGGCGAGAAGCCCCATCACCCTCTTGGAATAACGCCCGTAGTCTCGGTGATTTCTGGAGACGAGGATCAGATTGGGACAGAGTTGGAGAGCTTGGGCTGCCGGCATAGCTGAATGGATACCCATTTTCCGAGCAGGATAAGAGCAGGAAGTGACCACTCCCCGCCCGCTAGGAGAACCCCCGACTGCAAAGGCTTTCCCGCGTAACCCGGGATCTTTGATTTCCTCTACCGCACAGAAAAAAGCATCCAGATCAATATGAAGGATTACCCGGAACGAGTCCATTTTTATGATTAATTTTCCTCCGCCGTGTATGGTTTACGGAGCTGAACTGGCTTAGTCTTGGCGCGGACCTGCAGATTGATGATCTCCACAAATACAGAGAATCCCATTGCGAAATATATATATCCTTTGGGGATCTGGAATCCCAGGCCGTCTGCTACCAGGGAGAAACCAATCAGCAGCAGGAAACTCAGGGCCAGGATTTTTAGGGTTGGACGGTCATTCACAAAAGCGCTGATTGAACCGGAGGCCAACAGCATGATCACCACTGAAATCACCACCGCAGTAACCATGATGGTGATTTCGTTGACCATGCCGATCGCTGTGATCACCGAATCCAGTGAAAAGACAATATCGAGCAGCATGATTTGAATGATCACGTCAGTTAAGGAAGGAGCGACCTTCTGGGAGGCATATCCTTCTTCTCCTTCCAATCGCTCGTGGATTTCAAAGGTGCTTTTCCCCAGCAAAAACAACCCGCCTGAAATCAGGATCAGGTCCCGTCCGGATAAGTCATAGGTAAAGATTGTAAAGAGCGGAGAGGTTAGCCTAGTAAGCCAGGTGAGTGAGAACAACAGCAGAATGCGGGTTGCCATCGCCATCACCAGCCCGATCTGGCGTCCTAGATCCTGCTGTTCCTTGGGGAGTTTACTGGCAAGAATTGAAATAAAGATAATATTATCGATACCCAGGACAATTTCAAGGGCGGTGAGTGTGAGCAGTGCAATCCAGGTTTCAGGGGAAGATATCCAAGCCATGTTTAATCCTTTTCTGATGTGGTTTCAAAATAATCAATTCTGGTTTTGTATAGATACTATAACGCTCTTATACTCATTACGTAAATATTCCAGGGGGGTTTCAAACCAATGCATTGGCGAATAACTCCAAGGGATGAATTGCATTCCGGTCAGCAGTATGTAGAATCTGTTCTCTGCAGGAAGTACCAGAGGCGCAGATAACCGTGTCGGAGGATGCCTCCCGAACTTTTGGCGCCAGACTTAATTCTGCTATCTCAAGTGAAAGCTGGTAATGTTCTCTTTCATATCCAAATGCTCCAGCCATACCGCAGCACCCTGCATCAACTTCCTCAACAGAGCAGTTTGGTATCAAATCTAATAGTTTTAGAGTATCTTCTGTTCCGAAATTAGCTTTATGCTGGCAATGGCCATGGAAAAGCACTCGACGCGGCTGTTCATCAAAAATGAATTTGAAATTCCCGGCCTCAATTTCCCGGAGGAGATACTCTTCCACCAGCATGGTGGATTTGGCAATCAGATTAGATAGGGGACCGGGAACCAGATCCCGATATTCTTTTGTTAACATGACGATATCACTGGGCTCGCAGCCGACAACTGGAATACCTTGTTCTACATATGCTGCTAGAAGCTGAAGATTTCGCTCAGCGAGGGTTTTGGCTTTATCAAGCATACCTTTTGAAAATGCGGGACGTCCGGAGTCAACCTTATCCCTGAGTACGATCAGATCTGCTCCGGCTTTTTCGAAGATTTTTACCACTGCTTTGCCAATCTGGGGATAGTTGTATTCCAGATAGGTGTCATGGAAGAATACCACTTGCCGCGCATGCGGAGATGGTTCTGGATGGGGTCGTTTTCTAAACCAGGTTGTGAAGGTTTGCCCTGCAAAGGGTGGCATTTGCCTGTCTGGGTGGATACCAGTGATGGAAAGCATCCGTCGGGCGGGACCTTTCAGGATTGGATTCGCCAAGAAAGCGATCGGTTGAACAAGTTTGCTGATCTCGGCTATGTTACCGAAGATCCTGTTCCTTAATGGAATCCCATGAACCTTGTAATAATGGTACAAGAACTCAGCCTTTAACTTACTCATATCCACAGCTGAGGGGCATTCATTCGTGCAGGCTTGACAGGATAAGCAAAGATCCAGGACAGCATACACATCAGTGGATGTCATCCCTGCCGGTCCCATTTTTCCTGTCATGGCAGCGCGGAGGATATTCGCCCGTCCGCGGGTGCTGTGTTTTTCATCCCGGGTTACCTGGAAAGTTGGACACATCACACCCTCTTCAAGCTGACGGCAGACACCGGCGCCATTGCACATTTCTACGGCTCTATCAAATCCCTGATCTCGCTCAAAACTCAGCAGGGTTTGGGACGGTTTTTGAATTGCCTGGTAATCCGATCCATAACGTAGAAGATGGCTGCTGTCCATTACTGGGGGGTCAATGATCTTGCCTGGGTTGAATAGATAATCCGGATCAAATGTTTCCTTAACCTCTCGGAATGCCTTTGTTAGTTCAGGCCCATATAGCTGCTCCATGAATTCCCCCCGGGCAATGCCCTCTCCATGTTCTCCGCTGGTTGTTCCTCCAAATTGCAGCACCAGTTCAAGGGATTTTTCGGCCAGCAGCCGCATCTGCTTTAACCCTTGTTCGCTCTTTAGATTTACCTGCGGTCGGATGTGCAGACAACCCGCGCTGGCATGGGCATAAAATGCAATTGACCCTACGCCGATATCCCGGCCAAACGCTTCAATTTCCAGTGCATATGCTGCCAGGTGTTTAACAGGAACAGCAGCGTCTTCAATAAAGGCAGTAGGTTTAGCATCACCCGGGGCGCTTTGCAGGATTCCCAATCCGACCTTCCGTGCTTTCCAGATTTGATTTTGATGTGATTCCTCCGGCAGCGGTATCGTAAAACCAAATTTTGCTAAATTATCCTCTTTCCCGGATAACTGGCGGATATCGTCCCCCTGGTATTCAACCGCCAAAACCGCCGCAGGATCTCCTTGAATAGGAGCCAGGAGAGATCGAAAGGCTGGATTAGCCCGTGTAAGTTGTATCAGCATTCGATCAATCAGTTCCACAGCGCTGGGGTTTGATTCCAGAATTGCAGGAACTGCCTCCAGGGCTGCTTTCAGTTCAGAAAAATGTACCAGATACAGGTATGTAGATGCAGGACGGGGAACGAGATTAAGGGTGGCAGAAGTGATAATCCCCAATGTACCCTCAGAACCTGCCAGCAGAACTGCGGGATTGAGTATTGTCTGTCTGGCTAAAATATTCAAATTGTACCCCGCGACATTCCGGAAAGTGTCAGGATAGTGAGACGAAATTGCTTCTTGATATTGATCCAGGATGAAAGGGAGTGACCGGAAAATATCTCCTTCCCGGGTGTCCTTTTTTTGATTTATCTGCAATGCAGTTTCATTGATTGCTTTTAAGTTGACCAGTGTAGCATCTGAGAGGACACTTTCAACTTCAAGCAGGTGATCGTGGGTCATCCCGTAGAGGATGGAGTGAGCACCGGTTGCGTTGTTTCCTATTACACCACCCAAGGTCGCCCGGTCGGCACTAGCTGGATCAGGACCAAACTTCAACCCAAACTGAGAGAGTTTTCGGTTCAGCGGACCCAACACAACACCCGGCTGGACAGTTACCTTGTTTTGGTCCGGATTTAAGGTAATAACTTTGTCCATATGGCGCGAGAAATCCAGGATCAGTGCCTTGCCGATCGCTTGACCAGCCAGGCTGCTTCCACTGCCACGGGGGAGAACCGGTGTATTGTGTTTCCGGGCAATTTCGACCGCTGCTGCGACTTCATCGGTGTCCCTGGGCCAGATTACACCAACCGGCATCACTTGATAAATGCTGGCATCTGTGCTGTAGAGAACCCGGGTGACTCTATCGGAGGCCACCTCCCGGACTGCCTGTTTTAAATCATGAATCAATTCCGCTGTCGCAGTTTCACTTAGAGGGGATTTTTGCATGAGGGTAGTATACCAAAGAACAAACCCTGGGTCTTTTTCTAATACAATGATCGGTGATTTTCAGTTAATCGGTAGAGCAATCAAGGGAGATAAAAGAGTGCTATAATTTCTACGGATATTCTCAGGAACTACTTAAGGAGTCAGGAATGTCTGACCAGCAGGAATTGGATGACCTTCAAAAAAATATAGAACGGTGGGAGAAGGAAACACTGCAATCCAGCCTTGACCGCTTTCCGGAACGCCGTGAAAAATTCATTACTACTTCTTCAGAATTGGTAAACCGGCTGTATACGCCTAATGATCTGGCGGGAAAAACCTATCAAGAGGAAGTTGGTTATCCGGGCCAATACCCGTTTACCCGCGGTGTTCACCCCACTATGTACCGATCACGGAAGTGGACCATGCGGATGTTCGCAGGATTTGGTGCTGCTGAGGAGACCAATCAGCGTTTTAAGTACCTACTGGAACAAGGGCAAACAGGTCTCTCGGTAGCATTTGATATGCCGACCCTGATGGGATTTGATACAGACGCACCGGAGGCAGAGGGGGAATTTGGGCGCTGTGGTGTGGCTGTCTCATCATTACAAGACATGGAAATCCTGCTGGATGGACTGCCCTTGGACCAGGTATCTACTAGTATGACGATTAATTCCCCCGCGGCGATCATCTGGGCCATGTATATAGCTGCGGCAGAAAAACAAGGAGTGAGAAGAGATCAGCTGCGGGGAACCATTCAAAATGATATTTTAAAAGAGTATATTGCCCAAAAAGAATACATCTTCCCTCCTGAACCATCCATGCGGTTGGTGACTGACACGATAGAATTTGGATCCAGAGACGTCCCTCACTGGAACACAATAAGTATCTCCGGGTACCATATCCGTGAAGCAGGAGCCACTGCCACCCAGGAACTGGCGTTTACTCTAGCAGATGGACTGGAATATGTCCGCTGGGCGCTTGACCGGGGCCTTTCGGTCGATGAATTTGCTCCCCGTCTATCCTTCTTCTTCAACGCACACAATGACTTATTTGAAGAAATCGCCAAATACCGGGCAGCACGACGGATCTGGGCTAGAGAAATCCGCCATACTTTCCAGGCAGAGAATCCCAGATCGTGGTTAATGCGATTTCATACCCAGACAGCAGGTGTCTCCCTTTCTGCTCAGCAGCCAGAGATTAATATCGTCCGGGTAGCACTGCAAGCATTGGCAGCTGTACTAGGCGGCACACAGTCCCTCCATACTAATAGTATGGATGAAGCGCTCGCACTTCCTTCCGAACATGCTGTTACAATCGCCTTGAGAACTCAGCAGATTATCGCCGAGGAATCCGGAGTGATCAACAGCGTGGATCCTTTGGGGGGATCGTATTTCCTAGAAGCCCTAACCAATAAAATGGAAAACCAGGCGTATATCTATTTTGACAGGATAAAAGACCTGGGGGGAGTGCTACCGGGGATTGATCAGGGTTTTTTCCAGGGAGAAATCTCAGATTCAGCCTATCGATATCAAAGGGAAATTGACTCGCAACTCCGCCAGGTAATTGGAGTTAATGCTTTTATGGAAGAGAAAAACCCAAAGATCCCTCTGTTAGAAATGGATCCAGAAGGCTTTCGGAACCAGGTTGACAGAATCAGGAACCTTAAAAAGGAAAGGGATCAAGGACGGGTAGGGCAGGCACTTGATCGGCTTCGTATCGCCTGCCAGGGCACCGAAAACACCATGCCGTTTATTATAGAAGCTGTTCATGCCTACGCTACACTGGGGGAAATAACCGAGGTAATGAAGGAAGTATTTGGAATCTATCGTGAAGAGAATTGGATTTAAAGGAACCCACAGTGAGCGAATTGAAATTAACACCCTTAGAAGAACTATCCTATGAGCAAGCCCTTCAAGAACTGGAAGAGCTAGTAAATACGCTGGAAACAGGCGAGAACGATTTGCAGACAATGCTGCTGCATTTTGAACGCGGTCAAGCGCTGGCATCCTACTGCATCTCTGTGCTGGATAAAGCGGAGCTGCAGGTGGAAAAAGTACTGAAGGGGGATGATGAGCCTGCGTAATTTATTAGATATAAATCCCATCCTGATTTCTGCCTTAATTGCCTGGTTTCTTGCCCAGGTTCTGAAGGTATTAATCGAATTTATTACCCTCAGAAGGTGGAACTGGGCTTTGCTTTTTCAGGCAGGCGGTATGCCGAGCTCTCATTCGGCGATGGTCAGCAGTGCAGCTTTATCCATTGGTCTGTTTATGGGATTTGATCAACCAGTCTTTGCTGTGGCAGCAATTTTAGCTATGATTGTAATTTATGATGCGACAGGGATTCGGCGGGAAGCCGGCCGGCAGGCAGCGTTGATCAATACTATTATTGAGGATTTTACAAAAGGTAAATTAGCCCAGCATAAAAGACTCCAGGAAGTCCTGGGTCACACACCAGGTGAAGCCATCCTGGGAACATTTTTAGGTTTGGGAATATCTCTTGTTTTCTGGCTATTGTTATCCTGATTATTCCGGATTTAAATTACCCCCGCCCGCCGTTTTCTAACAGCACCCGATCAGGTCCTGCCTGGTCGATTTCCCAAGGGTAGATAATGAATGCATCTGTGATTGCGCCGTAAAAATCCGGTTTGCACTTTAATAAATTCCGGTAGGGATTGTAATGCAAGACACAAGTATAGGGCATACCTCCCGCGGATTCAACCTTTTTGTGAACAGACCAAATAGTCCTGCCGGACCCCCAGACTTTGTTTACGACCAAGACGTTCTTTTCGAGCAGAAGCGCGTCTTCTGGAAAATGATCAAAACTGGGCCAGGACAGCAACTTTGATTTATCTAGCTCTGCAGTTGGGGGAAATTTCACCTGGGCAATCAACAGCTCCTCAATCCCTGCTGCAGCAGCCAGCATACCGGCGGGTATTACTCC
The DNA here is from genome assembly GCA_030609055.1 of Chloroflexota bacterium. Classification (GTDB taxonomy): domain Bacteria; phylum Chloroflexota; class Anaerolineae; order Anaerolineales; family UBA11858; genus B10-G9. The sequence goes on along the minus strand of JAUWCZ010000033.1, from coordinate 15,999 downwards.
ACTGGGTGAGAGCATTATCAATAGTTCAAATACGGTTTCAAATTGGGGAATGATCAGGGAGATAAGTTTGCTAACTTCCCGCCAGGAAATGATTTCTTTTCGGGGTTGGTCCATACTACAGAGCTCCTGCCAATCCAACACTGCAAGGTCATTATAGCAAATTTTGCCCCTCTCGAGTGAAGTGATTTTCTTCACTCCCTCAGGATGTGCTGTTATCGGGAATCTCGCCAGCTGCTTTTTCCAAAATTTCAAAACCTATTTTCAACAATTTTTCTAGGTCCTGGCGCCCAGAGCTTTTAAGGGATAGCCCTGACCGGGAGATTTTTTTAGCAATTGCTGCTCGAATTCCGCTGGCCTGGTGTGCCCAGGAGGAGTCGGAGGAAATCTTCTCCAGACGATTAAGGAGAACATGGGCCAATTGCTGCTGATGTTCAGTTGCCTTGCTGTTCATTTGGTTGTATTGTAACTGGAACCTGAAATCTGCGGGGGAGAAGGAATTCCTGGCTGTCTAGAGTCTGTCTGATACAAAAAAATTACCAGGATTGAGGAATTTTGTCGCCCGAGTGAGGAGCAAATTTGATGTCTTGATCTCAGCCGCCGGTGGTGTGGGTATAAAGGAAGCCCGCAGCGCGATTTTTAACGGTGCCAATATTGTTGTGGCCAACTTGGTTCATCCCAATGATCCCTGGAAAGGTATTTCCACCACCAGTGATGTGGCAGCATTGACCCAGGAGTTCCTGACAACGATCGCTTAAGAATGGATAGTTAGAGAAAATATTAAGAAAGCCTGCTGTTGGCCAGCAGGCTTTCTTTCTTAGTATATTGGCAAACTTGGATCGACTTCCATGGCCCAGGCGTTGATTCCCCCTTTCAGGTTTTTGACCTTTTTGAAACCCGCACTGGCCATGATTTCCAGCGCCCGGGTAGAGCGTGTCCCTGCTTTACAGAATAACACGATATCCTGGGAGCTGTCCAATTCTGAAAGTCGGGATGCGAACTGACCCAAGGGGATTAACTCGGACCCCTTCAAATTGGATATTTCCAGTTCATGCGGTTCCCGGACATCAACCAAGAGCAGATCATCCCCTTCTTTCAATCGGGCTTCCAGTTCTGTGGCGGTGATATCCCACTCCTCTCCGGCGGAGCCTTCTTCATGATCATGAGATGGAACTCCGCAGAATGCTTCGTAATCAATCAGTGCGGTAACTTCCGGATTTTCCCCGCAGATCTTGCAATCCGGATTTTTGTGCAGTTTTACTGTTTGAAACGACAAATCTAAGGCATCATACAGAAGCAGTTTTCCAATTAATGGTTCTCCAATACCCAGGATTAATTTCAAGGCTTCAGTAGCCTGGATGCTGCCGATTGTTCCGGGCAGAACCCCTAAAACTCCTCCTTCTGCACAAGAGGGTACAAGCCCGTGTGGGGGCGGTTCAGGAAAAAGACAGCGGTAGCAGGGTCCTTCTTTGGCATAGAAAACACTTGCTTGCCCATCAAACCGGAAGATGGAACCATACACATTCGGTTTACCGGTTAGCACGCAGAGATCGTTCACCAGGTAGCGTGTGGGGAAATTATCAGTGCCGTCGACGATCAAGTCGTAGGGTTCTGCTATCTCAAAGGCATTTTCTGAATTCAAGAATTCGTTATAAACATCCACCTGGATTTCAGGATTGAGATCCAGCATGCGATCCCGGGCAGATTCCACTTTTAAGTCGCCTAGGCGGGATTGCCCGTGGATGATCTGACGCTGCAGGTTGGTATAATCCACCACGTCATAATCGACCAGACCAATCCGGCCCACCCCGGCGGCTGCCAGGTAGAGGGCAACTGGAGATCCCAGACCGCCAGTTCCGATCACTAAAACTGAGGCGGCTTTTAGTTTCTGCTGACCTTTCAAACCAACATCTGGGATCAACAAGTGACGCGAGTAGCGATGGATTTCCTCATGTGATAATTCAGGAAGCATGGTCCCTCCTATGTGTTCTCAACAATCTATCCACCTGCGATAGAGGGAATAATTAATATTATGTCACCCTCAGTCAGTGGGGTGTCTAACCCTTGAAGTTCTTTTATGTTCTCATCACCCAGGAAAAGATTCACAAATGGTCTCAGTTGGGTATCATCCCCATAAAGATGTTTCTTCAGCTCTGGATAGAGGGTGACAATCTCTTCGAGAATTTCCGCTACATTCCTGCCGGGGAGTATGAGTGCTCTTTGCCCATCAGCATAGGGGCGTAAAGGGGCGGGAATCTTTATCGTTGGCATAATTATACATTCCTATTTTTATCTGATATTCCTGATTTCATTGGAGTTGTTTATGTAATTAGATATTTGAATTGATAATGACTTTCTCTGGAATAAAATGGGACCTATCATCAGCCAATCTCCAGGATTTTGATTCCAGTGCTTGGCCGGCCTGAATGCTGGTAATCAGGTAAGAATACCAGGGGATCGCCCACTCCCGGTCATTTTCCGAGGGTATATTAGGGTGGTCAGGGTGGGAGTGGAAAATACCAACAATACTTAATCCAAGCCTATCTGCTTCCAATTCTCCCTGAAGCATGTCCTCTGCTGTGATCAGGTACCGGTTATACCGGGCGGAGTCTTCCCGGGCATTTTCCAATTTCAGCAGTGATTGAATATAACGCACCCCGTTTTGTTCATACCCCAGCATCAATCCGGCTCCTTCTTCAGGATAAGCAGTTTCTCCAGAGGTATGAATTTCGATCAGAAGTTTGGCAGGGATGTTAATGCTCATGTTCCTTTCCATAATTTGTCATCGCTAAGATACTTAAATCCAGCATCAGGGAAGACAGTTACAACTACGCCTTCCTCCAGTTCCTGTGATACCAGCCTGGCCGCAACTGCGGCTGCGCCGGAAGAAATTCCTAAAAAGTAACCTTCTTTCCGGGCCAGGAAGCGGACCATGTCATAGGCTTCTTCGGTTTTGATGGTTATTATCCTGTCTGCTGCGTTAGGATCGTAGATCCCTGGTTGTATGGCAGTGGGGATGTGCTTTAAACCCTCAAGACCATTAAAAGGGGAATCCGGTTGGACACCAATAATTTTAACCTCGGGTTTGTGTTCTGCGAAATATCTTGAAACGCCAATGAGGGTTCCAGTGGTTCCCATGCCAGCAACAATATGAGTCACATTGCCATCAGTTTGCTCCATAATTTCAGGACCGGTGCTTTTATAATGAGATTTCCAGTTTTCCGGATTATCGTACTGATTGGCATAATAATACTTCTCAGGGTGATCCTCTACTAATTGCTGGGCGACCTGGATGGCGCCATCTGATCCCTCTAAAGGATCTGTGAGAATCAACTCTGCGCCTAATGCTTGAAGAATCTTAATCCTTTCCGGACTGGCATTAGAGGGCAGTGCTAACGCTATAGGGATACCTAATGCCGATCCAAAGGTGGCGTATGCAATCCCCATGTTACCGGATGTGGAATCCAATAAATGCATCCCGGGCAGCATTAGCCCTTCATGAAGTGCATTTTGAATAATTCCCCAGGCGGGCCGATCTTTGACAGATCCACTGGGGTTAAACCATTCCGCTTTAGCAAATACCTGAACCTTACTGGCACTATTATCGGACAACGTCACAAGTGGCAGCAGGGGAGTATTTCCGACCAGTGCCGGCATACCTTCATCCAGCGTTATTCTTTTTACATATGGTGTTAAATCCTGCATCATGAACTGATTCCTGCGATTTCAAAAGATCAACAAACCCTGAAAAGCTGCGATATCTATGAGTTCTGCGGAAATCGCATCTGCTTAATGAATTTTAGTGATCAGGTGAGTTCAGGAAGCAGTTTTACGATCCCCGCTGTATACAGGCGCAAGTGATGATCATAAATCAACCCATTTATTATGATTAAAATGATATATATTGTAATAACTTCCTCGCAGGTGTCAAGGTAACCTGTGAGATTTTAAGAACTATTACTTTGAAGTTTAACACCCATACAATGAGGATCGTTTTGAATTAGTATTGACCTTCTGACAAGACCAGATCTGAGGATCTTACCCGTTGTGGCTTTCGTTCCCCTCTAGTGGCGCACTCAATTCTCCAGCGAGTTTTTTATAGAGCCTTCTTTAACCAGAGAAACCAATACAACGCCGCAAATCACCAAAACAGCGCCACCAACCTGCCACAGGTCCATCCTCTCCTGCAGGATGGTAAAGGCCAGAATTAAAACGAACAAAATCTCTGTGGTTGCAGTGATAGAAGCAATGCTGGCAGGAAGTATTTTCAGAGCAGTAATGTAAAGCGCAAAACCGGTGATGGTTGATAGCAACACTAACCCTGAAAATAAAGGGAGAATACCAGTATGGAAGGGCCAGGGACCCGGTCTCCCTAATTGAAAAATAAAAAGAGTCATTGATCCAATGGCAAAGATATAGAATAAAATTGTCCAAGAATTATTTTCCCCGCTGAGTTTCTTCCCGAACAGGCTAAAAGATCCGTAAGCGAAGGCTGATCCCATGGCGATCAATAATCCTATTGGCAGAATTTTCCAATCGCCTGTGTTACTAATCCCAGATACCAGGATTGTCCCAGTTGCAGCCAGAATTACAGCTATGATCTTTCGAGTGGTGATTGATTCCCGAAATAAAAACCAGGCCATGATGGTCACAAAAATGGGGGCGTTGTATAACACCACTGTGGCTAGAGAAGCGCCAAGGATTACCACAGCTTTGTTCAATAATACATGAAAACCCCCGATACTTATTCCACCCATGCCGATCAACCAGGGAAGATCTTTCTTCTTGACCTTAAGCAGCTTTGGATTAAAGATGACAATACCTAACAAAAGGAGCAGCGATGTTGTCAAATCCCTCCAGAAAGCCAAGCCGACAGCAGAAAGACCGCTCTGCTTGATAATGAGACTGATGAAGATCCCCGAAGTTGACCAACATATTGAGGCAGCCATAACAAGTAGGATACCGGAAAGCCGGGTTGATATGGGTTTAACAGTTGGTAGATTCAAGTATCGATCCTTAACACACAGGGGGAGAGTTTCATATCTTGATTGTTATTATCATCACATCTAATCAATCCAGTGAATTTATTTGGATAATTCTTTCGCTAATTCCGAGGCAGTAGCTGCGTTTGAGGCATAACCATCCGCGGTGATCTGATCTGCAAAGTCCTGGTTGACTGGAGCGCCGCCAATCATAATCTTGACCTTATCACGTAATCCAGCACCTTCCAGGATTTTAATGGTGCGTTCCATAGCTCCCAAGGTAGTGGTTAGTAATGCAGACATTCCTAAGATGGTGGGTTTATGCTCTTTGACTGCTTCCACAAAAACCTCTGGATCAACATCATTTCCGAGATCAATCACCTCAAATCCAGCTCCCTCACACATCATGCCGACCAGGTTTTTGCCAATATCATGCAGATCTCCCTTGACAGTTCCAAGCACCACTTTACCGGCAGTTTCGACACCGGTTTCAGCCAGAAGGGGGCGGATGATGGTCATTGCCGCCTGCATGGCTTTGGCTGAGTAGAGAACATCCGGGACAAACAAGTTTCCCACTTTAAACTCCGCGCCGACATGGTCCATACCTGGCATCAGACCATCATTGAGGATTTTGTCGGCACTCAGACCTTCTTCAAGGGCTGCGTTGGTTATAGAAATCATATCGGCGAATTTTCCTTCAATGATCAGAGTGGAAATTGTTGACAATGTATCGCTCATTAGATTCTCCTCGTGTTCAAATTATATTCATTTTACGCGGTTTTCTGCTTTTTTGATCACAGTATCTAGTGCATCTGACACGTCTTTGCTGATGGCTTGTGGTTTATGAGTCTCAAGAATCTGCTGTACTTTTGCTGATGCCACATCCCCTAAGGTTAAAGCCCCTTCCGTTTTCCATTCTTCATTGGATGATCTGTTGAATAACTCAGGTATCCAGTTGCGGCGGAAATTCTGATAGGTGTGCTCATGGCTGAGATATTGCCCGCCGGGACCAACTTCAGAGATCACATCTAAAGCAATGTTTTCTTGGTTGACCTCAACACCCCGCATAAAGCGTTTCACGAGAGCAGCTATTTCATTCATGCAGACAAGTTGTTGGTAGGATGCAGTCAAACCAGATTCGATATAGCCGACATCATGGATGAGGTTGCCTCCTCCTAGAGCAGAGATAATCATCCACAGGGCACCTTCCGCGGAAGCTTGCTGATCAAAGGATTTTGAATCTGAACAGCCGGAGAAACTGAAAATTGGTAGTTGATAATAGTGATACATTTCACTGATCGCGGTCGTTGCTATCATAAATTCCGGCGCAGCATAGGAAATCAACCCTTTGGACATATCCATTAACAGAATCCCCCCAGCTCCAATAACTGGTGTGCCCTCCTGAATTAGTTGGGTGATCAGTAGTCCACTTAGTTGTTCTGCAATGGCTTGCACTAAGGCTCCTGCAATCGTAACCGGACCAGTCCCCCCGATCATGAGGCCCGGTGTATAAACGACTGGAAGTCCCTTCCCCGCCAGATAGAGCAATTTTTCGCAGCTGTCATTTGCATGAGTCAGAGGTGAGATTGGTTCACTATATAATGCTATGAAAGGTTTTCTTCGAAGTGATTCAGCTCCTCCAGAAACGATTTCAGCCATCTCGATAATATCTTCCAGATTTTTCCGGTTCCAGGCTGTATAGATGATGGGTTTTGTCGTATTCCTGATCATCTCACGGAAATGGTACAGATCAGATATCTCTGCAGTTACATCGGAGGCAATACCCATACACATCAGGAAATCAATATGCTCCAATGCATCTACAAGCCGAGCAACGATTCCTACATCATCCAAAACAGCTTTCCGGCGCTTACCGCTGTAAGCATCAATCACGAAAGGGGTGTCAGACCCTGTGCCATAATAGCCTTTCCTGCCTTCCAGTTCCATGGCCGGGTTTCCAATCCGGTCGCAGAGAACTACCCGACTGGGAGCTGTCCGGATAGCCCAATCAATTAAGTGGGGAGGAATCCGAACCAGTTCACCATCCATCCAACATCCAGCCTTCTTGAGCAGATCCCGAACTTCCGGGACAAGGACTTTTACACCCGTTCGCCTTAATAGCTCCAAGGTGGCACTGTGGATTTCTTCTTTCTGAGAGTCTGACAGTAGTTGAATCCCTGGAGTAACTTGTGCTGTGTAATTACTGTTTATCATCGAGTTTCTCCTTGCTTGATTATTTCGACAAATTTAGTAATAAACGGTGATATTAGTCAGGATTTTCTGGATCGAAATTAATATTTCATAGATCCATTCATAATACTGGTGAGTTCAATCCTGGTTAATATTGCCATTAAAATCCTATAAAAAGCATCCAGATCAGCTGACGAGATTATATCTAACGGTTGCCTGGATTCTTCGCCTCCCTGGATAGTGGGAGATATACTCTCAGGGATCTGTGCAATTAGATGACTGGTTTTTTGTATACAAAAGACGGTGGTTCAGTTATAAAAACCACCGCCATCATTCCATCACTACCTTCTCAGGAGATCTTTTGATTTGATATGATTGAGGTTTCTGGAAGGTTGATACCCTGCCATTCCGATAACCTTGTTTACATTGATAAGGTGGATTTTCTTCTTCTACCCTTTCATTATTCAAGTTTTGATAAAGCTTCTGCCATCGCTTGAATATGATCTGGTGTGTTTCCGCAGCATCCTCCAATTAACCGGGCGCCCTGTTTGTAAACCTCAATGGCATAGGCTGCCATTACTTCCGGGGAACCATTGTAAACCACATCTTTCCCCACAACTTCCGGAATACCTGCATTAGCTTTGGCAATTAGGATCAAATCCCGATCGGCAGAGTGCATTTCCTTAATGGCTTCTATCAGTTCATCTGATCCGGTGCCGCAGTTTGCTCCTAGCAGCTGGATATCCATTTTCTTGAGTTTCTTCACAGCCTGGACAGGGCTGATCCCCATCATGGTGTGACCGTGAGAGTCGAAGGACATGGATGCCGCAATCGGCAAATTACTCACTGAGCGGATGCCTGCAACGGCTGCTTTCACCTCATTTAGATCGCTCATGGTTTCAATCCAGAATAAATCCACCTCCCCTTCTGATAATCCGGTTGCCTGGTCCTGAAAAGTTTTTTCAGCCTGATCTAAACTAAGGGTTCCCAGTGGTTCTAAAAGCTGGCCAGTTGGTCCCATTGATCCGGCAACCAGAACTGGCTGGGAAGCAGCGTCCGCTTCCGCCCGGGCGTTTTCAGCGGCTGCCCGGTTTAATTCAATTGCCCTATCCTGTAAGCCATGAGATTCCAACCGGACCGAAGTACCCCCAAAGGAGTTGGTGAGGATTATCCGGGATCCAGCTTGAATGTAATCACGATGAATTTGACGGATTTTGTCAGGGTGGAGGACATTCCATTCTTCCGGTGAGTCGCCAGATGCAAAACCGGCTTGCATAAGCATGGTGCCCATGGCGCCATCAAGCAGAATGGGTTTTCCGGATTGAAGTAAAGTGTGAAGCTTGTCCGTTTGCATTTCTGAGCTCACCTGGTGTGATCAAATTGTACCGTATAAATTCCCAGGCCAGCTGATAAGCCGCATTCTGTCTGGCGAAAGATCCGGTTTACACCCCGGAGGGTTTCCTCCCTTCCTTTCACTGAGGTGATTATCTGTCTGGGAAGCATCTCTCGATGCTCCTCGGTGCAGCCTACCTGGAATTCAAGGGAGACGAGCAGCCTCCCCTCCCGAAGGAGTTTATCCCTGTTTGGCCTTGCTCCCGATGGGGGTTGCCCGGCCGCGGACATTACTGTCTGCGCCGGTGGTCTCTTACACCACCATTTCACCCTTACTCCCGGAGGAGCGGTATGTTTCTGTGGCCCGATCCGGCAGATCACTCCGCCCCGGACGTTATCCGGCATCGTGCTCAGAGGAGTGCGGACTTTCCTCACCCTGTAACCAGGGCGCAACCACCTGGCTGACCTGGGGCATTCATATTATCACGATTACGAGGTTTCTTGAAGGGGAAAGGTCCCTGGTGGATTTCCAGGATATACCCTCTGTCAGCAAGAATGACCAATGGGGTGGACAAAACTCCGTCCTTCCTTTAAAATGTCCCTTCGAACGCCTAACAGGATTTAATGATAAAATAATTCCCGGGAATACTCGGAAAACGATTGAATTGAATGGAGGAATTACTTTGGGTTTAAAATCATCACAAAAAAGAGAAAGACAGAATATCAAACGCAGAACGCAAAACCGTTCCTATAAGAGCCGGGCACGAACTCTGGTTAAGAAGGCTTTTCTTGCCATCGAAGAACAAAATCTGGAAAGCGCCCGGGAAACTACACAAGCTGCCGTAGAAGCACTCGATAAAGCGGCTGCGAAAGGCGCCATACATAAGAACAATGCCGCTCGACGTAAGAGCCGTCTCATGACCCGATTGGCTTCCCTGGATAAAAGCGCCTGAATCCAGTCGACCTACTGGGAATCCTGGCGGGAGCATCTCATTGCTCCCGCTTTTTGATTTGGCGAGATGCACCATGTTATAATCTCGGTGCCGACCTGCTGTAAATTCGTTAAAATATTTAAACTACAAGATCCACGATTTAGCGCCAGAGCAAATTTATGTTCAAGGTTGAACAACTCCATCTAGAGGAGCAGATCCAAAACATTTTAAAGGAGAATAATATCCCTATTCCTGAGGAACTGGAATGGGCTCCAGTGCCCTTTTCCGGTGAATGGGGCATTTCCACCTCATTTTTTAAGGTCGCCGCGTTAGAAGCCAAAAGTGTAAAATCCCTTAAAGTCCCCCAGCGGGCAGAAGAAATAGCCCTGCTGGTTAAGGAGAATCTACCTCCTCAAGAGTATTTCCCCCGGGTTGAGGCACTTGGCGGATATCTAAATCTATTTTTTGATTCCCGTTTATTTAGCTCCCGGGTGGTCAACACTGTTTTAGCTGCTGAACACTTTGGGAGTGGGGAGTCGAAGGGGGAAACCCTGATGGTGGAATTCTCTCAACCCAATACTCATAAAGCTTTTCATGTGGGTCACTTGAGGAGCGCTATCCTGGGAGATGTGGTCTGCCGGATACTGGAATATGCCGGCTATGATGTGGTTCGAGCAAATTATTACGGAGATATCGGACTGCATGTCATTAAATGGCTCTGGAATTATCAAAAATACCATGATGGTGAAACTCCCCCTCCAGACGCTACCCGCTGGATGGGGGACCTATATGCTGAAGCCACCCGTCGGTTGGAAGAGAACCCCGATTTGGATTCTGAAATCAGAGCGTTGTATGCCCGGTGGGACCAGCAGGAAACAGAGATCGTAGATTTATGGAAAAAAACTCGCCAGTGGTCTGTGGATGGATTTAAGGATTTATATCAGATTCTGGATATTTATTTTGATCGTTACTATGCCAACAGCGAAGTGGAATTTCAGGGCAAGGAACTGGTTGATGAATTAATTCAGAAGGGAATCGCGGAAGATTTACGACCGGATGAAGCAGTCATAGTCCGGTTGGATGATCTACTGGGATTAAAGAAGGAAAAATACCGTGTCCTGGTGGTTTTAAGGTCGGATGGAACCGCTCTCTATGCCACAGAAGATCTGGCTTTGGCAAAACTGAAATTTGAGGAATATCCACTGGATAGATCCATATATGTGGTAGATGTCCGCCAATCCCTGCATTTTCAACAGGTGTGGAAAACCTTGGAAATTGCCGGCTACGATTGGGCGGGAAACTGTGAGCATCTTTCCTACGAATTGGTCAACCTGCCGGGGGATGTTGTAATGGCTTCCCGGGAAGGTACGGTTGTGCTGCTGGAGGATTTAATTCGGGAAGCAAAAACCAGAGCGCTTGAGGTAGTGGAAGAGAAGAATCCTGACCTCACTCAGGATGAAAAGGAGGAGGTTGCCCGGGCAGTTGGTTTGGGCGCGATAAAATTCCCTATGCTTGACAGGGAGAATACCCGGATTGTTACCTTTGATTGGGAATTAGCTCTTGATTTTAATGGGCAGGCAGCGCCTTATATTCAATATGCCCACGTGAGGGCAAACAGCATTTTGAAGAAAGCCCCGGGTATTCCTTCGGTTGCAAATGATCCGGATTATGAGTTGGATCCAACTGAAATGACCTTAATCGAGCATCTCTCACAGTTCCCGGTAGTGATCCAGAATGCAGCCCGGGAGTATAAACCACTCCATCTTACTCATGCGTTATATGAAGTAGCGCGGTCATTTAATGCCTTCTATCGTCAGGCACCAGTCTTAACTGCTGATCCTGAAGTGCGAGACTTCCGGTTAGGGTTGGTGGAAGCTTCACGAAAGGTTCTAGCAGCTGGGTTAAACATATTGGGTATCGAAGCTCCTGCTGTGATGTGAAAACGCCAGGCATCTGAGAAACACAATACGTAATTTGTCACTGGAAACCTTGCCAGAATTTTGTACAATTGTTTACCTAAAAAAAATCACGGGTAATTGGGCAGCCTAACTTGGAGGATTTACTTAAGGAAAAATTTCCTAGGATCCCCAAGTTCCATTGATCTGCAACCAGGTTCATAAGGCACTTTTCTCTTTTATAAATTTGTTATAGATATCCAGGGTCTAAGAGTTTAATATTCTGGAAAATTATCACTGGTTTTATCTTAGATATTCTGAAGTTCAAAAAAAAATATTATGCCATCTCTACATTGGTCTTCAAAATCCGAATCAATCCCGCAGGGGGGAAAACTCGAAACCGATGCAGTCCTGTACCCTTTTGAAGGTGGGGAATCAGTGCCGCAGCCCGATTCCCAGCTGATTCTGGGTGATAACCTCCGGGTGATGAATGCTTTGATACCTGAATACGAAGGGAAGATCGATCTCATTTATGCCGATCCTCCCTTTTTTACCAATAAAGGATATTCTGCCCGAGTAGGCAGAGGAGAGGATTCCCGCCAGCCGAAAGAGTGGCAGCTTGCGGAAGGATATCCAGATCAATGGAAGGATCTGGATGCCTACCTGGATTTTCTCTACCCCCGATTAATCCAAATGCATAAACTTTTGTCCCCAACTGGTTCTTTCTACCTGCATTTGGATTGGCATGTTAACTCTTATGCCAGAATGCTGCTGGATGAAATATTCGGTTACGACAATCTCAGAAATGAAATTATCTGGACTTATCACGGACCATCTCCGATCCGGAGGGCTTATAACCGGAAACATGATATGATCCTTTTTTATTCCAAATCAAAACAGTACACATTTAATGTTGACCAGGTCCGTATCCCTTACAACCCGAGTACTCTTGAGACCTTTAAATCCTCGAAGAAAGCAGGCTTTGGTAAAGTTCCTGATTTGGAAAGAGGAAAAGTCCCCGAAGACTGGTGGTATTTTCCGGTTGTGGCCAGGCTGCATAAAGAACGAACGGGTTACCCAACCCAAAAACCAGAGCGGATCATGGAGAGAATTATTCTGGCTTCCTCTAATCCCGGAGACTTGGTGGCGGATTTTTTTGGGGGAGCAGGAACAACCGCAGTTGCAGCATCACGATTAAATCGCCGATTTATCAGTTCGGATAATCAACTAAGAGCTCTCCATACTTCCCGTTCCCGACTGGTTCTAGATGTTCAATCCAGAATGAAAGAGAAAGAAGTAGCCTCTGGGTCTGAATATTCTGTGAAAATCCAACGAGAAACTGCAGTAGAAAAAATCTCGAAATTGAGTGCAAAGGAATTCGGATTAAGCACACTGGATGATAACCAGGAGAGGATCACATTGCCCCCAGAGCTGCTCTCTCAAGTGGATTATTGGGAAGTGGATCCGGATTGGAAGGGGGAGATTTTTCAAAGCAGAATTCAAGCTGCTAGATCCTGGCGGAAAGGCGAACTGCCTGCTTCAATTTCTCTGCCGGAGACTTGCGGGGAGATCTGTTTACGCCTGGTGCTAATTGATGGGACTCAGATCCAGCAGATATTTAAATAAAAAAACCGCTTATCCAACGGTCCACTAACGGTTACTATTTATTAATCGTTCTTTTTGTTATAAATCCAGTTTATAACCTTTACCGCGTATAGTGAGGATCAGTATTGGGTGATCAGGATCTTTTTCAACGATCTTTCTCAGCCAGTTGATGTGGACATCCAGGGAGCGTGTATCCTCTGTGTAATCAGTTTTCCAAATCCGACTGAACATTTTTCTTCTATCCAGGACTTCCCCCTTTTGTTTGATCAACATCTTTAGTAACTCTGCCATTCGGGGAGTGATATGTTCTTCTTTTCTGTTGCAGCGTATAACCTGACGGTCCATGTCTAGATGGATTGGTCCAGCTTTGATGATTTCATCACCATCGCCCGGTGAAAAAGGGATGATGCGGTTTTCTAGTTTGCGGATGGTAAAGGGATGCACAAGTTGAATCTCCGCTACAATTTCATTTGTAGGCAGATTCTCAGGGGAATTAATCAAGATGATGGGAATGGAAGGATATTTTACCTGGATGGATTTACAGATTCTTGATCCAGTGGTCCGCATCGAAGCAGCATCTATGATCATCACATCCGGTTTTCTCTTATTTAATTTTAGCAGGGCATCTTTCCCGGTGGAAACGAAAGTGACCTTATAACCTCTGTTTTCCAAATCAGGGACAAATGATGGAATATCTGCTCTTCTTTTACCAGCCCAGAGGATTCTTGTCTTTCGGGTAGATTTGTACGTCATTAAGAGCCGCCTGCAGGAAAAACAACCAGATTTTTACCAGATAGTTGTGCCATTATATCGCGAAAGCTGCTTTAGCGCAAATACAAATTTTTTAAGATTCAACCCTGGGTGATAGGCAAATCAAATACCGGGTGATATTTATCTTGGATATTTGTGGAAAAGTTTCTCAATATCTACCAAACATTATTTCATCTGGACAAAAACAAACTTATTCTGGGATATGACTAAATTTTGCCATCTGAAAGGGATATATCCTGATGATGTTACAATTTTAGATATCAGTTTTAGCCAATGGGATAAGATATGTTAATCCATTCAGCCGCACAAGTAATCACGATAGCCGGGGGACCACAACGGGGGGACAGCCTGGGAGATTTAGGTTTAAGAGAGGATGGAGCGGTCTTAATCAGGTCAGGGAGTATCGTGGAAACAGGTTCTTCCTCTGATCTGCTTGAGAAATATCCCGACGAGGAGAGACTGGACGTTGCGGGGAAAGTAGTCATGCCGGGGTTTGTTGACCCACACACTCATGTAATCTGGGCTGGGGATCGGTCCGCGGAGTTTGAACTGCGACTGCAGGGCAAAACCTATCTGGAGATTATGCAAGCCGGGGGAGGAATCGTATCCACAGTACAGGCAACCAGGGATGCTTCGTTAAGAGAACTGAAAGATCAGACCCGCTCCAGATTGAAATCTGTTTTCGCCCATGGCACAACAACCCTGGAAGCAAAAACTGGCTACGGATTGAACACAAAAACTGAACTCCTGATGCTGCGGGCTTTACTGGAACTGGATCAGGAAGAACCGCTGGACATTGTGCCAACCTTTTTAGGTGCCCATGCCGTCCCACCAGAATATGAGGGAGATACCGCTGGATATACTGACTTGGTATGGAAAGAAATGATTCCTGCGCTTGCGGATTGGTGGCCTAAACACACCAAGAAATCCTATCCCTTTGTGGATGTCTTTTGTGAGTCCGGTGCTTTTAATCTAGACCAGAGTCGGCAGATCTTGAAGACTGCCCAGAAACTCGGATTTCCTCTAAAAATACATGCCGATGAATTTGACAATTTAGGAGGTGTTCGTTTGGCAGTGGACTTAAAGGCAGCTTCAGCAGACCACCTGGTGGTGACTTCGCGGGAGGATGTAAAAGCTCTGGGGGAATCAGATACAGTCGCTGTGGCATTGCCCTGCACACCTTTTGGATTATCAGAGTCTGAGTACACACCGGCTAAGGAAATCCTGAACGCCGGTGGTATTCTGGCAATTGCCACTGATCTCAACCCGGGAACTGCCTGGTGTGAGAACATGCAGTTTGCAGCTGCATTAGCCTGCAGGTATATGAAACTTACCCCTAACCAGGCGATAGTGGCGGGAACAATCAATGCCGCAGCAGCAATCGGCATGGATGCTAAGGTTGGATCACTGGAACCTGGGAAACAGGCTGATCTTATCATCTTGGATATCCCGGATTACAGGCACATCGGATATAGGTTTGGCACCAATCTAGTTGAAACGGTGATCAAAGAGGGACAGATCTTTCAGATTTAGGAGGAGTTGTGAATTTATTGGATAATTCACTCTTGGTATGGGTTGTCATTGCAGTCGTGGGATTATTTATCCTGCGGGTAATTTTGAAGGTTACAAAAAAGATTCTCACTCTGGGTATTATGATTTGCCTGGCTGTTGCAGTATACCTGCTTATCAGTAAGTATCTATTTCCTTCCGCTGCTGTGCTCCCCTAGGCTGAACCATCTCAACAGACCATTCAGGATAAGGACCAGGAGACTTTCGCATGCCGACAATCGACGAAGCCCGGGCTTTTTACTCGGACGATGACCCTGTTCATGGTTTTTCTCATGTTCTTCGTGTTTACCGTTTGTGCGAGAGAATCGGTAAAGAGGAAAATGCCGATCTGACTGTTGTCAGAGCAGCTGCACTTCTCCATGATGTTGACGGGGATGTGGATGTCAGGGAAGACCACCATATTGCAGCTGCTAAATTTGCTGAAAAGATTCTTATTGAAGAAGGATGGGCTGTAGAGAATATTCAAGCAGTGGTTCATTGCATCCGTTCTCACCGTTTTCGGGATGATTCGGAGAAACCCCAGACTGTGGAAGCGCAGGTGCTTTTTGATGCCGATAAACTAGATGCCATTGGGGCTGTTGGGGTTGCCAGAGCAGTTGCTTTTGCAGTCCGGGCAGGGATGGATCCTTACGCTCCCCCTTCTGCTCTGTATCTTTCCTCAGGTGAAATGGAACCTGGAGAATCTCAAACGGTTGCCCATGAATACTTCTTTAAACTCCGCCATAT
>JAUWCZ010000113.1 GCA_030609055.1 Chloroflexota bacterium | reverse complement strand
GGGACGGTTTGGAACTTTTGAAAAATGTCAGGGTACTTTATATTAGGACGCTCGCATCTATTTCCCCTAAAGTCCCATGTTGGTAGGACTTAGAATCGGTAGGCCGTGATTTAAATCGCCGGTCAAAAAATGTGATTAATCTTTACTCTTTAGGCACCCAGGTCAGTACTTTGGTTCCTTTCCCCGGTGCAGAATCAATCTGGATCCCTCCCCCTGCTTTTTGGGATCTTCGCTGCATATTGACCAAGCCATGACCCAGATTCGCCTCTGTTTTATCAACATTAAAACCCTTCCCGTTATCCATGATTTTGAGGTACACTTTCCCGTCCTCGTCCCAGAGGCGGACTTCGGTTTGGGTAGCTTCAGAGTGCCGGGCAGTGTTCGAAAGGGATTCCTGGGCAATCCGGAATAAGGTGACTGTGTTCGGATCAGCGGTATCTAACGGAACCTGGAGTTCGTTTTTTACACTGCCAGGTATTTTTGAATTGGTCTCAAATTCCTTGAGGAGAATCTCCAGGTTTTCGGAAAATGTCATATTTTCCTGCATCTGCCTGGGCCGGAGATCAGATATGTATGCCCTGATATCGGTGATGGTGCTGTTGATCCCACCTGTCGCGAACTCCAATTTCTCTTGACTTTCTTTGTGATCTTCTTGAAGGATAGCCTTGACATAGTCAAGCGTTAATCCAATCGAGTATAAGGATTGGATGATCCCGTCATGCAGATCCATTCCGATCCTCTCCCGTTCTTCTAGCACGGCTACGTGTTTGGTTTGCTGATGGAGCAGCGCATTCTGGATTGCCGTGCCTGCCCACAATCCAATTGTCGTTAGTAGGTCCAACTCCCGGGCAGAATAATCCCTTTCTTTTTTACTTGAAAGAGTCATTACACCGACCACTTCACGAGTTGCCTGAAGAGGGATCACTGCCTGGCAGGTGAAACCTGATTCTGCGATGGCAGGTCGTAAGATGCGGGGATCAGAATCAAGGTTGTAAACTACGAGTGTTTTGTTATGACCAGCAACTTTTCCCACAACCCCATCGCCGATCCGGAATACATCTTTGGTGTAGAAGGCTTCAAAATCATCTCCCCGTAGCATGGATAATCTTAAATCCTTTCCCCCTCGATCCTTAAGGAATATTTCTCCAGTTTCGATATCCAGGTACTCAAGGACATGTTTTAAAGTCCGGCTCATAATTTCCTTGATATCCCAGGAACTGGCGACGCTCTGGGCAAGGTCATTAATCAGTGTTAAATCTTCATATTGCTGGTTGAGGGTATTATCCCTTTCAAGGATGTGGTTGTATAACTGTGTATTTGTGATAGCAACTGCTGCATAGGCAGCCAGGGTTTTCATCAACCGCTCATCATCCGCTGAGAATTCGGCAAATTCGATTTTGTTGGTCAGATAAATCTGCCCCAGGATCTTCTCTCCGGAAATGATTGGCACACCCAGCATGGACGTCATCTTGGGGTGGTAATTCGGGAAGCCAACCGACCGGGGATCTTCCAAGATCTCCGGGATGCGAATAGTTTCATGTTTGTTCTGAAGTTCCCCCAGTAAACCCTTTCCCTCCGGTGGATGCGGCATCAGGCTGATTTCTTCCTCTGACATGCCGGTATGAATGAAACTAACCACCGAGCCATCATCATCACGGATTGCTAGAGCTGCGTATTCTGCTTCAACTTGTGCCTGGGCCAGACGGACAATGCGCCATAATACGGTTTCCAGGGATAAATCCTGAACCAGGTCCTTACTTGCCTGATACAAAGATCCGATTTGATCCTCTAATTCCTGTTTTGTTTTATTAGTCATAACCGTTACCAAGACCCATTTTACCTTATCTGATTTGATTTTGATAGTTTTTGCTAGTTCAGATATCTTATTGTTATTATTAACCAGATTGTTAATTCATAAGTACCATCAGGAAGGTATATCTATGGAGAATGATGATAAAAGCTCCCGAATTCGGGGATTTTACGACCTGCCATTAAAAAAACGGCACCAATTACTGATTGAGCGTGGATTTCTTTCCCCTCAGGAACTGGAAAATTTATGTTCAGAAGGGAACCTCCCACTGGAAATTGCGGAAAACATGATTGAGAATGTGATCGGTACTTTCAGCTTTCCTTTAGGAATTGGCCTGAATTTTCGAGTAAATGGGCGGGATGTGCTGGTGCCGATGGTTGTTGAAGAGCCATCGGTTGTTGCCGGGGCTTCATTTATGGCAAAACTTGCCCGGGAAGGTGGTGGATTTACCGCCCACGCTGATGATCCGGTGATGATCGGTCAGCTGCAGGTGCTGGATGTGAAGGATCTACAGGCAGCTGAAGAATCCATCCTGAATCAAAAAGAGCAGTTGCTTGGTAGTCTTGTGGATGTTGACCCGGTCCTACGGGATCTGGGAGGAGGACCAAAGGGTCTGGAAACCAGACAAATACCTCATTCCGCCATCGGTCCTTTCCTTGTTATCCACTTGCTGTTTGATGTCCGGGATGCGATGGGGGCAAACGCAGTTAATACCGCTTGCGAAAAGCTGGCACCACACCTGGAGGAGATTACCGGTGGCAGGGTCCATTTGCGGATATTATCGAACTTGGCCGACCGACGTCTGGCATCCGCTGCATGTACAATACCCCTTGAAAGCCTGGCTTTTGGAGAGTATACCGGAGAGCAGGTCCGGGATGGAATTATTGAAGCCTGGGCGTTTGCCGATGCGGATCCCTATAGGGCAGCAACCCATAATAAAGGCATCATGAATGGAGTTGATGCCGTTTTGCTGGCTACAGCTAATGATTGGCGGGCCGTGGAAGCTGGAGCTCATGCATACGCAGCCCGGTATGGTTTTTATCGCTCACTCTCCACTTGGTCTCGTGATCAAGCGGGTAATTTAAGGGGAAAACTGGAGCTACCGCTGGCGGTAGGGCTTGTTGGAGGAGCCACCCGGGTGCATCCTGGCGCAAAAGCAGCCCTTAAACTGATGGGCGTGGAATCTGCCCAGGAGCTAACAGAAATTATCGTGTCGGTCGGATTGGCTCAAAACCTGGCAGCCTTGCGGGCTTTAGCAACGGACGGCATCCAGAAAGGTCACATGCGGCTGCATGCCCGACAGGTGGCAATTGCTGCCGGTGCAGAGGGGGAGCAAATCAACCAATTGGCAGATCAACTCATACTGGACAAACAGGTCCGGATAGACCATGCAAAGGAGATCCTCAACAGCTGGAAGTAAAATTTATCAGTTTTGAGATTGTGGATCCAAGGCAAGCAAAGGAAAAGACCAGATGAAAAACAAAGTTATGAAACCAGCTCGTTCGGTGGGCATCATTGGTTACGGCGCTTATATACCTCGATACAGACTTCCGGCAACTGAAATCTCTCGCATTTGGATGGGTGGTATGCCAGTTGAACCCATCCTGGAAAAATCGGTCGCAGGAATGGATGAAGATGTAGTAACCATGTCGATTGAAGCGGCCCGGAACGCCCTGGCGCGGGCAGGAGTGAATCCCCAGGAAATCAGAGCAGTTTGGGTGGGCTCCGAATCGCATCCCTACGCAGTTAAACCAACCTCCACTATAGTCGCAGAAGCCCTGGGAATCACACCTTTTACGCAGGCTGCCGATTTGGAATTTGCTTGTAAAGCTGGCTCAGAAGCCATGGTTGCTGCCATGGCTCTGGTGGGCTCCGGGATGGGAAATTATGCTCTGGCAGTAGGAATGGATACCGCCCAGGGGAAACCGGGAGATGCTCTGGAATATACTGCTGCCGCGGGGGGAGGTGCTTTTATTATCGGTCCGGCTGAAGAATCCCTGGCGGTAATTGAGGGTGTTACCTCTTATGTCACAGACACACCGGATTTTTGGCGCAGGGAACACCAGAAATACCCGGAACATGGAGGTCGATTTACCGGCCAACCAGCATATTTTAAGCACATCATCAATTCGGTTACCACACTGCTAGATGAACTCGAAAAAGAGCCAGCGGATTATGAGTATGTGATCTTCCACCAGCCTAATACTAAATTTCCTCACCGGGCAGCAAAACAGCTGGGATTTTCAAAAACTCAACTGGAAAAGGGATTATTATCACCACGGATCGGCAATGTTTACGCCGGGTCTTCTTTAATTGGACTGACCGCTGTTCTTGATGGTGCTGAACCGGGGGATCGAATCCTGCTGGGATCTTTTGGATCCGGTGCTGGATCGGATGCGCTTTCACTCCTGGTCACGGAGAAAATAACAACCAGGAGGGGAAAAGCCTTATCCACAGAAGAATATATAAACCGGCGGACAGAAATTGATTATGCTCAATATGTTCGCATGAGGAGAAAAATTACCCTGAAATAAATCCAGTGGCTTTTCCCTAGTTTTCACCCCTAAAAGTTGATAGTTCCTGATAGTCCCTTTCTTGTATACTGAGTCAGGTGTAAGTAATGACAGCACCTGGATTTGATCCTGAACAGGAGACAATGTGTTATGGATATTCCGCGTCATTGGCGTTTGAACAAACAAAGGTACACTTTAACCGGTGAAGTTTGCCCACACTGCGAAGCCAAGATATTTCCACCCCGGGATATTTGTCCGGAATGCAGAGATGAGGCAAAAAAAGAATTCGAATTCAGCGGAAAGGGTGAGATCTATTCCTTTACGGATATTTATAACCCACCGGAAGGCTACGAAGAATCCATACCCTATACAGTAGCACTGGTAAAACTTGATGAAGGACCGCTTGTGACGGCGCAGTTAACCGATTTTGGTGACCAGCAGGTCGAAATTGGTATGCCGGTTGAGATGATTACTCGTAAACTCCGATCCGATGGAGATGAGCGGGGTTTGCTAGTCTACGGATATAAATTTCGGCCCATGGTAAATGCCTGATAATAATAAAACCCCTTTCTAAGTGAACTGAACCCCGTAAACAGGACACGAAATAAAAACACCTCTCGTATAATAAATACAGGAGGTGTTTTTGTATGGCAAGAAAAAAAGGAAGTAAAGACTATCCGCTAGAGACCAAGCTAGAGGCAATCCGGCTGCGAGAA